>OMJT01000115.1 GCA_900299415.1 Opitutales bacterium
CCCCAGAGCGGGTTGCCGTACTTCTCCTGGAAATGGGCGAGGGGCTTCCGCAGCCGCACCAACGCCACGCCGCACTCGTGGGTGATCCGGTCGCTCATGGACTTACCCCCGGACCGGCCGCCCCGCTCCCCCGGCGCGCACCCCGCCTCGGGTCCTGGCCGGCGGGATGTGGGAGGTGGCGGATCACGGCAATGAGGCGCCCAATCACGGCCACGACCTTGCATTGGTCAAGAGGCATTGCGGAAAAATCCACATCCGCGGCGGCCGCGGATGAAACGCCGGAGCGCCCGGCTGACCGGACGCAAACGTTCAACGCTCAACGCTCAACGTTCAAGTAGGGTCGGCCCGCGAACCGAGCGGCTCGGATACTTGTGCGTTGAGCGTTGAAAGTTGAGCGTTGGGCGTTTGGCCCCACCGGGGCCTCCGTCTTCCATCTCTTGACGTGCCCGCCCCCTCCGGGTCCCATTTGGACACCCGTCACCCATGCTGATCCTCCGCGGCTCCCCCGCCCTTTCCTCCTTCCGCCTGCAGAAGCTGCTCGCGGATCTCCAGGCGGCGGGACTCCCGGCCCGGGCCGTCGCGGCGGAGTTCTGCCACCTCGTGGAGCTGGCCCCCGGCGCCACCCTCGACGCCGCCGGCCAAGCGGTCCTCGAAAAGCTCCTCACCTACGGCCCCAGCCGCCGCGCGGCCCCAGTCACCGGCCTGCTTCAGGTCGTCGCTCCGCGCCCCGGCACCATCTCCCCCTGGTCCTCCAAGGCCACCGATATCGCTCACACCTGCGGCCTCGCCGCCATCCAACGCATCGAGCGCGTCGTCGCCTACACGGTTTCGCCTGACACGCCGCGTCAGGACGAACCAGCCGTAGGCCAGGCGAAGGCTGGCACCTCCGTCTTTTCACCCGCTCAGCACGCCGCCCTCACCGCGCGCCTCCACGACCGCATGACCCAGGCCGTCTTCCCTGACCTCCCGTCCTGCGCGGTCCTCTTCCAGCACCAGCCGCCCCGGCCGCTCACCACGGTTCCGGTCCTCGCCCAAGGCCGCCCCGCGCTCGTCGCCGCCAACGCTTCTCTCGGGCTCGCCCTCGCCGAGGATGAGATCGACTACCTCGTCGCCGCCTTCACCAAGCTCCGCCGCGATCCCACGGACGTCGAGCTGATGATGTTCGCGCAGGCCAACTCCGAGCACTGCCGCCACAAGATCTTCAACGCCTCCTGGGAAATCGACGGCCGGAAGCAGGACAAGTCCCTGTTCCAGATGATCCGGAACACCCACGAGCTGCATTCCGAAGGCATTCTCTCCGCCTACAAGGACAACGCCGCCGTCCTCACCGGCACCCCCGGCGGCCGTTTCTTCGTCGACCCCCGCACCCACGAGTACGGCGCCGTCCGCGAGGACATCCATCTCCTCTGCAAGGTCGAGACCCACAACCATCCTACGGCCATCTCGCCCTTCCCCGGCGCCGCCACGGGCTCCGGCGGCGAGATCCGGGACGAGGGCGCCACCGGCTGCGGCGCCAAACCCAAGGCCGGCCTAGTCGGCTTCACCGTCTCCAACCTCCGCCTCCCCGGCGCCGTACAGCCCTGGGAAAAGGATCACGGCAAACCCGGCCGCATCGTCTCCGCCCTCGACATCATGCTCGACGGTCCCCTCGGCGGCGCCGCCTTTAACAACGAGTTCGGCCGCCCCGCCATTTGCGGCTACTTCCGCACTTACGAGGCGGAGGTGCCGGCGGCACTTCCGAGCTCCCAGCTCAACGCTCCCACCACCGAGCTCCGCGGCTATCACAAGCCCATAATGCTCGCCGGCGGCCTCGGCAACATTCGCGGCGAGCATGTCCGCAAGTGCACGATCAAGCCCGGCGACAAGCTCGTCGTTCTCGGCGGGCCCGCCATGCTCATCGGGCTCGGCGGCGGCGCCGCCAGTTCCATGGCCAGCGGGCACGGCAGCGAGGACCTCGATTTCGCTAGCGTTCAGCGCGACAACGCCGAGATGGAGCGCCGCTGCCAGGAGGTCATCGACCGCTGCTGGGCCCTCGGACCCGACAACCCCATCGTCTTCATCCACGATGTCGGCGCCGGCGGTATCTCCAATGCCCTCCCCGAACTCGTCAACGACGGCGGCCGCGGCGGACACTTCGACCTGCGCAAGCTCCCCAACGACGAGCCCGGCATGTCTCCGCTCGAGATCTGGTGCAATGAGTCCCAGGAACGCTACGTCCTCGCCATCCCCGCCGATCGCCTCGAGCTGTTCACCCGCCTCTGCCAGCGCGAGCGCGCCCCCTTAGCCGTCGTCGGCGAGGCCACCGAGAAGAAGGACCTCGTCGTCGCCGATCCGCATTTCGCCAATACCCCGATCGACCTTCCCCTTGAGGTCCTCCTCGGGAAGCCCCCCCGCATGCACCGCCAGGAGACGACGCTCCGCCGGCCGCTCGCGCCTCTTTCACTTTCATCCTCCGTTTCACTTCAGGACGCGATTCATCGCGTGCTGGTCCACCCCGCCGTCGCCGACAAGACCTTCCTGATCTCCATCGGCGACCGCACCCTCGGTGGCCTCATCGCCCGCGACCAGATGGTCGGACCCTGGCAGGTGCCCGTCGCCGACTGCGCCGTCACCGCCGCCACCTTCGATGTCACCACCGGCGAAGCCATGGCCATGGGCGAGCGCACGCCCGTCGCCGTCAACAACGCCGCCGCCTCCGCCCGTCTCGCCGTCGGCGAAGCCCTCACCAACCTCGCCGCCGCGCAGGTCGGCGATCTCGGCAAGGTCAACCTCTCCGCCAACTGGATGGCCGCCCCGGCCGTCCCCGGCGACGCCGCCGATCTCTACGCCGCCGTGCACGCCGTCGGCATGGAACTCTGCCCCGCCCTCGGCATCACCATCCCCGTCGGCAAGGACTCCATGAGCATGAGCACCGTCTGGCAGGACGGCGCCGCCAAGAAGCGCATCACCGCCCCCACCTCCCTCATCGTCTCCGCCTTCGCGTCCGTCGCCGACATCCGCCTGACCCTGACCCCTCAACTGCGGACCAATCCATTTTTACAGGAGAAAACGGAGGGAACGGAGCATGGATCGAATCATCCTCTCTCCGTTGCCTCCGTTACCTCCTGTGAAAAAACGATCCCGGTCGGGGATACCGTTCTCCTGTTGGTGGATTTGGGAAAGGGCCAAAACCGCCTCGGCGGTTCCATCCTCGCCCAGGTGCTCTCCCAGACCGGCGCCGAGCCGCCCGATGTCGACTCGCCCGCCGACCTCAAGGCCTTCTGGAACGCCATCCAGCAACTCGGCCGCGAACGGAAGATCCTCGCCTACCACGACCGCTCCGACGGCGGCCTCCTCGCCACCGTCGTCGAAATGGCCTTCGCCGGCCACACGGGGGTGGAAATCGAGCTGCCCACCGCCTCCTCCGAGGTAGGGCTGGCTCGACGAGCCGGCCGTTCGCGTCGCCTACCCGAAACGCCCGCAACGCCTCCCGACGTACCTCCGCAAACCCCCAACCCGGCCGGGTCATCGACCCAGCCCTACCCGCTTTTCGCGCAGCTCTTCGCGGAGGAACTCGGCGCCGTCATCCAAGTCCGCGCCGCCGACGTCGACCACGTCCGCGAGGTCTTCGCCACCCAGCTCAAGGCTCAAAGCTCCGGCCGAGCCAGCCGCTCGGCCCTACCGCCGATCTCGGTAATCGGACGCCTGAATGGGGCCCATCGCTTCGTCATCCGCCGCGCCGGCCAGGTCGTGTACGACGAGGACCTCTTCGCCCTCCGCGCCATCTGGTCCGATGTCACCCGCCGCATCGCCGCCCTGCGCGACAACCCCGCCTGCGCCGAGATGGAGCACCAGCTCCGCCTCGACCGCACCAACCCCGGCATCACGCCTCGGATCACGTTCGATCTCCCCAGATCGTTTGCACAGGAGAAAACGAAGGAAACGGAGAGTCCGGCACCCAAGCCCCCGGGTTCGACCTCCCTTCCCTCCGTTGCCTCCTGTAACAACCGTCCGTCGATCGCGATTCTCCGCGAGCAGGGCGTGAACGGCGAGGTCGAGATGGCCGCCGCCTTCGACCGCGCCGGCTTCACCGCGGTCGACGTGCACATGAGCGACCTGGTCGCCGGCCGCGCCGACCTCGCCAGTTTCGCCAGCCTCGTGGCCTGCGGCGGCTTCTCCTTCGGCGGCGAGCTCGGAGCCGGCGGCGGCTGGGACAAGACCGCGCTGTTCAACGAGA
>OMJT01000116.1 GCA_900299415.1 Opitutales bacterium
AGGGGCCGTTCCCCGCGCCCCCCCGGGGTTTTTTGCGTTTGGGGGGCCCGGGGTTTCCCCACCGGCCGCCCCCCGCCCCGGGGCGGCGGGGCGCCCCGGGGCCCCGGGCCCCCGGCCCCGGGGGCGGGGCGGGGCGCATCGTGGTGGGGCCCCGCCGCCCGGAGACCCGCCTCGCCCTCGCCAAGCAGCCCTGGTGCGACGCCGCGCCGGATGACCTGGCCGAGGCCGTCCGCGGTGCTGCGCTCGTCGTCATCGCCGCCCCGGTCGACCGCATCGTACCCCTCGCCCAGCAGATCGGCCCGGCGCTCGCGGCTGGCGCGATCGTGACGGACGTCGGCAGCGTCAAGGCCGAGATCAGTCGCCTCGCTGCCGCCGCCCTGCCGAAGCACGCCCACTTTGTCGGCGCGCATCCGATGGCCGGATCGGAGAAGACCGGTTGGGAAAACGCCAGCGCCACGCTCTTTGAGCGCCGCACCTGCTTTGTCACGCCCGGCCCGCAGACGGACGCCGCGGCCGCGGCCACGGTGACGCGCTTCTGGTCCGACCTCGGCGCCGAGCCCGTGACCGTCGCCCCGCACAAGCACGACGAGATCGTCGCCCATATCAGCCACCTCCCCCAGATACTGGCCTCGAGCCTGTGCGCCTTCCTCGCCTCGAAGGACCCGGCCTGGCCCAACTTTGCCGGCGGCGGGCTCCGCGACACCACCCGGATCGCCGGGAGCGACGCCCAGCTCTGGCGCACCATACTCGAGCAGAACCGCGACGAGGTGCTCTTCGCGCTCCGCCAGTTCGAGGACGAGCTCCACGCCTTCCAGACCGCCCTCGCCAAACGCGACTACCTCGAGGTCACGGCCCGCCTCGAGCGGGGCCGCGCTTACCGTGACAAGTTCCGCCCCGCGCCCTGACCATGGAAGTTTCCCGCAAACCCTCTTGGCTCCGGGCAAAGGTACCCAGCGGCCCCGGCTACCAGGCCGTGCGGCAACTCGTGGATGCGAACCGGCTCCACACCGTCTGCCAGAGCGCGAAATGCCCTAACCTTGGCGAGTGCTGGGCCCGCGGCACGGCCACCCTGATGATCCTGGGCAATATCTGCACCCGCTCCTGCAACTTCTGCGCGATCGAGACCGGGCGGCCCACCAAACTCGACCTTGGCGAGCCGGCCCGCGTGGCCGAAGCAGTCGCCACCATGGGCCTGCGCCACTGCGTCATCACCAGTGTGGCCCGCGACGAACTCGCCGACGGCGGAGCCTCGGTCTGGGCCGCGACGATCCGCGCCGTGCGCCATCGCAACCCGGCCACCGCGGTCGAGGTGCTCGTTCCTGACTTCAAGGGCCAGCTGGAGCACGTCGACACCGTGCTCGACGCCCGGCCCGACATTTTCAACCACAACCTCGAGACCGTGGAGCGCCTCCAACGCCCGGTGCGCGTGCAGGCCCGCTACGACCGTTCTCGCGGCGTGCTGCGGCATGCCAAGTCCCGCGGGTTCACGACCAAGACCGGGATTATGCTCGGCCTCGGCGAGGAGCCGGCGGAGATCGAGCAGACGCTCCGCGACATCGCCGCGGACAAGACCGACATCCTCACCATCGGCCAATACCTCCAGCCCTCGACGCGCCACCTGCCCGTGTCGCGCTGGGTCACGCCCGAGGAATTCGCGCACTGGAAATCCCTCGGCCTCTCGCTCGGCCTCGGTGTCGTCGAGAGCGGCCCGCTGGTGCGCTCCAGCTACCACGCCGACGAGCAGTCACAGAAGTACACCGGCGAGGAGCACTTGAACCGCACCAACGCCCTGGCGGGGACGTGACGGTCAGGAGTGGGAGACAAGGAGTGCGGGTGAGGGGGCGAGAACACGAGGTGATGCCTCGGCAGTCACCATGCCACCCACTCACCGCCTCCCCCCCTCTCCCGCTCCTCCGTCAGGCTTGGACACTCACGCCCGCGGGTGGGCCTTGGCGTAGATTTCCTTCAGGCGGGCGACGCTGACGTGCGTGTAGACCTGCGTCGTGCCGAGGCTGGCGTGGCCGAGGAGTTCCTGGACCAGGCGCAGGTCGGCGCCGGCGTTGAGCAGGTGCGTGGCGTAGCTATGCCTCAGCTTGTGGGGCGTGAGGTCGAGCGGCAGACCGGCGAGAGCGAGGTAGCGCTTCAGCATCAGCTGCACGGTGCGGACGGTCATGCGCTGGGCCTTGTGCTTGGTCCGGGGCAGCACGGAGGAGCGGTCGGTGGCGTCGGGACGGAACTCCGTGCGGAACTTCTGTAGCACCGCGAGCGCCACCCGGCCGATCGGGCAGAGTCGCTCTTTGCGGCCCTTGCCGAGAACGCGGGCCACGCCGGAGTCAGGGTCGATGTCGCCGAGATTTAGCGCCACCAGCTCGCTCACGCGCAGGCCGGCGCCGTAGAGCAGCTCCATCGCCAGTCGATCGCGCCAGGCAAGAAACGGGTCGAGGGCGCCGTTCTCGATGAGCCGCTGCGGGCCATGGAGCAGTAGTTTCATCTGATCCTCGGTGAGAAACTGCGGCAGGCGCTTCTCGAGCTTCGGCAGCGGCACGCCGGCGAACGGATTGCGGTCGAGCCGCCCCTCACGGCGCCAGTAGCGGAACAGCGCACGGAGGCCGGAGGCGTGGTTGTGCAGCGTGCGGCGGTCGAGGGCGGGGAGGTTGTCCAGGGGCCGCTGCCGCTCGATCACCCAATCGCGCAGATCGCGGGCCGTGAGCGCGCCGAGACCGGCGCCCCAGAGGCCGCGGTCCTGCAGCCAGAGGTAAAAGTCGCCAAATGCCTGCCGGTAGTTGCGCACGGTGTAGGCGGAATACCGGCGCTCCTTCGCGAGGTACTCGCCAAAGGGCTCCCACCACTGGGCGAGCACCTCAGGCGGAGGCAGGCGGGGACCGGGGCGGGACATGAAGGGAAAACCGCAGAGGGTTGAACCACGGATTACACGGATGGCACGGATTCCGAATCCTCAATCCGTCTTACAGGAGGCAACGGAGGAAACGAAGAGAAGACAGAATTCACTCTCCGTTACCTTCGTTACCTCCCGTAAGTCTGCCGCGGTTTGCATCCGTGCGATCCGTGTCATCCGTGGTTAAACCGGCTTGCGGCTTGGATGTTTCACCCGCGCCTCCACCTCCGTCATCAGGCGGCTCGTGTGCAGGCGGAGGGCCCCCTCGGGGTCGAGGCCCTTGGCCCGGCTGGCGGCGGCGATCTCGAACAGCATCCGGCCGAGCGTCGCTTCGTCGAGGTGACGGCCCAGCGCCTCGACCTGCGCGGTGTCGACGAGGCCGTCGGCCGGCAGTTGCTTCTTCTCGATCTGCTTCCAGATCGCTTCGGCGAACATCAGGGCGGGCAGTCGGGGCGGCTGGTCCTTGAACGGGCCTGAAGGCTTCGCCTTGCCCTCCTGCGCCTTGATCTGGTCCCACTGCACGAGCACCTGCTCCGAGGTCTCGAGCTTGCCGGTGCCGAACACATGCGGATGCCGGCGGATGAGCTTCTCGTTCACCTCACGCGCGACATCCTCGAGGTCGAACTTCCCCGCCTCCTCGGCGAGCTGGGCGTGGAAGACGACCTGGATCAGGACGTCGCCCAGCTCCTCGCGCATGTGCGGGAGGTCGAGGCGATCGATGGTGTCGATGAGTTCGCTCACCTCGTCGATCAGGCAGCGCACCAGGGTGGCGTGCGTCTGCTCCTGGTCCCACGGGCAGCCCCCGGGGCCGCGAAGGCGGGCGATGGTGTGACGGAGGTCCTCGATCGCGCTCATGGGGGAAACGAAACCATGGGCGGGAGCGGGGATTCAATCGAAAGATCGCGGGCCGGGCGGCGGGCGTGGGCCAGACGAGGCGGCGTCGGATCTCGGCCGGCTCGGCTTGTCAGGCCGATGACTGGGCGAAGGCTGACGAGCCAGCCCTACCCCGGAACAGACGAGGGTCCCGCCAAAGCAAAACGGGACGCCCGAGGGCGTCCCGTGGAAAACTCAGGTGGGGATTGGCCTCAC
>OMJT01000117.1 GCA_900299415.1 Opitutales bacterium
CCGGTGCCGACCGTGCTGGTGTTGAAGCTGTCGTCGACGGCCTCGGACACCTCGAAGGGCGTGAGGCGGATGGTTTCGGACGCGGATGCAGCCGCGGTCGAGGGAGCCGCCGCGGTCTGCGCGTGCACCACAGTGGGCAACGCGAGCAGGGAGATGGCGAGCAGTGTGCTGCTAAGCTGAAGGGGCGAAACGCCCCGTCGGTTGGAGCAGAGCGAGACCATGCGGTGTTCTCGCGAACTGACGGTTTTGGTAGTCATTTTACGGTAGGACTAGGGTTGGGGAACTGACACGAACCAGACGAAAGGCCCTGAGGCCTTGAAAATTTAGCTGCAAAAACCGGCTCCCGAGATTTCGGGTGCCATGAAAGGGAACTGCGAAGATGGGGTATGTGAGCCGGGGTCGGCTTTTTGAGGTGGGTTAACGTCAAAACGATATCAACAACCCCAAGTCTTTGATAGCAGCTAAGGCAGTAATTTTGGTATTAGCGCGTCAGGCGGTTGGGCTTAATTCTTATTAATCCGCCCTCGCACCTGGAGTAACAAGCACAGGCCGCTGACCCGCGGTCACCCCAACCCGGGGTTCCGGCGTCAAAATCCATCCTTCCGCCGGCTCGGCGGCTAAGGTCAGGCCTGCTTCAGGGCAGGTCCGTGCTGCCCATCAGGTATCGGTCGCACTCCCGGGCGGCGCCGCGACCTTCATTGATGGCCCAGACGACGAGGGACTGGCCGCGGCGGCAGTCGCCGGCCGCGAAGACACCCTTGATGCTCGTGGTGTACTTCTCGTGCTCCGCCTTGATGTTGCTGCGGGCATCCGTCTCGAGCTTGAGATCCTTGAGGATCGCCTGCTCGGGCCCAAGGAAGCCCATGGCAAGGAGCACGAGCTGCGCGGGACGGGTCTTTTCCGTGCCAGGCTGCTCCTTGGGGATGAACTGACCCTTGTCGTTCTTCTCCCACTTGATCTCGACCGTGACGATTTCCTTCAGCTTGCCGGCGGCGGCGCCGACGAACTTCTTCACGGTGGTCAAATAGATGCGGGGATCGGCGCCGAACTTCGCGGCGGCCTCTTCCTGGCCGTAGTCCATCTTGTAGGTCTTGGGCCATTCCGGCCAGGGGTTGTCCGCGGTGCGCTCAAGCGGGGGCTTCGGGAGGATCTCGATCTGGACGAGGCTCTTGCAGCCATGGCGGATCGAGGTGCCGACGCAGTCGGTGCCGGTGTCGCCGCCGCCGATCACGATCACGTCCTTATCCTTGGCGTTGATCGGGGACGCGTGACCCGCGAGCACTGCCTTCGTGTTGGCGGTAAGGAATTCCATCGCGAAGTGCACGCCGGAGAGGGCGCGGCCCTCGATCGGGAGGTCGCGCGGCTGAGTCGCGCCGGTGCAGATCACGGTGGCGTCGTATTCCTTCAGGAAAATCTCGGACTCGACGTTGTCGCCGACGTTGGCGTTGCAGATGAACTTGATGCCCTCCTGCTCCATGAGCTGGATGCGGCGCAGCACGACCTCCTTCTTGTCGAGCTTCATGTTCGGAATGCCGTACATGAGCAGGCCACCCGGGCGGTCGGCGCGCTCGAAGACGGTCACGCTGTGGCCGGCCTTGTTGAGCTGCGCGGCGCAGGCCAGGCCGGCGGGGCCGGAGCCGATCACGGCGACCTTCTTGCCGGTGCGGACCTTGGGGGCCTCGGGCAGCACCCAACCCTCCTCCCAGCCGCGGTCGGTAATGGACGCCTCGATGTTCTTGATCGTAACCGGCGGGGCGTTGATGCCGAGCACGCAGGAACCTTCGCAGGGGGCCGGACAGACCCGGCCGGTGAATTCCGGGAAGTTGTTCGTCTTGTGGAGGCGGTCGAGGGCCTCATGCCAGAGGCCGCGGTAGACGAGGTCGTTCCACTCCGGGATCAGGTTGTTGATCGGGCAGCCCGAGGCCATGCCACTGATGAGCTTGCCTGTGTGGCAGAAGGGCACGCCGCAGTCCATGCAGCGCGCTCCCTGCGTGCGGAGCTTCTTCTCATCCATGTGGTGATGGAACTCCTTCCAGTCCTTGACGCGCTCGGCGGGCGGGCGGTCGACGGGAAGCTCGCGCAGGTACTCAATGAAGCCGGTGGGTTTGCCCATGGGTGGAAATCAGTGACAGATGACGAATGACGGGTGACGACGGATCAGTTGCCGCCCACGCGGGAGGTGTCGCGGGCATTCTCCTCGAACGCGGCCATGATGGCCTCGTCGCCGGTGAGCCCCTGGGCCTTGGCGCGGTCAATGCAGGCGAGCATGCGCTTGTAGTCCTTGGGCAAAACCTTGACGAACTTGGGTACATAGGACCCCCATGCGGCGAGCACCTGCTTGGCCCGCGGGCTCTTGGTGAGGGCGAGGTGCTTCTCGACCAAGGCCTTGACCTCGGCGATTTCCGCTGGGTTCTCGAGCTTCTCGAGGCCGACCATCTGCGCGTTGACGCGCTTGGCGAAGTCTCCCCGCTCGTCGAGCACGTAGCCGATGCCACCGGACATGCCGGCGCCGAAGTTGCGGCCGGTGGGGCCGAGGACGACCACGCGGCCACCGGTCATGTACTCGCAACCGTTGTCACCGATGGCCTCGACGACGGCACTGACGCCGCTGTTGCGGACGCCGAAGCGCTCACCGGCCACCCCCGCGATGAAAACCTCGCCGTCCGTCGCGCCGTAGAGGGCAACGTTGCCGACGATCATGTTCTCTTCGGGCTTGAAGGTGGCCTTGGACGACGGATGCACGACAATGCGCCCGCCCGAGAGGCCCTTGCCGAGGTAGTCGTTGGCGTCGCCCTCGATGGAGAACGTCATGCCCTTGGTCATGAACGCGCCGAAGCTCTGGCCGGCGGAGCCCTTGAAGTGAATCCGGATGGTGTCCTCCGGCAGGCCCTTGGCGCCGTGCTTCCGGGTGACCTCGCCGCTGGTGATAGTGCCGACGACGCGGTTGACGTTGCGGATCGGCATCTCGGCCACGACCTTCTCTCCCCGCTCGATCGCTGGCTGGCAAAGGTCCAGCAGCGTCGTGACGTCGAGCGACTTGTCGATGCCGTGGTCCTGCTTCATCGAGCAGAAGTGGCCGACCTCTGGGCCCACGTCGGGCTGGTAGAGGATGTTGGTGAGATCGACGCCCTTGGCCTTCCAGTGGTCGACGGCCTTGCGGCCCTCGAGCGCACCGACCTGGCCCACCATCTCCTCGATGGTGCGGAAACCGAGCTGCGCCATGATTTCGCGCAGGTCCTCGGCGATAAAGCGCATGAAGTTGACCACGTGCTCCGGCTTGCCGGCGAACTTGGCGCGAAGCTTCGGATCCTGCGTGGCTACGCCGGCTGGGCAGGTGTTCAGATGGCAGACGCGCATCATGATGCAGCCCGTGGCGACGAGCGGCGCGGTGGCGAAACCGAACTCCTCAGCACCGAGCAGCGCGGCAATGGCGACGTCGCGGCCGGTCTTTAGCTGGCCATCCGTCTCAACCGCGATGCGACTGCGAAGGTTGTTCAGCACGAGGGTCTGGTGGGTCTCGGCCAGGCCGAGCTCCCAGGGCAGGCCGGCGTGCTGGAGCGAGGTCTGAGGCGAGGCACCAGTACCGCCGTCGTAGCCTGAGATGAGCACGACGTCGGCGTGGGCCTTGGCGACGCCGGCCGCGATGGTGCCCACGCCAACCTCGGAGACGAGCTTCACGCTAATGCGGGCCCGACGATTACCGTTCTTCAGGTCGTGGATGAGCTCGGCGAGGTCCTCGATCGAGTAGATGTCGTGGTGCGGCGGCGGGGAGATGAGGCCCACGCCGGCGGTGGTGTGACGGGTTTTGGCGACCCACGGGTAGACCTTGGTGCCGGGCAGCTGGCCGCCCTCGCCGGGCTTGGCGCCCTGCGCCATCTTGATCTGAAGCTCACGGGCGTTGACGAGGTACTCGCTCGTGACGCCGAAGCGGCCGGAGGCGACCTGCTTGATGGCCGAGTTCTTCGAGTCGCCCTGGTCGTTTGTCCAGGTGAAGCGCGCCGGATCCTCGCCGCCCTCGCCGGTGTTGGACTTGCCGCCGATGCGATTCATGGCGATGGCGAGCGTCTCGTGCGCCTCCTGACTGATGGAGCCGTACGACATCGCGCCGGTCTTGAAGCGCTTCATGATGGCCTCGGCCGGCTCGACCTCGGAAAGCGGGATCGCGGTGGCGGGCTTGAAGTCGAGCAGCGCGCGGAGCGTGCAGAGCTTGCCGGATTGTTCGTTGATGATCTTGGCGTACTCCTTGTAGGCGGCGGTGCTGTTCGTCCGCACGGCCTTCTGGAGCTTGTGGATGGACTCCGGCGTGAACAGGTGGGCCTCGCCCTCGGCGCGCCACTGGTAGAGGCCGCCGACGGGCAGCACATGGCCGTTGACCTGGCGGTCCGGGTAGGCCGCGCGATGACGCGCGAGCACCTCCTGGGCGATGACGTCGAGGCCGATGCCGCCGACGCGGGATGCGGTCCAGGTGAAGTAGTGGTCCACGACATCCTGGCGGAGGCCGAGAGCCTCGAATACCTGGGCGCCGCGGTAGCTCTGGATGGCGGAGATGCCCATCTTGGACATGACCTTGATCACGCCCTTGGTGGCCGCCTTCACGAAATTCTTGCAGGCGGTCTTGTGGTCGATACCGGAGAGGCCGCCCTCACGGATCATGTCGTCGATCGTCTCGAACGCCACATACGGGTTGATCGCACTGGCGCCGTAGCCGATCAGGAGCGAGAAGTGGTGGACCTCGCGGGCCTCACCGGTCTCAAGCACGAGGCTGACGCGGGTGCGCAGGCCCTCGCGGATGAGGTAGTGGTGCAGGCCGGCGACGGCGAGCAGCGCCGGGATGGGCGCGTAGTCGCGGTTCACGCCGCGGTCGCTGAGGATGAGGATGTTGACCTCCTCCTCCTCGATCATCTTCCGGGCCATGGCGCAGAGCTCCTCCATGGACTTAGCGAGGCCCTTCTCGCCGCGGGCAGTACGGAACAGGCTGGAGAGCACGCCGACCTTGAGACCGGGCTGGTCAAGCCGGCGGATCTGGGCGAACTCCTCGTTGGTGAGCACAGGCCACTTCAGCTCGAGGCGGCGGCAGGCCGTCGGCTGCGGGTCGAGCAGGTTGCCTTCGGAGCCGAGGCGGGTCTCGGCCGAGGTGATGATCTCCTCACGGATACAGTCGATCGGCGGGTTGGTGACCTGCGCGAAGAGCTGCTTGAAGTAATCGTAGAGCAGGCGCGGCTTGTTCGAGAGCACGGCCAGAGCGGCGTCGTTGCCCATCGAGCCGATCGCCTCGACGCCGTCGCGGGCCATCGGGGTGAGGATGATGCGCTCGTCCTCGAAGGTGTAGCCGAATGCAATCTGGCGCTGAAGCAACGTCTGGTGGTCCGGCTGCGGCACCTCGGGAGCGGCCGGCAGGTCCTTGAGGTGCAGGAGGTGGTCGTTCAGCCACTGGCGGTAAGGGCGCTCGGCGGCGAAGGCACGCTTGATCTCCTCGTCCTCGATGATGCGGCCGGCCTCGGTGTCGATCAGCAGCATGCGGCCGGGCTGGAGTCGGCCCTTGTAGAGGACATTCTCCGGCGCGATATCGAGCACGCCGGCCTCGGAAGCCATGATGACGAGGCCATCCTTGGTGACATAGTAGCGCGAGGGGCGCAGGCCGTTGCGGTCGAGCGTGGCGCCCATCTGGCGTCCGTCGGTGAACGCGACGGAGGCGGGGCCGTCCCACGGCTCCATCAGGCAGGCGTGGTACTCGTAGAACGCGCGGCGGGCGTCGTCCATGTGCTCGTCGCCCGACCACGGCTCGGGGATCATCATCATCATCGCGTGGGCCAGGGGGCGGCCGGCGAGGACGAGGAGCTCCAGCGTGTTGTCGAACATCGCCGAGTCGCTGCCGTTCGGGTTGACGATGGGGAGAATCTTGGAGACGTCCTCGCCGAAAAGCTCCGACTGGAACAGGGCCTCGCGGGCCTTCATCCAGTTGATGTTGCCCCGGAGGGTGTTGATCTCGCCGTTGTGCGCGATGTAGCGGTACGGATGGGCGCGGTCCCAGCTCGGGAAGGTGTTTGTGCTGAAGCGCGAGTGGACGAGGCCGAGGGCGCTCTCCATCGCGGGGTTCTGCAAGTCGGTGAAGTAGGTGCCGAGCTGCTCGGTCAGGAGCATGCCCTTATAGACGAACGTCTTGAAGGAGAGGCTCGGGACGTACCAGTACTCCGCGCCATCCAGCGTCGAGGCGCGGATCTCCGAATAGGCGCGCTTGCGGATGACGTAGAGCTTGCGCTCGAAGGCCATGTCGTCGGTCAGCGACGGATCGCGGCCGATGAAGACCTGACGCATGAAAGGCTCGGAGGCCTTGGCGGTGTCGCCAAGCGAGCTGTTGTCGGTCGGCACGGTGCGCCAGCCCAGCAGCTGCTGGCCCTCGGACTGCACGATCTGGGCAAAACGGGCCTCGAGGATGCGGCGCTTGGTCTGGTTGCGCGGCATGAACACCAGGCCGCTGCCGTACTGGCCGGGGCCGGGCAGGGATATCTTCGCCTTCTTGCACGCCTCGGCGAGGAAGCCATGCGGCATCTGGATAAGGATGCCGGCGCCGTCACCGCTGTTAACCTCGCTGCCGCTGGCACCGCGATGGTCAAGGTTGCGGAGGATCTGCAGGGCGTCCTGGACGATCTTGTGCGACTTGCGGCCCTTGATATCCACGACGAAGCCGACGCCACAGGCGTCGTGCTCGAACCACGGATCGTAGAGCCCCTGCTTGGCGGGGCGGGCAGGCCCCGACGGGCGGGCCGGGCTGGTGCGGGCGGATCGACTAGGCATGTTCAGTGTTGGGAGAGGGAGAGTGGCGGAGCAGGTTCGGGGCCACCGCAAAAAAAAGGCCGGCCTCGTGGATGCGAGAGCGGCCCGGAAGGAAAGTTATGTGCGGTGCGCGCTCAGCTTGGTTCAGAAGAAACGGATCGTTTTGGTGGCCATCTTGGCGTGCTCCTCGTCGGAGCAGCCGGCGTTGGTCGGGACGTCCGTGGCCGCGGCGCTGGCCCGGACGAGCTGGTTGCTGAGAAGGTAATTCTCGACCTCCTCGCCGGAGACATCGGCCAGCATCACCCCGTCGATCTCGACGCAGGGTGAGAGTGGCTGCCCGGACTTTTCCACCATCTCCGCGTAGTTCGCGCGGTTGTTGATGATGTCGATGTCCTCATACGCGAGGTTGTGCTTCTGCATGATCGCGCGCACGCCATTGGACCAGCCACAGGAGGGCTTGAGATAGGCTTTGATCTTCATGACGGGTGGAAATTCGTGGACAGGGAGGTGGAAGGTAAAGCACCCGTTTTCCGCCCCGCAAGAGGAAGTTTGGGTTTTTTTCGGCCGGCGCCGGATCCGGCCGCGGGGGAATCCGACAAAAAATCGGGGCTAGCCGCGCCGCGGCCGCTGCCCTATCACGCGCGGCATGAAAGTCCTCGTCACCGGCGCCGCCGGTTTCATCGGCCACCATGTCGCCGGACGCCTTGCGGCGACCAAGCAATGCGAGGTCCTCGGCGTGGACAACTTGGGCGACTATTACGACGTGGCGCTGAAGCGCGCCCGACTGGTGCGCCTGGAAGCCCATGAGGGCTTCCGCTTCCTGCAGGCGGATTTCGCCGAGGCCGATGGCTTTGCCCGGATCGTGGGCTCGTTTCGCCCCGACTACGTCGTGCATCTCGGCGCCCAGCCGGGCGTGCGGTACAGCTTCGAAAACCCGGCCGCCTACGTGCACAGCAACCTCGTGGGCTTCGCCCACGTGCTCGAGGCCTGCCGGCGCACGCCCCCGAAGCACCTGGTTTATGCGTCGAGCAGCAGCGTGTACGGCGCCGGCGCACAACCGCCGTTCCGCGAGGAGGCCAACACGGACCAGCCGGTTTCGTTCTACGGCGCGACCAAGAAGGCCAACGAGGTCATGGCCCACAGCCACGCCCTGAACCACGGGCTGCGCATCTCGGGTCTGAGGTTCTTCACGGTCTACGGCCCGTGGGGCCGGCCCGACATGGCTCCGACGCTCTTTGCTAAGGCCATCACGGAGGGCCGGCCACTGCGGCTGTTTAACCAGGGGAAGAACCTCCGCGACTTCACTTACATCGACGACATCGTGGACGGCGTGGTGAAGCTCCTCCTCTCCCCTCCCGCCGAGATCCCCGGCGCGCGGGCGCCGCGGATCTTCAACCTCGGCCACCACCGCCCGGTCGAGACACTGCTATTCGTCCGCATGCTCGAGCAACTGCTGGGCCGGCCGGCCCAGGTGGAGCTCCTGCCGCCGCAACCCGGAGACATGTTTGAGACCTGCGCGGATCTGACAGCGGTGCACGCCGCGATCGGGTTTAAACCCAAGGTGCCCCTCGAGGAAGGGCTCAAGCGATTCGTCGAGTGGTTCAGGGAATACTATCGGTCCTGAGCCACGCGCCAAGGCGCCTATCCCTTCCTCGATGAAAACCATCCTGCTCCTCGTCTGCTCGAACATTTTCATGACCCTCGCCTGGTACGGCCACCTCAAGTTCAAGTGGCTCGAGGGCAAGTCGCTCCTGACCGTCATTCTTGTCTCCTGGGGCATCGCCTTCTTTGAGTACTGTCTGATGGTCCCGGCCAACCGCGGCGGCTACCTCAGTGGCGAATTCACCGGCTACCAACTCAAGGTGATCCAGGAATGCGTCACCCTTGCCGTGTTCGTGGTCTTCGCCGCCCTCGTGCTGAAGGAGCGCCTGACCTGGAACTACGGCGTGAGCTTCCTGCTCGTGGTCGCAGCGGTGTGGTTCGCCACGGCCTTCAAGCCCGACGGCCCGGCGGGGCCCTGAGCCTCAGGTCCCGGATTCGCCGGCGAGCACGGTGCCACCGGTGACGTTCACCTTCGCAAGGATCGCCTGGCCGATCTTCTCCGCGAGCTCGGGCTTCTCCTTGAGCGCCTGCTTGGCCGCGTCGCGGCCTTGGCCGACAAGGTTGCCCTCGTAGGCAATCCACGCGCCCTTCTTCTCGAGGATCTTGTGCTCCAGGCCGAGGTCGAGCAACGAGCCCATCTTCGAGATTCCCTCGTCGTACATGATGTCGAACTCGGTCTCGGTAAACGGCGGGGCGACCTTGTTCTTCACGACCTTGATCTTGGTGCGGTTGCCGATGACCTTGCCCTCGGGCGTCTTGATCTGGTCCTTGCGGCGGATGTCGAGGCGGATCGAGGCGAAGAACTTGAGCGCCCGGCCGCCCGAGGTGGTCTCGGGATTGCCGAACATCACGCCGATCTTCTCGCGAATCTGGTTTGTGAAAATGCAGATGCAGTTCGTCTTGCTCACGACCGCCGTCAGGCGGCGCATCGCCTGGCTCATCAGGCGCGCCTGCGCGCCGACCGTCGCGTCGCCCATCTGGCCATCGAGTTCGGACTTGGTTGTGAGGGCGGCCACAGAGTCGAGCACGATCACATCGATGCTATTTGAGCGGATCAGCGTCTCCATGATATTGAGCGCGTCCTCACCGCTGTCGGGCTGCGAGACCAGGAGGTCGTCCAGGTTGACGCCGACAACTCGGGCGTACTTCGGGTCGAGGGCGTGCTCGACGTCGATGAAGGCGGCGAGACCGCCGCTCTTCTGGGCCTCGGCAATGACACTGAGGCAGAAGGTGGTCTTGCCGGAGGACTCCGGCCCGTAGATTTCGATGATGCGACCGCGGGGCAGGCCGCCGACACCCAGGGCTAGATCCACCGCGAGCGAGCCGGTGGTGAGCGTCTCGACCTTCATCTTGGCATTGCTGCCGAGGCGCATGATCGAGCCCTCGCCGAACTGCTTCGTGATCGCGGAGACGGCGAGCTCGACGTTTTTGTCCCGCGCGACCGTGGCGGCATTGGCGGCGGGCTTGGCTTCAGAGCGAGTGGCAGGGGCAGCTTTGGACATGATGGGCGAAAATATCGAGGGTTAGCCTAAAGAAGGGTAATAACGTAAGTGGGACCGTGAATCTTTCACTTTTTGATGCAAGGCTGGCATTTTTTTCGGCCAACCGGGTCAGGCCGCCGCCGTCGCCGGACAGTAACGGGCGAGCTGGCGGTCGGTGATGCCCGGGGTGCGCTGCAGGGTGAAGATCGTCCGGGGCTCCCACAGCATCGCCCGCAGGGGCCCGAGGAAGCGCTTCGGAACTCCCGGATCGGATAGGTTGCGCAACACCGCGAGGGTCTGGCGCGAGGCCGGCAGGCCCAGCCACTCCAGCAGGCCGTAGATGCCGCTGCGCTCATGGACGGCGTTGATCTCCGCCCAGGCCGGGCCGGCGGTGCCGCGGAGGTCGGGATGGGAGAAGACAAAGGCCGCTAGGGCGGGCGTGTCGGCCAGCTCCGCGAAGAGCGCTGGGCAGCGGGCAGCGACCAGCAGGGCCTCCAGGCGGGTGAGAGTGAAGCGGGTCAGAAACTCGCGCACGGCGGACGGCACGAATTCCAGGTAGGGTTGCCAGTCGCGCTCCCCGAGCGCTCCGGCAGCGGAGGCCACCAGGTCGGCGGTGGGGGCGACCGGGATCCACTCGTCGCCGTAGCGGCGCTCAAGCTGGACCTCGGGCCAGGGCGTCACGCGGTGGGCGGAGCCGGCGTGCGACCAGACCAGGACGAGGGGGAACGACATCGGGGAGCGGCGGGAGGGAGTGGAGTTCATGCGTGCATCCTACCCCACCCCCTGGGACATTGCTTGTCCCACCCAAAAAAATCCCCCAATTATTTTTCGCGCCCATGCCGGTCCCCCGCGCCCAGCTTTCCCGCCCGCCGCTCGAACGCATGCTCCGGATCCACGAGGAGCTGCGGCGGGGCGCACTCGTCAACTGCACGCACCTCACGGAGGCCCTGGAGGTCTCGCGGAAGACCATCGTCCGCGACATCGCCTTCATGCGCGACCGGCTCGACCTGCCAATCGAGTTCGACTCCGGCATCCAGGCCTACCGCTACACGCATCCCGTGAACGCGTTTCCCACCGTGCACGTGACGGAGGGCGAACTCATGGCACTGCTGGTAGCCCAGCGCGCCCTCGAGCAGTACCGCGGCACGCCGTTCCACCGGCAGCTCGAGATCGCCTTCGGCAAGCTCGCGGGCGGCCTGCGCGACAAGATCTCGTTCTCGCCGGCCGACGAGCTGCAGGCCGTCTCCTTCCGCAACATCGGCCTCGCCCGCACTGACCTCGCGGTCTTCAACGCGCTCAGCGGCGCGGTGCTGCGCCAGGAGGAGGTGACCTTCCCCTACCGCAAACCCGGCGAGACCAAGGCCGTGCCCCGCCGCGTCCAGCCGTACCACTTGGCCAATCGCGAGAATCTCTGGTACCTCGTCGGCTTCGACACGGAACGCGCCGCCCTCCGCACCTTCGCCGTCACCCGGATCGCGGCCGTGGCGAAAACCGGCAAAGGCTTTGCGCGCCCCGCCGATTTCTCGCCGGAAAAATTCTTTGCCAACGCCCTCGGCGTGATGGGCGGCGAGGGCAACCACCGGGTGGTGGTCCGCTTCCAGCCCGCCGCCGCCGGACGCGTGCGCGAACGCGAGTGGCACGAGTCCCAGGAAATGAAGGACCTGCCGGATGGCGGCCTGGAACTCCGGTTGCGACTCGGGTCGTTGGCCGAAATCGAGCACTGGATCCTCAGCTGGGGCGCCGCTGCGGAGGTCACCGCCCCGGCCGAGCTCCGCACCAACCTTCGAAGGACCGCGGCGGCGCTCGCCGCGCAGTACGGCCGATGAAGGCGGGTCGGGGTGATATTCGTTCGTGATCCACGCCGGATTCACCGCCAAGCTGGCCCGAACATGAAATGGTCCGCGGCCTGCCTGTCCCTGCTCGCCGGTTGGCTCGGGACTCCCGCCGCGCTCGACGCCGCGGCCGCGTCACCCCGGATCGAGGGCAGCGTGCCCAGCGGCTGGCATGAGGCGCCCTTCGAGGCGGCGCTGGCGTCGTCACCCGGGACCACCATCCGCTACACCACAGATGGGTCGGAACCCACGCCGACCCACGGCTCGGTCTATGCCGGGCCCATCCGTGTGGACACCGTCACCGTGCTCCGGGCCACCGCCTTCGCCGCGGATGCCACGCCGTCTCACCCGCTGCTGCGGACCTATCTTTTTCTGGAGCAGGTGGTGAACCAGTCCGCCACGCCCCCGGGTTTCCCGGCGACGTGGGGATCGAACCCGAACTTCCCGCAAAACCGGGTACCGGCGGACTACGGCATGGACGCGGATCCCCTGCGCACCAACCCCCGCAGTGCAACCTCCCCGATCGATCCGGTCAAGGCGCGCCGCCTGCGCGACGGATTGCGCGAACTGCCGGTGCTCTCAGTGGCACTGGATGTCGCGGACCTATTCGGCGCCAACGGCCTCTACCCACGCTCGCTGGTCAAGCAGCCCGTGCTCGAGAAAAAGGCCGCGGTGGAGATGGTCCTGCCCGACGGCACGCCAGCCTTCTCCGTGACCACCGGGCTCCGGGTGCACGGCAATGCCAGCCGGCAGGCCGAGAAGACGCCGAAGCACGGGTTCAAGCTGGCCTTCAAGCGCGAGCTCGGGGACGCGAGCCTGCACTACCGCTTGTTCCCGGACTCGCCGGCGGAGAAATTCGACGACCTGGTGCTGCGACCGGACTTCGGCGTGAGCTGGCTGCATTGGGCGAACACCGCGGACGAGTCATTCGGGGCGTTTCAGCGGGACCGGGCCGTGCGGTTCCGTGACGCGTGGCTGAAGGACACGTTCCGCGCCATGGGCCACGAGGCGGGGCACAACCGGTTTGTCCACCTCTTCCTCAACGGACTCTACTGGGGCATTTACGACATCACGGAGCAGCCGACGGACAGCTTTGCCGCCCGCACCTTCGGCGGACCCAAGGAGGACTACGACGTGATCGAGCAGGGTGCGCTGGTTTCCGGCACGGCCGTTGCCTACCGGGCCCTGCTCGGATTGACGCACCTCGAGGTGCCCGCGAACTACGCGAAGGCACAGGAGCTCCTCGATGTGACCGAATTCATCGACTACACGCTGCTTCATTTCTTCGTCGGCCACCAAGACTGGGGCGCCAACAAGAACTGGTACGCGATCCGCCGCCGCGTTGACGGGCCCAACGGGCGGTTCCGCTATTTCCCGTGGGACGGCGAGAACATCCTGCTCGATGAAAACATCGACCGCGTGCGGGCCGGCGGCCGCGACGGCGAGGGCCTCCCGAGCGGCCTCCACGCCAAGCTCATGGCCAACGCCGACTACCGGCGGGCCTTCGCGGAGCGAGCGCGCCTTTTTCTGGCCACCCCCGGCGGAGCCCTGACGGCGGATGCCAACATCGCGCGCTGGAAAAAATGGCAGGCGCTCCTCGACCAGCCGATCGTGGCGGAGTCAGCGCGCTGGGGGGATTACCGGCGGGACGTCCACCGCGCCCTGACGGGAAGCTTCGCGCTCTACACCCGCGAAGAGCACTGGCTCGCGGAAAACAACCGCGTGATGAACTCCTACTTCGTCCACCGGGGCGACATCGTCCTCGCCCAGCTGCGCGCGGCGGGACTCTTCCCACCCGCCACCCGTTAAGCGGCTCCGGCCGGGGCGAAAACATGAGGCCCGTTGCTGGCCCTGGCGTCGCGGACTTAAGGTTGGATGCCGCCCAAGGTTGCCCGTTGCGGAGGACGCCCGCGGCGGCTTTGTTCATCAACCGCATGAGCGCGTCCGCCTCCCCTGCCCTGCCAACCAGCGGCGCGACCGTTTTCCAGGCCCGCGGGCTGACCAAGGTCTACGGCGAGGGCGACGCGGCGGTGCACGCGCTCAAGGGCGTGGACCTCGACTGCCGCACGGGTGAGTTCGTCGTCGTGCTCGGCGCCTCGGGCAGCGGCAAGTCCACGCTGCTCAACCTCCTCGGTGGGCTCGATGTGCCGAGCAGCGGCTCCCTGCTCTACCGCGGCTGGGATCTCGCGCATGCGGACGAGGCCGGACTGACACGTTTCCGCCGCGACGCCGTGGGCTTTGTCTTCCAGTTCTACAACCTCATCCCGAGCCTCACGGCCCGCGAGAACGTCGCGCTCATCACCGAGATCGCGCCGGACCCGATGGCCCCCGAGGAGGCGCTCGAGCTAGTCGGGCTCGGCCCGCGGCTCGACCATTTCCCCGCCCAGCTCTCGGGCGGCGAGCAGCAGCGGGTGGCCATCGCCCGCGCCATCGCCAAGCGGCCGGCCGTGCTGATGTGCGACGAGCCGACCGGGGCGCTCGACGTCGGCACGGGCATTACCGTGCTCGAGGCCATCGATCGCATCAACCGCGAGCTCGGCACGCTCACGCTCGTCATCACGCACAACGCCGTCATCGCCGACATGGCGAGCCGCGTCCTCACGCTTTCCGACGGCCGGGTCGTGGCCGAGCGCACCAACGAGCACCGCCTCCCCGTCGGCCAGCTGCTATGGTGAACCACCTCGACCGCAAGCTGCTGCGCGACCTGCGCGCGCTGAAGTCCCAGGCCATCGCCGTGGCGCTGGTGATGGCCTGCGGCCTGGCGATGATGATCATGACGCGCAGCCTGATCGTCTCGCTCGAGACCGCGCGCGACGACTACTACCGCGAGTACCGCTTCGGCCAGGTCTTCGCCCGCCTGAAGCGTGCCCCGCTCGCGCTCGAGGCCGAGCTGCGGGGCATTCCCGGCGTGGCGGTCGTGCAGACGGGCATTGCCCTGCAGGCCACGCTCGACGTCCCCGGGGTCGACCAGCCCGCCGTGGGCACGATCCACTCCCTCCCCGAGCGCGGCGAACTCGAGCTCGGCCGCCTCTACCTGCGCCGCGGGCGCATGCTGTCGGGCCGGGCGGAGCCGGGCGACGTGCTGGTCGGCGAGGCGTTCGCCGAGGCGAACAACCTGCAGCCCGGCGACACGCTCTCCGCCGTCCTGTACGGCCGCGGACAGACCTTCCGCATCGCCGGCATCGTGCTCTCCCCGGAATATGTCTTCGAGGCCCCGCCGGGCGCAGCGCTGCCCGACAACCGCACCTACGGCGTGTTCTGGATGCCGTACAAGGAACTCGCGACCGCCAGCAACCTTTATGATGCGTTCAACGAGGTGACGCTCACGCTCACGCCGGGCGCCTCGGAACGCGCCGTGATCGCGGCCGTGGACCGCGTGCTCGAGCCCTACGGCGGGCGCGGGGCGTATGGGCGCGACTCGCATCCATCGCACACGCGGCTGCGCGACGAGATCGGCACGCTGCGCGGGCTCTCGGTCGGCTTCCCGCTGGTCTTCCTGAGCGTGGCGGCGTTCATGGTGAACGCGGTCATGAGCCGCCAGATCACGCTGCAGCGCGAGCAGATCGCGATCCTGAAGGCCTTCGGCTTCTCGAACCGGCAGGTCGGCTGGCACTACCTGAAGTTCGCGCTGGTGATCGTGGTCGCGGGCACGGTGCTCGGCGCCGTCGGGGGCGACCTGCTCGGGCACAAGCTGGTCGAGATGTACCACCTGTTCTTCCGGTTTCCCGACCTGAAATTCCTGCTCGCCACCAACGCGCTGCTCGGGGCGGGCGTCGTCTGCGCCGCCGCCGCCCTGGTGGGGGTGCGAGGCGCGGTCCGGGCCGCAGTGGCCCTGCCGCCCGCCGAAGCGATGCGGCCCGAGCCCCCGACGCGTTACCGGCCCGCGCTCGTCGAGCGGTTCCGCGCGGGCCGCGCCCTCCCCGCCTCGGTGCGGATGATGTTCCGCAACATCGAGCGCCGCCCGTGGCGGGCCTTCCTCACCTCGGCCGCACTGGCGCTGGCCACCGGGATTCTCGTCGTGCCGAGTGCATTTCGCGACGGCATCGACTACGTCATGGACTACCAATGGGACATCATCCAGCGCCAGACCGCCTTCGTCGCGCTGATTGAGGGCGGACCGGCCCGGGCGTTGTCGGACCTGCGCCATCTGCCCGGCGTGACGCTCGCCGAGCCGGTGCGGACGGCGCCGGTCGAGATCCGGGCCGGCAGCCGCATGCGCCGTCTGAACGTGCAGGGCCTGCCGGAGCAGGCGGTGCTGAACCGCGTGATCGACGCCCGGGAACGCGAGATCGTGCTGCCGCCGGACGGGATCGTGCTTTCGGCCAAGCTGGCCGAGGTCCTGGGGATCGCGCCGGGCGATGAAGTCAACCTGCGGGTGCTCGAGGGCAAACGGGCGGAACGGCGTGTGCGGGTCGCCGCCCTCGCGGAGGACTTCGCCGGCACCGCGGCGTTCATGGAGCTCGGCGCCCTCAACCGCCTGCTCGGCGAGGGCGACCGGATCAACGGCGCCTATCTCTCCGTGGCCGGCGGGAGCTGGCGGGAATTCCTGCGCACCCTGAAGGAGACGCCCCGGGCCGCGAGCCTGCTGGTGAAGGATTCCATCCGGAACAGCTTCCGGAAGACGACGGCCGAGAGCATCGGACTCATCCAGCGCCTGTATCTTGGCTTCGCGACCGTGGTCGCGTTCGGCATCGTCTACAACAGCGCCCGCATCTCGCTCTCAGAGCGGCAGCGCGAACTCGCCACGCTGCGGGTGATCGGCTTTACCCGCGGCGAGGTGGCGGTCGTGCTCGTGGGCGAGCTGGCGTTGCTCACCCTGCTCGCCCTGCCGGCCGGGCTCGTCATCGGGTCGTTCTTCGCCGCCGGCATCCTGCAGACGGTGAACAACGAGTTCATCCGCCTCCCACTCATCCTCACGTCCTTCAACTACGCCTTCGCCGTGCTGGTGGTGGCGGTGGCGTCCGTCGCCTCCGCCATCCTTGCCTGCCGCCGCCTCGATCGGCTGGATCTGGTCGGGGTGCTGAAGGCCCGCGATTGATTTTACCATGAAGACCGCCGTCCCGCCCCCCGCCACTCCCCCGCCCCGCGACCCAGGCCAGGCCGGTCGCTGGA
>OMJT01000118.1 GCA_900299415.1 Opitutales bacterium
AGGGCGGAGTTCCCCGCGCTGCCGCTGCCGAGAATGCAGAACCTCATCGCCATGGGGCGAGTGACGAGTGGCGGGTGACGGGTGACAAGAAAGAATCGGATCGCCCGATGGACCCGGTCGGTTCCGTCATTCGGCAAAGCCGTTGCTCGCGATCCGCCAGCCGGCGGCGGTCTGCCAGAGGGCGAACGCAGCGGTGCGCTCGGTGCCGTCGCGGTAACGCAGGCGGACGTCCACCACCGCGGCGGGTCCGTCGCGGCGCTGGCCGAGAAGGCGGACGTCGGTGATGCCACCGTCCTTGGTCCAGCGCCGCCCCTCGGTCTCGAGGAGCGTGAGCGGTGACGCGGGTGCGCCCGGGGCGATCAGCAGCGCCTGCGCCAGCACCGGGTCGAGATGTCGCGCGGCCTCCGGGTACTGCCCGGCATTGGCGAGCCGGCAGTACTCGCGCACGACCTCCGTGGGCGTGGTCGGAGCGGCCGGACCGCAGGCGGTCACCAGGAAGGCCAGCAAGAGCAGGAGGGTGGGGCGGCCTCGCATCTGGCGACGGTGACGGTGGGCCGGCCGGGTGTCGAACGTTCTTGGCGCCATTTTCCAAGTCCGGGCCCGGCGGTTGACCGCGGGGGTTTCCCCTGCATGGTCTGCCCTCCATGCCAGCTTCCAACCGCCGTCGTTCCGGCCGGACTCGGGTCCGGGCCCAGGCTCCCTCCGCTCCCGCGGCGGGTCCGGTCTACATCACGCGCCAGGTGCACTTCAACGCGGCCCACCGCCTCCACAACCCGGCCAAGAGCCAGGCGTGGAACAAGAAGCAGTACGGTCTCTGCACGAACCCGCACTGGCACGGCCACAACTACGTGCTCGAGGCCACGGTGGCGGGCCGGCCCTCGCCCGAGACCGGCTACATCCTCGACCTCGGCGAGCTGAAGCGGATCCTCCACGAGGCGATCGTGGAGCCGTGCGACCACCGCAACCTCAACGATGAGGTGGCCTTTTTGCGCGGACTGAACCCCTCGACCGAGAACCTGGTCGTCGCCTTCTGGAACCGGATCGCGCCGCGCGTCCCGGCCGGGGAACTTTACTGCGTGCGCCTCTACGAGACGCCCCGCAACTACGCCGAGTATTTCGGACCGGAGGGCCGCCGATGAAGCCGATGTACCTCCACAACTCGAGCTGCGGCGAGCCCGCCAGGATCCGGCGCGGCTACGACCGGAAGTTCAAGTCGACCACCGCCCACCGGGCTTCGCTGCCCGACATGATGCAGGCCGCGCATGACGCGATCCAGGGCGCCAACGTGCCGATCCAGCAGGTCGGCATCCACAATTTCCGCCTCCCGCTCAAGATCCGCACCAAGGGCGGCAAAATCCTCACCCTCGAGGCGAGCGTCACCGGCACCGTCTCCCTCGAGGCCGAGCTTAAGGGCATCAACATGAGCCGCATCATGCGCTCGTTCTACGAGCACAAGGGCGGCGTCGTGACCGGCGAGTGGATGGGCAAGATCCTCAAGGCCTACCTGCGCAAGGTGGAGACCAAGGATGCCCGCCTGAAGGTCAGTTTTTCCTACCCGATGCTCCGGCCCAGCCTGCGCAGCGACCTCAGCGGCTGGCAGTACTACGACGTGGCTTTCGAAGGCGTGATGACCCGCGACGGCCGCTACCGCCGCTTCATCCACTTTGACTTCGTCTATTCGTCGGCCTGCCCCTGCAGCGCCGAGCTCGCCGAGCACGCGCGCGACACCCGAGGCGCCTACTCGGTGCCGCACTCGCAGCGCAGCAAGGCCCGCATCACGCTCGAGGAGGCCGAGGGAAAGAAGATCTGGATCGAGGACGTGCATGCCCTCTGCCTTGCCGCGCTCCAGACCGAGACCCAGGTGATGGTGAAGCGCGAGGACGAGCAGGCCTTCGCCGAGCTCAACGGCGCCTATCTCAAGTTCGTCGAGGATGCCGCCCGGCTGCTTTACAAGGAATTCGACGCCGACAAGCGCATCGTCGACTTCCGCATCGCCTGCTCCCACCTCGAGTCGCTGCACTCGCACGACGCCGTGAGCGTGATCTGCAAGGGCGTGAAGGGCGGCTTCACCGCGGACTTCATAGACTTCGGCTCGCTGCTCTGCTGAGGTTTGTTTTCACAGGAGGAAACGGAGAGAATGGAGAAAACCGAACCGGTTTACACGAAGGGCGCAAAGGAAGCAAAGTTGGCCCGGACCTTCCTTCCCATGCCTTCCCTCTGCTCCACTGCCGTTGCATTCTCCGGGCAAAAACAAGCCTCCGTTTTCTCGGTGTTCCTCCTGTAAAAACAGAACATGAATAGGCCTGTAGTTTTGATCACGGGTGCGTCGCAGGGAATCGGCGCGGAGATCGCGAAAGCGTTTGCGCGCGAGGTGCCGAATGTGCGGCTCGCTCTGCTGGCGCGCAGCCGGCGCAATCTCGCGAAGGTGGCCCGGGACTGCGCGGCGTACGGCGCCGAGGCCGTGGCTTTTCCCGCCGACGTCTCGCGCGAGGCGGAGGTGGACCGGGCGGCGAAGGCCGTGGCGCGGCGCTTCGGCCCGGCCGACGTGCTGATCAACAACGCCGGGAACTTCGCGGGGGCGCCGTTCGTGAAGACGAAGGTCGCGCTGTTCGACCAGCAGATCGCGGTGAACCTGCGGAGCGCCTTTCTGGTCACGCAGGCCTTCCTGCCCGCGATGCTGCGGCGGAAGCGCGGCGACGTCTTCTTCATGAGTTCGATCGCCGGGCTCGAGGCCTACCCGAACTCGGCGGGTTACTGCGCGGCGAAGTTCGGTGTCACCGGTCTCGCCAAGGTGCTCCGCGCCGAGACGAAGGGCACCGGGATCCGCGTCTGCTGCGTTTATCCCGGCGCCACCTGGTCGCCCTCCTGGTCGGGCAGCGGCGCGAAGCCGGGACGGATGATGCCGGCGGAGGACATCGCCCACGCCTTCCTTGACATCTGGCGCCTGGGCCGCCGCACGGTGGTGGAGGAGATCGTGCTGCGGCCCGAGCGGGGCGATCTCTGAGTTTTTAACCGCGGATTTG
Source organism: Opitutales bacterium (assembly GCA_900299415.1). GTDB lineage: Bacteria > Verrucomicrobiota > Verrucomicrobiia > Opitutales > Opitutaceae > CAIYFD01. The sequence goes on from OMJT01000118.1 coordinate 3,024, forward strand.
CCGGATTCCGCGGATGCGGCGGAGGCGCGCCGCGCGTCTTCGCCGCCTTTTCACGTTGGATTCATGCCGGCTTCATCCCAAGGCCGTAACCTGCGGGCCATGAAAGCTCCCTGGTTCCGCTCCTGCGGCTGGTTTTGGCTTCCGATCTCCGTCCCAGGCATCGTGGCGACGCTGCTGCCCCTCGTCTTCGCGGTGCAGGTTTTCCTCGCGGTCGACCGCCGCTCCCACTCGGTGTCCGACACCCTCTTCGGGATCTTTCCCTACTGGGCGCCGGCATTCCTCCTCTGGGCCGGTCTGGCGACGAAAACGAGCCGGCCGGAGAAAGCGGCCGGCGAGTAAGCGATCCGGCCCGGTGCCCGCTTGAAGTCCGCGGGGCACCCGGCAAAGGTTCCGCGCATGGCGACGGCCCGGCAGACAATCCTGGTGGTGGAGGACGAGCAGGCGATCGCCGAGACGATCGTCTATGCGCTCCAGACGGAGGGCTTCGGCCCGGTGTGGGCGAGCACGCTCGGCGCGGCGCGCGAGGCGCTCGCCCGCGGCGGGGTGGCGCTCGTGGTGCTGGACGTGGGATTGCCCGACGGCAGCGGCTTCGATTTCTGCCGCGAGCTCCGGGCGCAGCACGCCGTGCCGGTGATTTTCCTGACTGCGCGGAGCGGTGAGGTGGACCGGATCGTCGGGCTCGAGATCGGCGGCGACGACTACCTGACCAAACCCTTCAGCCCCCGCGAGCTCACGGCCCGGGTGCGCGCCGTGCTGCGCCGTGGCACGACCGCGACGACCGCGCCGGTGCCGCCGGGCTGGACGCACGACGCGGCCCGCTGCCGGATCACCTTCGAGGGCCAGGCGCTGGACCTCACGCGCAACGAGTACCGCCTGCTCGGCGTGCTGCTCGCCCGGCCCGGACAGGTGTTCAGCCGCGACCAGCTGATGCAGGCGGCGTGGGAGGACCCCGGGGCCGCGCTCGACCGCACGGTGGATGCGCACATCAAGTCGCTCCGGGCCAAGCTTCGCGACGCCGCGCCGGAGGCCGACCCGATCGTGACGCATCGGGGGCTGGGCTACTCGCTGCGCGAGACCCCGTGAGGATCCGCACCGCCATCTTCGGCGTTTACGTGCTCGCCTCGGCGGTGGGCCTGGTGGTGCTGATGGCGCTGGTGCTGCGCGACGTCCGCCTGCGCTACGTGGAATCGATGCGGCGCACGCTGGGCGACACGGCGGTTTACCTCGCCGCCTACGCCGCGCCGGCGGCGCCGGGCGAGGCGTGGGCGCAAAAGCTGTCGAACCTTCCGGCCGGCACCGAGGGCCTGCGGGTCTTCGCCTGCGACCCCGCGGGGCGGGTGCTGTTCGACGCTGCGGGGCGCGATCTCGGCCAGGTCTACGCCTGGAACCTGACTGGCGGCGGCCCGGTGGCGTCGCAGAACTACACCACGCCCAACATCGCCGAGGTGGACAACGAGCTGCGCGTCGCCGCCCCGGTGCGATTGGGCAACGCCGCGGTTGGCTGGGTCGGCGTGGGCCGTCCGTTGGCGACCGTGGCGAAGGGCGTCCGTGACGCCCGCTGGCGGCTCGTGGGCATGGCGGGCGGCATCGCGCTGCTCATGCTGGTGGCCGGCTGGTGGATCTCGGCCCGCCTAACCCATTCCCTCGAACGCCTGACCGCCTACGCGCACGACGTGCGCGACGGCCGCCCGGCCGCACACCCCGCCTCACGGGCCCGGGAGATTGCCGAGCTCGGCCGGGCCTTCGAGGAGATGCGCGAGGCGCTGGAGGGGCGGCAGCGGATGGAGCGCTACACCCAGGCGCTGACCCACGAGGTGAAGGCGCCGCTCGCGGCGATCCGCGGTGCGGCGGAGCTGCTCGACGAATCCATGCCGGAAGAGCAGCGCCGGCGTTTCCTCGCCAACATCCGCAACGAGACCGCGCGCATCCAGCAGATCGTCGAGCGCCTCCTCGAGCTCTCGTCGCTCGAGGCCCGCAAGGCGCTGCACGCCGCGGAGCCCGTCGGCGCGGCCGAGCTGGCCAGTGAGGCCGCGGCCGCGGTGCGGAACGCCTACGCGGCGCGCCGGCTCGAGCTGGCAGTCGAGGCCGCCCCGGGGCTGCGCCTGCACGGCGAGAAGGTCCTGCTGCGCGAGGCGCTGGTGAACCTGCTTCAGAATGCGCTCGATTTCTCGCCTGCCGGCGGCCGCGTCGTGCTGCGGGTCGGGGGCGGGCTAGGCCGCGTGGAGTTCGCGGTGGAGGACGCCGGGACCGGCGTCCCCGAGTACGCGCTGCCGCGGGTGTTCGCGCGGTTTTACTCGCTGCCGCGTCCCGACGGCGGCCGGAAAAGCACGGGCCTTGGACTGAGCCTCGTGCGGGAGATTGCCCATCTGCACGGTGGCGAGGCAGCGCTGGCCAACCGCCCGGGCGGCGGGGCCCGCGCGGAGTTCTGGGTGCCGGCGGCGTAATCGGCGCCGGCGATTTCATCGCGGCTTCATCAAGGTTTCATGCGGTTGGGCGAGAGTGGGCAAAATAACCCGCCATGAATGCCGAACCACCCGCTCTCCCCACGCAATACCTGCGGCGCCGCAAGGTCGCCCTCAACCTGCTCTTCATCGGTGTCTTGGTCGTCCTTCTGCAGTTCCCGCTGCTGCTCGTGAACAACCTGCGCCAGGAGCGAATGGCCAACCGGGGAGTACCCGCCCTCGAGCGGCAGGCCGCGGTGGACGGCGTCTCGGCCGCCGAGGGCTATCGCATGGTGGAGCGGGCGCTGAAGCACAGTGTCCTCATCCTCGCCCTGGTCTTCACTGCGTTCTTTCTCTTCGAGACGCTCACCACGCTCCGGCTGCACGTGGTGCACTACGGCCTCGTCGGGGCCGCGCTCGCCCTGTTTTACCTCGCGCTGCTTGCGCTCGGCGAGGTCCTGCCGCCCGGGGCGGCCTACGCGGGGGCCGCGACGGCCTCGTCGCTGCTCATCGTGTTCTACTGCGTCTCGATCCTGAAAAGCACCGCGCGCGCCGGCCTGGTAGCCGGGCTGCTCGCGGGTGAGCACAGCATTCTCTACGTCGTGCTCCGGCTCGAGGACTACGCCCTGCTCGCGGGCACGGCCGCGCTGTTTGCGGCGCTCGGGGCGGTGATGTACTTCACCCGCAACGTGGACTGGTTCGCACAGGACGCGGAGCGGGCGGCCTGAAGCTGGCGGGCAAGCCGCGCAACCCTTGCAAGGGGGACCCGCCTACAGCAGCGAACCCTGCGCGCCGCCCGGGGCGGCGAGGCCGATCGCCGCGTAGCCCTTGGGCGTGAGCATGCGGCCCTGTGGGGTGCGCTGGAGGTAGCCTTCCTGGATGAGGAAGGGCTCGTGGACCTCCTCGAGGGTCTCGGCCTCCTCGCCGACGGCGACGGCGATGGTTGTGAGGCCGACGGGCTTGCCGCCATAGTTCTCGGCCATCACCCGGAGCATGCGCTTGTCCATCTCGTCGAGGCCGGCGGCATCGATCTCGAGCAGCTCGAGCGCGGCGGCGGCGACGGCCTCGGTGATGCGGCCCTTGGCCCGCTCCTGGGCGTAGTCGCGGACGAAGTTGATCAGGTTGTTGGCCACGCGCGGTGTGCCGCGGGCGCGGGTGGCAATCTCGCGTGCGCCGCCGGCGTCGAGCTCGACCTTGAGTAGCCCGCAGCTGCGGCGGACGATGCCCTCGAGCGTGGCGTGGTCGTAGTAGTCGAGCCGGGTCTGGAGCGTGAAGCGCGAGCGGAGCGGGGCGGTGAGCAGGCCGCTGCGGGTGGTGGCGCCGACGAGGGTGAAGCGCGGGATCGAGAGCCGCACGCTGCGGGCGTTCGGCCCTTGGTCGATCATGATGTCGAGGCGGAAGTCCTCCATCGCCGAGTAGAGGTACTCCTCCACGGTCTTCGGAATGCGGTGGATCTCGTCGATGAAGAGCAGGTCGCCCTCCTCCAGGTTGGTGAGCAGCCCGGCAAGGTCGCCGGCCTTCTCGATCACGGGGCCGGAAGTGACGCGCACGTTGCGGCCGAGCTCGTGGCCGAGGATGAACGCGAGGGTCGTCTTGCCCAGCCCGGGCGGGCCGGAGAGCAGGATGTGGTTGAGCGCCTCACCGCGCTTCCGGGCGGCGCCGACCATGACCTGAAGCCGCTCGACCGTGCGCGGCTGGCCGGTGAAGTCGGCGAACGACAGCGGCCGCAGCGCGGCCTCGGCGGGGGAGACCGGCGTGGAAAGGGCCGAGCTGATAAAACCGAGACCCTTGGGATCAGGAGCAGGCATGGGTGAATCTGGAACTCAGGAAATCAGGAACAAACCAATGGACGCAAAACGTTCTGAACCTGAGTTCCAGAGTTCCAGATTCATCAGGCCCGGGATCATTTCCACTCCAGGTCGGCGCCCAGGCTGCGGAGGTTTTCCACGAACCGCGGGTGGGCGCGGCGGATGATCTCGGCGTGGCGGACGACGCTGCGGCCGGGAATGGAGGCGGCGACCATCACGAGGGCGACGGCGGCGCGGATGACGTACGGCGAGTCCACCACCGCGGGGCGGAGCGGACGGTTGCCGAAGACGACGATGCGGTGCGGGTCGCTCACGACGACGTGCGCCCCGAACTTTGCGAGCTCGGGCATCCAGGAAAAGCCGTTCTCGTAGACCTTGTTCCAGAAATGGATCGTGCCATCGGCCCGGGTGCTCAGCGCGATCATCAGCGGGAGCAGGTCGACCGAGAAGTAAGGCCACGGCGCGGCCTCGATCTTCGGGAGGAGGTTGGCGGTGTGCGGCGTGGCCACGGCGAGCCGTTGCTTCGCCTTCACAAGGGCGGTGGTACCCTGGTGGGTGACGGTGACGCCGAGCTTGGCGAACGAGCGCGTGATGAGGTCGAAGTGTTCCGGCAGGGAGTGCTTCACGCGCACCTCACCGCCGGTGATGGCGCCGAGCGCAAGAAAGGTCACGACCTCGTGGTAGTCAGTGCTGATGGTGATGTCGGCGCCGTGGAGCTTCTTCACGCCGGTGATCTCAAGCCGGCTGGTGCCGAGTCCGGTGATCTTCGCTCCCATGGCGACAAGCGCGCCGCAGAGATCCTGCACGTGCGGCTCGCTGGCAGCATTGACGAGCATCGAGGTGCCGGTGGCAACGGCCGCGGCCATCGCGAAGTTCTCGGTCACGGTGACCGACATGTAGTCGAGCCAGTGGCGCGCGCCGCGGAAGCCCTTGGGCAGCGCGATCTCGAGCGGGTCGCCCTCGCGGACGGTGGCGCCGAGGGCCTGCAGCACCTCGAGGTGCGGGTCGATCTCGCGCACGCCGAGGGAGCAGCCCTTGGCGTTGGCGCCCAAGCGGACCTTCTTCAGGCGGCGCAGCAGCGCAGGGTAGAGCAGTACGGTCGAGCGCATGTCCTGCGGCAGCTCGTGGTTGGCGAGGCGGTCGCGGAACGTGGAATGGTCGACCCGCATCAGCCCGCCGGCGCGGTCCCAGTCGATTGTCGAGCCCTGCGAGCGGAAGAACGCGACCAGCTTGTCGAGGTCGGTGATATCGGGGACGTTCCGCAGCGTGACCGGCTCGTCGGTCAGGAGCGTGGCGCAGAACACCGGCAGCACCGAGTTCTTGTTGCCCGAGGGCGTGATGGTCCCGGCGAGGGGCTTGCCGCCGTTGACGATGAGATCGGCCATGGCGGAAAAGTTGAAGGGTGAATGGTGAAGGTGGAAAGCCGGAATGGTGCAGCCCGGCCTTCGCCAAGCCTATGGCCGGTTCGTCCTGACGTCAGACGTCAGGCGAAAAAAAGGCGCCCGGGAAAACCGGGCGCCTCGTGAGTGATGGGACTGGCTGCGCTCAGATCGCGCCGCCGCCCTGCGTGCCCTCGGGACGGGGATCGCCGCGGTCGCCGCGACCCCGGCCGCGTCCGCCGCGCCGACGGCGGCGACGGAAGCCGTCGCCACCCTGGCCGCCCTCACCCCGGCCCTCGCCGTGGTGGGAATGGCCCTGCCCGCCCTCGGGGCGGGGCTGGCCATCGCGCGGACCGCGGTTTTCACCGCCCGGGCCGCTCCGACCGCGTCCGCCGCGGTGGCGGCGCCGGCCGTGACGATGCTCACCGTCGCGGGACTGACCGTCGTGGCCGCCCGAAGAGGCGGGAGCGGACCCGGTGGAGCCGCCGAAGAGGCTCTTGAGCCAGCCGAAGAAACCCCCGGAGGACTTGGCCTCCGGCTGCGGGGCGGACGGCAGCGGGCCGCGCTGTTCGAGCCGGGGCTCGCGGCGCGGTTCACGCTGCTCGGGGCGACCCTCGCGTTGCGGGCGGCCGTCGCGCTGGTCGGACCGTCCGTCGCGGCGGGGCTCGCGGCCCTCCGGGCGGAACGTCGGCCGCTCCTCGCGGGCGGCGGGGGCCGGGG
>OMJT01000119.1 GCA_900299415.1 Opitutales bacterium
ACAACGGCCCCCGCCGCGAGAGCAATTTTGGCTTCAACCTCCGCATCCGCTCGATCGGGTTCTGAGCCGGGCTTTCAACGCGGATGACTCAGATCCCGCCCCGCCTTGCCAACCAGGCCCGTACCCTCCTTCGCCTGCTCGCGGCGCTGCGGCCGCACTGGCGCCGAGACCGCGACCTGCCGACGCGGATCCGCTCCCTCCTCGCGGCGGAGAAATCCTTCGGCTCCCGCGACCGCCGTCTCTACCGCGAGCTGATCTACACCGCGGTCCGCTACCTCCCGTGGATCGAGCCCCGCCTCGACGCCGCGCCCGATCTGACCGTCGCCGTCCTCGCCTGGCTCGCGGCCGACACCTCCGCCACCGCACCCTTTCGGGCTGCGCACCTCGACGGCTGGCCGCCCTGCCCGCCGGACGTGGCCGGGCAGGAAGCCGAGCTCCGCCGGCGCTTCGGTGCGGACGGCCCCCTGCCCTCGCTGCTTCCCGACTGGTTCCGGACCCACTGCCCCGCGGCGTTTTCCCCCGCCGAGCTAAACGTCCTCCAGACCCGCGCTCCGCTCTGGCTCCGGGTCCAGTCCGGCGATCCCGCCCCAGTCCTCACCGAGTTTGCGGAGCGCGGCTGGAAGCTCACGCCGAACCCGCTCCTGCCCACGGCACTCCGCCTCGAGACCGAGATCGATGTGACCAAGACCGACGCCTATCTCTCCGGCGCGATCGAAATCCAGGACCTCGGTTCCCAACTCCTCCTTCCCACCGCGGGCGTCGCCCCCGGTGGCCACTGGCTCGACGCCTGCGCCGGAGCCGGTGGCAAAACCCTTCAGCTCGGCGCCCTCCTCGGCCCGGCCGGCCGCATCGACGCCCACGACATCCGCCCCGCCGCCCTGCAGGAACTCGCCGACCGCGCCCGCCGCGCGGGCATTTCCGTCGTCCGAGATTTCAAATCTCAAATTTCAAGTCTCAAATCCAACACCGCGGAGGTCCGGATCACTCCGCAGCCTCAGGGCCCCTACGACACCGTGTTGGTGGACGCTCCCTGCAGCGGCTCCGGCACCTGGCGCCGCGCCCCGCACCTGAAGTGGACGACCACCCCGGAATCCATCGCCGCCGACGCCGCCCGCCAGCGCGACCTCCTCCATCGCTTCAGCGCCCTCGTGAAGCCCGGCGGACGACTCCTCTACGCCACCTGCTCCCTCAGCCGCGTCGAGAACGACTACGTCATCGCCGCCTTCCTCGCCGCCCACCCCGACTTCACTCCCGCCCCTCTCGCCGGGGCTTTGCTCGATTCCCGCGTAATACGTGACAATTCGGCATCGCTTTCGGCAATAACGCTCCTGCCGTCCCGGCACGACACGGATGGGTTCTTCATCGCCGCTCTGATGCGGAAGACGTGATGAACTTGCGCTTTGGCTAGGCTGGAGAGCACCGGTCTTCGGCCGAGATTCTTTCTTGGCACCTGCTCCCCGTTACTCCGCAATTTTGCCCAACGTGGCCACCGCCCTTCCCGACTCAGAATACCGCATCAAGCTCCCCGTGTTCGAGGGCCCGCTCGACCTGCTCCTCTTCCTGATCCGCAAGAACGAGCTCGATATCTACGACATCCCGATCGAGTCGGTCACCCGCCAGTACATTGACGCCCTGCACGCCATGCAGGAGCTCGACCTCGAGATCGCCGGCGAGTTCTTCGTCATGGCCGCCACCCTGATGGAGATCAAAAGCCGCATGCTCCTGCCCAAGGGCATGGCCGCGGTCGACCCCGACACGCCCGAGGAGGAGATGGACCCGCGCTGGGAGCTCGTCCACCAGCTGCTCCAGTACCGCAAGTTCAAGGAGGCCTCCGCCCGCCTTGGCGAGATTATCACCGAGCGCCAGGACCTGATGGAGCGGCACGTCTCGTCCCTCGGCGACGCCCGCGAGCGCCCGCTGAAGGGCGTCAGCCGCATCGACCTCTGGACCACCTTCAACCTCGTCCTCCGCCGCCTCGCCGAGAAACTCGTCGTCGGCGAGATCCACGACGAACAGGTCACCGTCGCCGACCAAATGGAGTGGATCCTCGCCCGCACCCAGACCGAGAAGAGCTTCGTCTTCTCCCACCTCTTCCCCCAGGGCACTACTCTCCGCCGGCTCGTCGCCACTTTCTTCGCCGTGCTCGAGCTCACCCGCCTCGGCCGGCTCCGCCTCCGGCAGAACGCGGCCTTCGACGACATCGTCTGCGAGGCCCGGGAGGAAATCCCCCTTGAAACCCCGGCCGCGGGAAGCACGGTGGTGGCGTGAGCAGTCCGAAGAAACCCACTCGTCGACAGAAGCCGGTCCCGCGTTCCGGCCTCTTGGGCGTTGGCCTTGACAACGAAGACGGCCACAAGCGCGTCACCCGCGGCGAACGTTTCACCATCGCCGGCGGTTCAGCCGAGACGCACGAGCGCATGACCGAGACCGTGATCAAGACCTTCGAGGAGCTGAAGCAGCGCCGCAAGGACCTCAACGAAATTGAGCCCCAGGAACTTGCCGAGATCATCGGCAAGTCCACGCCCCGCTGATTCGCCCCGCGCTTGCGTTCCCACCAAATCTCTATCCCTCTTTGCCCACCTTTACCATGTCCGCCAAAATCACGAACCTCACCACCGACACCTTCAAGGCGACCGTCTCCTCGTCCGCCACGCCCGTCCTCGTGGACTTCTGGGCCCCCTGGTGCGGGCCCTGCAAGGCTATCGCCCCGGTGCTCGACGAGATCGCCGGCGAGCTCGACGGCAAGCTGACCATCGCCAAGGTCAACGTGGACGAGAATGAGGCCATCGGCGCCGAGTTCGGCGTGCGCGCCATCCCCACCATGCTGCTCTTCAAGGGCGGCCAGGTCGTGGAGCAGATCGTCGGCATGATGCCCAAGGCCGCGCTGAAAGAAAAGCTGCTGGCGAAGATCTGACCGGCACTGCCGTGCCGGAACGTCGAACGCTCACCGTTCAACGCTGAACGCTGAGGTAGGAGGCCGGTTCGGCCTCGCCTGCCGCTGGTTGTCCGCCGGTTCCTCAGCCGGTACTTTCCTGCGCACTTGAGCGTTGGGAGTTGGGCGTTCGGCGTTCGGCGTTTCCGGGGGCTTGGTCGGAAGAATCTCACTCTTGCCACCTCAAGGCGCCTCCCCAGCGTCGAAGGTAACCCATGGGTTTCCCGCCGCTTCCTGAGCTCCTCGCCCAACGCCAGCTCCGCGCCGCCGACCTCGCGCGGGACGCCGACGGGACCCTGCTCCGCGTCTTCGCCTGGATGCACACGGCGCG
>OMJT01000120.1 GCA_900299415.1 Opitutales bacterium
CGGGGGCTCGTATTTCACGGCGCCGTCGAGGCCGGTGCCGGTGACGTCGTCGGTGGCAAGCAGCGGGCCGGCCAGGCCGGTCACGTTGATTCCGCGCAGCGCCGCGCCCTGCACGTGCCGGAGGGAAATCCCCTTCTGGGCCGTGCCGGTGATGTTGGCCAGGGTGAGTCCTTCGATCGGCTTCTCGGGGGCCACCTGCACCGCGTCGACGATGGCGGTGGCGTTGCGGAGCCGGACATTGGTGAAAGCGAGATTGCGCGCGGAGGGATAGCCGACGAGGCCCTCGACGGGATCGTCCGCGGTGTTCGTGTTGCCGCCGGTCAGAAGGTTGACCGTAAGGAAGCCGCCGCCGAGGACCTCGAGGTCGTCGCCGGTGATGTTCTCGTTGACGCCGGCGCGGCCGATGCGGGTCTTGATGTAGATGGCCTGGGTGCGCGCGGTGAACGTGCAGTGCTCGATGCGGATGTTGCGCACGCCACCGGAGGTCTCGCTGCCGATGCCGATGCAGGCGAAGACGCGGCAGGTCAGCGTGCAGTTGGTGATGAGGACGGCCTCCGTCGGACGCCCGATCCGGGCGCCGTCCATGCCGCGGCCAGACTTGAGGCTGATCGAATCGTCGCCCGTGTTGAGCGCGCAGCCCTCGATGCGGACGTTGCGGCACGAGTCGACGTCGATACCGTCGCGCGCCCCGGTGATGTTCAGGTTCCGGATCACCACGTCGGTGCAGTACGTCGGGTGCGTGGCCCAGTTATTGCCCGGCTGGCGCACCGTGAAGTCCTCCCAGCGCACATCGGTGCAGTTGATGAACTCGACGACGAGCGTGCCGCGCGGCGGCCGATTGCTCGCGGCGGTGGCGGCATTGCCCTCGATTGCACCGGGGCCGACGATGCCGACGTGGTCGACGTTCGCCGCGTGGATGAGCGAGCGGTGGCCCGGCTGCCAGCGACCCTCCCAACGGATATCGAGCAGCGGGTAGTCGTCGAGGTCGGGGCTGCCGGTGATGACACTGTCCTGCTCCAGGCGGAGGAGCGTGCGGTACCCGAGTTGCACGCTGCCGATCAGGTACTTCCCCGCCGGCACGCGCACCTCGCCGCCGCCGTTCACGGCACAGGTGTCGAGCGCCTTCTGGAAGGAGGCGGTGTCCTTGGTGGTGCCGTTGCCCGTCGCCCCGAAGTCGCGGACGTTGTAGGTGGCCGGCGCGGCCCCGAGGACGGCGGCGAGGAACGGGAGCAGGAGCAGGAATCTCATGGTCACGCTGGTCAGAATTTCCGGCTGCGCAGCCACGCCAGCGCGGCCGGCGCCCAGTCGTCGGTGATGCCGAAGCCGTGGCCGCCGATCGGCGCGCGGAGGTAGAAGTAGGCGATGTTGTTCGCCGTCAGCGCGGCCACGTAGCGGTCGGAGTTCGCGACCGGCACGGTGCGGTCCGCGGTCGAATGCACGACGAAGGCCGGCGGGGCGTCCTTGGGCACATGCTTCTCGGCGCTGAGGAACTCGAGGTCGGCCGCGGCCGGCTGGGCCCCCGTGAGCATCGTGCGCGAGGACTGGTGGACGATGGCCTCCTCGACCAGCGAGACCACGGGATAGAGCAGGACCTGCAAGTCGGGGCGGCTTGAGGTTCGCTCGATGGGATCGGCCGACGCCGGGTTGCCCGCGTCGTAGTGCGTGGCCGCGGTGGACGCGAGGTGTCCGCCGGCCGAGAAGCCGATGATGCCGAGGCGCCCCGAATCGAGGCCCCAGGCGGCGGCGTTGGCGCGGACGTAGCGGATGGCACGCTGGGCATCGTTCATCTCCGCCGGGTGGTGGTATTTCGGCCCGACGCGCGACTTGAGGATGAACGCGGTGATGCCGTTGGACGCGAGCCACTGGGCGGTGGGCAGCCCCTCGCGCGGTGAAAGGTGGTCATAGCCGCCGCCCGGCATGATGACCATGGCCGCACCGCTCGCCTTGCCCGCCGGCGGCAAGAACACGGTGAGGGTCGGCACATCGACCTTGGGATCGTCGCCCGCCTGCAACGGCGCCTCGCCCGGCCAGAGCCGGAGCACCTGCAGGTCCTCGAGCCGCGCGGGTGGCGCGGCAAGGAGAGGCGCGGTGCGGCCGTCGACGAGGAAGAACGGCGAGGCCGCGTTGATCTGGGCCGGTGTGAGCGGGACGAGCGCAAACGGAGCCTCCGCGGCAGGGAGCGGCATGACCCAAGCGATGGCGAGCAGCAGGAGAGGAAGGCGCATGACCGGGAGTTTCATTGCTTGGGCACGGCGACGGCCGCCGCCGCGGCATCGAGTTCCGCCTCGGTAGGAAAGCGGTCGAAGGTACGCTCGACCTTCCGCCCGCGGAGGTGTTTGTCGGCGAAGTCGAGCAGGGCAGACCAGTCGTCGTCGTTGAAGGCGTGGCCATGGTGCGCGTAGTTCACGCCGAGCCGTTCCTCCGCGCCAAACAGGGCATACGCGGGCTTCGCCCCGAGGAACGACTGCCGCACGGCCTCGGGGAGAGAGATGGTGTCGGTGTCGCCCTCGAGCGCGAGGAAGGGCCGGGGCGCGGCCAGCGCGAGGAACCAGTGCTGGTCGAACGGCAGCTTCTCGCGGCTGCCCCAGAACTCATGCAGGTTCGGCGAGAACCAGTTCGGGTACTTCTTCTCCATGATGTCGAGGGTCTCGCTCCGCCGCGGCCCCGCGAAGCGGTATGCGCCGAGACCGCCGCCGCCCGTGACGACCGGCGCACCCATCAGGCGCTCGTCGAAGGCGGCCGCGATCATCGCCGCCTTGCCCGAACGGGAGGCGCCGGTGATGACCAGCTTCGCTGCGTCGATCTGCGGGTCGGTCTGCAGGTAGTCGGCGATACGGGAGGCACCCCAGGCCCACGCGGCAAGCACACCCCAGTCATAACCGGGATAGGCGGCCGGGAAGCGCGTGTTCCGGAATGCCCAGCTGCCGTCGAGGTTCCGCAGGGTGGTGTCCTCCGCGCAGTCGTTGTCGTTGTACATCACCATCGCGTACCCACGCTGGAACAGGGTGCGGTTGGTCGCGCTGGTGGCGATACTCTCGGCCGTCACACTCCCTCGCCCGCCGGCCACCTGGCCCGGGATGGCAGGCCCCTCCCCCGCCGCGGGTGCGGCCGGCACCGGGCCGACGAGCAGCAGCACATCTTCACCCCGGCCCTGGTTCGGCCCCTGCGGCAGCCGCGGCAGCACCGCGCCGCCGGGCGGCGTGCCGGCCTGGGTGATGACCGCGGGGAAAGGGCCTCCCGTGGCCGGCGTGAAGATGCCGATATCGAGCGCGAGCTTTTCTCCCGGCCCGAACGTGAGGTGCACCAGCCGGTAAACCACGCTCCCGCCGGCGACGGTCTCGGTGCGCGTCACGGCACCCCGCACGTTCCCCGGCGGCGGCGGCATCTGGCCGACGGCATAATACTCGAGGATCCGCTTCATTTCCTCCCGACGCTGGGCCCATTGCGCGGGGGTTCGCACTCGCGTGCCATCATTCATCGTCAGTACATCCGGCAGCGCGGGCCGCACGGGCAACTGCGCCACCCCCGGAAGAAGCCCCAACGGCCCCGGGATTCGCGGCACCGGAATCTCCTTCGGATCCGGGCCGGCGATCTGTGCCGTGGCCACCGTCGCCATCAGGCCAAAGCCGACGACCACGACGGTGCGCAGGACCGGGAAAACATTCATGACGGAGGGGATTTGACCCGGTCGAAGGCAGGCAGGGGTTCGTCCGCGGTCAGGGGTTGGTGCCAGAGCCAAGCCACCGGAACGGCCGGCCGCAATCTTCATGCAATTTACAGTAAACCAAGCCCGCCTCCTGAAGAATCGACCGCTGGGATCCGCGGTCCGGGCGCGCGGGCCAGACCGGCGGGCAATTGGGATTTGGCAGCCGGCCCGGCGCCACTCATAAGCATGGCATGACCACCCCAGTCACCCCCCGCCCGCCCCGGCGGACCATCACCATCCTCGCCGCGCTGTCAGCCGGCGCGTTCCTGAATGTTGTCTCCGTCCAGTTCGCCGCCGA
>OMJT01000121.1 GCA_900299415.1 Opitutales bacterium
CGAGATCACCATGGCCGCCAAGTCCGGCGGCGGCGACCCCGCCGGCAACGCCCGCCTCCGCACCCTGCTGCTCAAGGCGCGCGACGCCAACATGCCGGCTGACAATGTCGACCGCGCCGTCAAGAAGGGCACCGGCGAGCTGCCCGGCGTCATCTTTGAGGAGATCAGCTACGAGGGCTACGGCCCGGGCGGCGTCGCCTTCATCGTCAAGGTCACGACCGACAACAAGCAACGTGCCGCCCAGGACGTGCGCTCGGCCTTCAGCCACCACGGCGGCAACCTCGCCAGCACCGGCGCGGTCGCGTTCCAGTTCCTCCACGCCGGCCAGTTCCTGGTTGCCCGCGATCGGATCGGGGAGGACGCGCTGATGGAGATCGCCCTCGCGGCCGGGGCCGACGACGTCATCGCAAGCGAGCACGGCTTCGAGGTCCGCTGCGACCTGCACGTTTTCGACAAGGTCTCCCATGCCCTCGAGCAGAAGGGCATTCGCACCGAGAGCGCCGAGATCGCCTACATCCCCGTCAACCTCGTGCCCGTCAAGGACCCCAAGGTCGCACAGGTTCTCGCCGGCCTGCACGACGCCCTGGATGAGATCGACGACGTGCAGCACGTGTTCTCGAACGAGGAGACGGAATGAGGCGGCGCGGGGCGGCCGAAGGTTCCCGACGGACCGGCGATGACACAGAAATCTGTGTTCGACCGTCACCCTCTTTGATTATCACCTGATCCCTTATGAGCGCCGATCCCGCCGCCACCCAGACCGCCGCACCCGCGGCGGGAGAGGTCGGTCTCGTCGAGCCGCGGGATTTTCACTGCCGGCAGCCGTTCACCTTCGACAGTGGACAAACGCTTCCCGGCTTCACGCTGCGCTACGAGACCTACGGTGAACTCAACGCCACCCGCGACAACGTCGTGCTCATCGCCCACGCGCTCAGCGGCGACCATCACTGCGCGGGCATGCACGCCGGGGACCGCAAGCCCGGCTGGTGGAACAACCTCATCGGGCCGGGCAAGGCGGTCGACACCCACCGGTTCTTCGTGGTCTGCGCCAACGTGCTCGGCGGCTGCGTCGGGTCGACCGGGCCCTCGTCGCCCAACCCCGAGACCGGGCGGCCCTACGGGCTGGCGTTCCCGTTCGTTACCATCCGCGACATGGTACGCTCGCAGAAGCTCCTCCTCGACCACCTCGGCGTCGCCTCCCTCGCGGCCGTGATCGGCGGTTCGATGGGTGGCATGCAGGTGCTCCAATGGGGCATCGAGTACCCGCTCTTCACCAAGCGCCTGCTTGCCATGGCCACCACCGCCCGCGAGAGCGCCCAGGCGATCGCGTTCAATGAGGTCGGCCGCCAGGCCATCATGCAGGACCCGGCGTGGAACGCCGGCGACTACCCCCGCGAGGGCGGGCCCCGCACCGGCCTCGCCATTGCCCGGATGATGGCGCACATCACGTACCTGAGCGACGCCTCCATGGACCGGAAGTTCGGCCGACGGAAAAAGGACACGGCCGATCGCGCCACCTACAACTTCGACGTGCAGTTCGAGGTCGAGAGCTACCTCAAGCACCAGGGCCAGAGCTTCATCAACCGCTTCGACGCGAACTCCTACCTCTACATCACCCGCGCCCTCGACCACTTTGACCTCGCCGCCGCCTCCGGCTCGCTCGAGCAGGCCTTCGCCCCGGTGCAGGCCGAGACGCTCGTCCTCGGCTTCACCAGCGACTGGCTCTTCCCGCCCGAGCAGAACCAGGCCGTCGCCCTCGCCCTCCTCCGCGCCGGCAAGCGCGCCAGCTACGCCGAGCTCGACACCGACCTCGGTCACGACTCCTTCCTGCTCGAGTCGCCCGAACTCTACGAACTCGTGCGCGGGTTCCTCGAGCGCCCCGAAAAGCACGTCTCGGATTTCGCGATTTGACCATGGCCCGCACCCTCGAGAAACGCACGGTCGACATGCGCACCATCGGCGAATGGGTGGAGCCGGGCTCGCGCGTGCTCGACCTCGGCTGCGGTCGCGGCCTGCTCCTCGACTACCTGGTCCAGACCAAGCAGGTCTCGGCTCTCGGCGTGGACTTCGACTTCGCGAAAGTCGCGGAGTGCGTCCGCCGCGGCGTGAACGCCTATCAGGGCGACCTGCTCGCGTGCATGCGCGCCTTCCCCGACCGCCACTTCGACCGCGTGATCTGCTCCCGCACCCTGCAAGAACTGCAGGGCGACCCGGCCGCCGTCGTGCGCGAGGCGCTCCGCGTCGGCAAGTCCGTCACCGTCGGCTTCGTCAACCACGCCTTCTGGAAGAACCGCGTCGCGGCGCTCCTCCACGGCCGCAAGGTCCGCAACGCCGTCTACACCACCGCGTGGCATGAGAGCCGGCCGAGCAATCCCCTCTCGATCCTCGATTTCGAGGACTTCAGTGCCACCCAGGGTATCACCATTGCCCGCCGCGCTCACCTGCTCGGCGACTGGCACTCGCCCTGCCCCTTCGCGCCCAACCTGCTCGCGGGTTATGCGCTCTACGATTTGAAGCGCTGACTCGCGCGGCCATCTCAGCCGCGCAGTGCCCCCGCCTGCGCCTGCAGCTGCTTGTCGATGCTGCCGCAGACCAGCTCGCAGAGTTTCACGAGCGTCGGGTCCGCGATGGCGTAGAACACTTGCAGGCCCTCCTTCCGACGGGAGAGCAGGTGCGCATGCGCCAGAGTCTGCAAGTGCCGGGAGACGTTCGCCTGCGTGCCGCCGGTCAGTTCCACCCCGGGAAGTAGATCCGGCGACCGGCCGGGTGGCGGAGTGCGCGCCGGCTCAATGCCGGCCACCCAGCCGCGCGGCATGGAACAAGCAGACGGAATCGGTGCCATCCTCCGTCGGCAGCCAATGCGGCTGGAGCGCGGCGAACTCGCGGTCGATCGCGGGACGGAGCCCGCCGATCTCGAGGACCAAGATACCATGCGGCTTGAGTCGCGCCGCGGCGCCGCGGACCAGCCGGCGGATCAGGTCTAGACCGTCGCGCCCACCGTCGTGCGCGAGGCGCGGCTCGGCCGCAAACTCCGGGGCCTGGCCGTCCACGAGGGCGCTCGGCTCGTAGGGCGGGTTGCTGAGGAGCACGTCGTACATCGCCCCCGCAGGCAGCGCCGCCAGCAGGTCGCCTTGGTACAGGTGCAGACGCCGGCCGAGCCGGTGGCGCCGCACATTGATCGCCGCAACCTCGAGCGCGGCAGGCGAGAGATCGGTGGCGTCGACCCTTGCCTGCGGGAACTGCTTCGCCAGCAGCACGGCGAGGCAGCCCGAGCCGGTGCAGAGGTCGGCCACGCGGCGCACGCCGGCGCCGTGGTTAGGCAACCAGTGCGCCAGCTGACCCGGGATGACCTCGAGGAAGTAGCTGCGCGGGATGATCACGCGCTCGTCGACGTAGAAGGACCACGGCCCGAGCCAGGCCTCGCGGGTGAGGTACGCGGCCGGCACGCGGTCGATCACGCGGCGGCGGAGGACAGCCTCGAGCTGCGCCTGCTCCGCCGGCGCGACCCGCCGCCGCAGCACGCGGGCGTCGCTCTCCAGCGGCAGTCCCAGCGTGCGGAGCAGGAGGTAGAGTGCCTCATCATGGGCGGTGGCCGCCACCTGGCCGAGCGCAAGCCCGTGCCGGGCATAGAGACGTTCGGCGTAGGCCAACCACGCGCCGACGGTTGCCGGCAACCCGCCCGGCGGCCGGCGCCAGACCGCGCGGCGGGGTGTCTTCATCGCACGAGCAGCCCGATCAGGAGCAGGAACGGCGTGGCCACGAGGCCGACGAGGCTGGCAAACAGGGACCGGAACTGCGGCACCTGGAAGAGGATCAACAGCACCAGGCCACCCCAGCGCGCCACGCTCCAGAACATCTCCTCGGAGATCAGGCCGAACTCGCGCAGCAGCATGCCGCCGGGCAGCGGCGGGAGCGGCAGGAAGTCGAGCACCATCAGGCTGGCGTTGATCGCGATGATCGGGACGAACAGCTGCTCCATCGTCGAGGGCACGCTGCGGTACATCAGCGCGCCGGCGATCGCGGCCACGGTGGCGCAGACGACGCTCACCAACGGGTTCATCATCTGGGTGTACAGGTGATGCCGCGCGGGCCGGGAAAAGTTGTTCGGGTTGATCGGCACCGGCTTCGTCCAGGCAAGGAACAAAGAGAACGAGCCGATATTTGGCGCGAGGTAGAAGATGCAGATCAGCGGGAGGATCACCGAGCCGATCAGGTCGAGGTGCGGCAGTGGGTTTGCGGTCAGCCGCCCCGTGGCCTCGGGCGTGGGGTCGCCCAAGCGGTTCGCCAGCCATGCCTGCCCGTAGGCGCGCAGGCAGAGGCAGCCCATCAGGAGCAGGTAAAGGATGAGACCGTTGCGGATCTGGTCGGGAGTGAGTCCGAGCATCGAACCGTCACTTTGCGGGGTCCGCCGGGAGCTGCGCAACCAGCTTTTGCTTCTGCGCGTCGAGCCCGGGCTGCTCGACGGACGCCAGCATCAGGCGGGCGTGGTCGTACTTCTTCTGGCGGATCAGCACATTGGCGGCGTGCAGCCGCATGGTATCGCGCTCGAGGTCCGAGTCGGCCTTCTCCTCCAGGACCGCCCAAAGCCTGAGGGCGGCATCCCAGTCGGGGTTCTCCACGCCGTAGAACGACGCGGCGTAGTCGTACTGAAACTCGAAGCGCTCCGGCGCGAGCTCAGCCGCGCGGCGGTAGGCGTCCTGCATGGACTGGTCGACCTCGGCGCGGGTGCGGTCGCCTTCCTTCACGAAGTCGTCGCGCGCCTCGGCGAGCAGTCGGCCCAGCTCGTAGTGGTAGAGGGGCTCGGTGGGCACGAGGTCGATCGCGGCGAGGAAAAAGCCCGCGGCCTCGACCGGGTGACCCTCCTCGGCGCTGTAGTTGCCGAGCTCCTTCTTCAGCAGGGCCCAGTTGCGCCGGAAGGCCGGGCCGTCGACCCCGGGCTCCTTCTCCATGTCGGTGAACTTGGCGTCGCCGCGGATCAGGACCGCCGCCGCCTGGCGGTTCATGTCGAGCCGGAGCAGCATCGTCCCGTAAGCTGCATAGACCGGCGCGTACTTGGGGTACTTCTTGATGAAGTCGTCGTAGTCCTCGACCAGCTTCTGCGCCGCCTGCCGGAAGTTCGCCTCGTCGAGGTTCTCGCCTTCCTTCTCCGCCTTCGCGAACAGCGCCTGCTGCCGCTTCGCGAGGTCGTCCAGCACCGCCCCGGGATCGCCCGCAGCAGCAGCCGTTGCGGGCGCCGCGGCGCGGCCCGGCACCGGCAGCAGGCAGACGAGCACGAGGCAAAGGGCGGAAAGGCGAACGGTCATGGGACAGACTCCGACACCCTCGCCGGCCGGAAGTGCCGGGGCAATCCCTGAGCGGGCGGCCGCGCGTTCCCGGTTTTTGCCGTGACCTTTCGGCCATGGGAAAGTCTATTTCCCGCTGCTCCGAATCGCGTCCGGCCCGACGGCACCCCCGCCCATGAAGAAAGTCCCGCTCCTCCTTGCCGTCTCGCTGGCGGCCAATGCGGTTCTTCTTGGCGTCTATTTCACGCGTTCCCCGGCCGCCCGAGCCCGGCCCGGTCCCCCCGTGGATAGCATGCCGACCAAGGCCGTCCGGGTCGGCGGGGGCAGAAACCTGAGAACCCCTCCAGCCACGCCCGAGCGCGTCACCGCGCTCCTCAAGGAGCCCATCAACACCTCCGAGGCCAAGGACCTCATGGCCCGGATGCGGGCCGCCGGGTTCCCCGAGGAGCTGCTCCGCGCCACCGCCCAGACCCGGCTCGTGGCCCAATACCAGGCCCGCAGCGCCGAGATCCTCGGCGCGAACCAGCCGGTCCCGCCCTTCTGGGACACCGAGGCGTCCTACGGTACCGACCCGGCGCAGCAGGCCGCGCTGCTCAAGCTGAACCGGCAGATGACGGATGCCATGAAGGATCTGCTCGGCCCGGACTATGCCATGAGCGGCCTCTCCGACGAGGCACGCGCCACGTACCAACGCACCTACGGCGACATTCCCCCGGAAAAGATCCTGCAGATCCAGGAGATCATGCAGGACGCCTACCTGAAGCAGATGACCGAGATCTACGACAAGACGGTCGGCGGCTACAACGTGTGGCTGCCCGAGGACAGCGCCCGGCTCGCCGCGATCGAGCAGGAGCGCCGCGCGGCCATCGTCGCCGCGCTCACCCCAGAAGAACTCGAGCGCTACGACATGCGCGCCAGCAATGCCGCCGCGGGCCTGCGCAACCAGCTCATGGCCTTCGAGCCGACCGAGGACGAGTTCCGCGCACTCTTCCGGCTGCAGCAGGCCTTCGAGGAGAAATTCCCGTCCTCCGCCGGCGTGTCGCTGAACCCCGACGCGATCCGCGAGCGTGTCATCGCCGAGCAGCAGCTGCGCGACGACATGGCCGCCGCGCTTTCCCCCGACCGCGCCGCCTACTACCGGATCGCCACCGAGGGTGGAGCGTCCGCCGTGGCCCGCATCGTCAGCCGGCTCGACCTGCCGATGTCCACGGTCGCCCAGGTCATGACCGTGCAGCGGGAAATCCAGGCCCAGGCCAACGGCGTGCGCACGGACCCCACCCTTTCCCCGGAGGCGCGCAATCAAGCTCTCGCCGCGCTGCAGCAGCAGGCGAACGCGCGGGTCGCCAGCCACATCGGCGCCAACGGTCTCGCCGCCTACTAGTCTGCCGGCGGGACCTGGATCCAAAACCTCGTGCCGCCTCCCGCCCGCGCCGGCACGGCCGCGCCGGCGGCCCGCTGAGGAGACGCCGCCATGAAATCGCTCCTCGTCTCCGCCCTCCTCGCGCCCTCCCTCGGGCTGAACGTCCTCTTGCTCGTCGGGCTCACCGCCCCGGAGAGCGTCGGCCCCCTCGCCCGGCTTGTCCGGGCCGGGGCCACTGCCCCCGGCGTCACCGCCCCGGCAGCGGCCCAGCCGGTGCCTGGAAGCGGGTGAGCCGGTCCTTGACCGAACGGTAGGTGACGGTGCCCGCATCGGCCGCCGTGCCCGTGAGCCGTTGGAGCTCCGTCGGGTCGAACGCGATCGCGCAGCGCCGGGCGTTGTCGAGCAGTTCAGCAAGGATCCGTTCGCGTACAGCCGCAGCGCGCCAGATTCCCACCAGCGCCCCGAGCAGAATCATGCCTGTGACCGTGAGAGTGGTGGAAACCCGGCTCCGGATGAGGATCGATAGGCCCCGGCTCATCGGACTTAAGTCAATGGAACCGTTCCGGGTCGGGCAACCCGGAAGGCGGGAAGGCACGTGGCAAAAAAAAGCGCCGCGGATTGCTCCGCGGCGCCTCGGGAAAGACTTGGTCGCTTACTCGAGGTGACCAGAAACCAGCTTGGTCATCTCGAACATGCTGACCTTGCTCTTGCCGTTGAAGACGGCCTTGAGCTTGTCGTCGGCATTGATCTGGGTCCGGACCTTCTTGTCCTGGAGACAGTTCTTCTTGATGTAGGCCCAGAGCTTCTTGGTGAGCTCCGTGCGCGGGAGGGGCGAAGCGCCAACGACAGCGGCAAGCTTGTCGTCAGGGGTCACCGGTTTCATGAACGCAGCATTGGGTTTACGAGCTGATTTAGCCATAGTGATGATGGGTTGTGAGAAGCTTTTCCGTGAAAGCAACGAACTACTAGAGGGAGAACGCGCGGCTTTCCGAGGAAAATTTTGAAAAATCTTTGCGGTGCGGAAAACCCGTTTTCCCCGGGGAAAACGCCCCACCACGTCGTTATTCCGCCGCGTCGACCTGCACGAACTGGCGATACAGCGCCGCGTAGCTACCGCCGGCGCGGACCAGTTCCGGGTGCGTACCGCGCTCGATGATGCGGCCCTGATCCAGCACCAGCACGAGGTGGGCGTGGCGGATCGTGCTGAGCCGGTGGGCCACGATAAAGCTTGTCCGTCCCCGTAGCAGGCGAACGAGCGCCTCCTGGAGACGGGCCTCGGTCACGGCGTCGATCGCGCTCGTAGCCTCGTCGAGAACCACGAGCCGCGGGTCCGCCAGGAGGGCACGGGTGAAACAGATCAGCTGCCGCTGGCCGACTGAAAGGGCCGCCCCGCGCTCACCCACCTCGGTGGCCAGGCCGAGGGGCAGGGCCTCGAACAGGTCGCGGCACCCGAGCGCCTCCGCTGCGGCCAGCACCTCGCGCTCCGTCGCCCCTGGCCGTCCGAGACGGAGGTTGTCGAGCACCGTGCCGCTGAAGAGATGGTTCTGCTGCGGCACCAGGCCCATTTGCCGGTGGAGCGAGCTGCCCGTGACCGTCGCCAGGTCGCGCCCGTCGACCCGCACCCCCCCGCGCGTCGGCAAATGGAACTTGCCCGCGAGGTTTACGATCGTGCTCTTGCCGCTCCCGGTGTGGCCGACCAACGCCACCGTCTGGCCCGGCTCCGCCGTGAACGTGATGTCATGCAGGATCGGGCGGGCGGGGTCGTAGCCGAACGTGACCTGCTGGAACTCGACGCGCAT
This sequence comes from Opitutales bacterium, assembly GCA_900299415.1. Taxonomy (GTDB): domain Bacteria; phylum Verrucomicrobiota; class Verrucomicrobiia; order Opitutales; family Opitutaceae; genus CAIYFD01. The sequence continues at coordinate 8,442 of OMJT01000121.1, forward strand.
CCCGGGCGTCGGGGCGGGGATGGATTGGAAATTAGTAAATTGGATTCTGGGATCGAGCGCCGCGCGCGGGTCGGCCAGCGGAGTCGCCGCCGGGTCGTCCTCCCAGTCGGGCACCGCATCGATCAGGCGAAAGACGCGCTCGGCGCCTGCCATCGCTATCAGGGCCTGATTGTACTGGTTGCCGATGATCGCGATCGGGGCGAAGAACTGGTTCGCCAGCAGGAAAAACGTGATCAGGTCGCCGGTCGCCATCTGGCCGTGGAAAACCCGCCAGCCGCCGAAGAGCAGGAGGATCGCAACGAAGAACTGGCTGTTCAGCTCAAGCAGCGGTGTAAGGATCGCCGAGGTCCGCGTCAGGGCGACGTTGTAGCGCGAGTGGTCGGCGAGCAGCCCGCGGAACAGACCGGCGTTGGTTTCCTGCCGCACGAAACCTTGGGTCACACGGATGCCATTGACCGATTCCGCCAACGTGGCGGTGACGCGGCTGAAGCTCTCCTGCGCGGCGCGGGAGTGGCGGCTGAGCCGGCCGCGAAAGTGCCGGTTGATGATCCAGAGCGCCGGCGCCATCGCGAGCACGACGAGGAAGAGGACCGGGTTACGCCACGCCATCACCGCCGCGGCGAAGAGCATCGCCCCGCCCTGCACAATGGTGACAAAGAGCACATCCTGGATGCCGGCGCGCACCGCCTCCACGTCGCTGGTCACCCGGCCAATGATGCGCCCGAGCTTCACGCGGTGAAAGAAGGCCATCGGCTGGCGGAGCACGCGGGCGTAAAGCTCGGAGCGCAGGCCGTTGACCACCGCCTCCCCGAGCTCGAGCGCGAATCGCTGGCGAAAATGGAACATGCCGTCGGTGACGAGCGCGAGCAGCGCGTAGCCGGTTACGCCCAGCGCGAGCCCGGCTAGGTCGTGGCCGGCAATCGGCCCCGTGATGACGAGCGAGATCACCCACGCCAGCGCCGGAAGCTGGGCGGAGCGGATGACGGTGAGCAAGCAGAGCGCTGTAAACTTGCCGCGCACCGGGCGGGTGTATCCGAGCAGGCGGCGGATGAGTCCCCACTCGAGCGGGCGGAACTGCTCGTCATCTTCGTCGTCGCGGCTGAGCAGAGTCAGGCGCGCGGGCGGCGGTGTCCCCGGCTTCATGCGGCCCCCTCCCCCGGCGCGGCGAGCGCGCGGCCATCGACGAGCTGCAGGCTGGCGACGTGCTGGTACGGCCCGGACTCGCGCATCAGCTGCGCATGCGTGCCCTGCTGCACGATCCGGCCGCGCTCGAGCACAATGATGAAGTCGGCCCGGCGCAGCGTGCTGAGCCGGTGGGCGACGATGAAGGTGGTGCGGCCCGCGATGGCGCGGTCGAGCGCGGCGAAAATCTCCTGCTCCGTGCCACTGTCGATGGCCGCCGTCGGGTCGTCGAGGAGCAGGATCGCCGGCTCGAGCAGGATCGCCCGGGCGATCGCGAGCCGCTGCCGTTGGCCGCCCGAGAGGCCGTTGCCGCCTTCGCCGAGCACGGTCTGGTAGCCCTTCGGCAGGGCCATGATGAAATCGTGGGCCGCGGCGATCCGTGCCGCCTGCTCGACCTGGGCCGGGGTGGCGTCGGGATGGCCGAAGGCAATGTTGGCCGCGACGGTGTTCGAGAAGAGGAAACTCTCCTGGAAGACCGTGCCAATGTTGCGGCGGAGATCGTCGAGGTGGAGCTGTCGCGCGTCGAGGCCGTCGACCAGCACCCGGCCGGCGGTCGGGTCGAAGAAGCGCGGGATCAGGCTCATCAGCGCGCTCTTCCCCGCCCCGGTGGCGCCGAGGATAGCGACGCACTGCCCGGGCTTCACGTCGAGGTCGATCCCGTGCAGCACGGGCTGGTTCTCCCCGTAGGCGAAGTCCACCCGCTCGAACCGCACCGCTCCCTCGAGCCGCGGGCGGCGCACGGGGCGGGCTGGGCTCGCGACCTCGACCGGCGCGTCGAGGATCTCGAAGACGCGGCGCGCGCCGATGAGTGACTGCTGCACGGAGTTCACCACCGTGGCGACGTTGTTCACCTGCCCGGAGAACTGCTCGAGCAGGCCGGCGAAGACGACCAGGCCCGCGCCGAGCGGCAGCCGCCCCTGCGCCACCAGCCAACCACCGTAGCCGAGCAGGACCATCATGTTGACGCGCGTGAGGAAGCCCGCCGCGGGCGAGAAGAGGCTGATCTGGCGGAAAATCCCGCGCTGCTGCTCGAGGCAGGCGCGGTTGGCGGCGTCGAAGCGCGCCTGGCTCTCGGGCTCGCGGCCGAAGGCCTTCGTGACCATCACGCCCTGCACACCCTCGGTGAACACCTCCACCATCCGGTCCACCAGCGAGCGGTTGCGCGTGTACTCGGGCTGGATGCGCCGGGAGAAGCGCACCGCCATGAACGCCAGCACCGGCGTGGTGGCGAGGCAGGCCAGCGTCAGCGTCGGGCTGAGCGCGGCCATGTACGTCACGTATACCGTGAGCGAGATCCCCATGATCACGCTCTGCATCAGGACCTGGTCGACAAACATGCGGACGGACTGCACGTCGCCCGTGACGCGTGTGATGATCGAGCCCGTCGAGTTCGCGTCGAAAAACCGGAAACTCAGGCGCTGCAGCTTCTCATAGACCTCGCCGCGGAGGTCGACGACGAGCTTGAGCTGCACGAGGTGGTTGAGGGAAAGCGCGTAGGCGTAGTTGAGGATGGCGCGGGCCAACGCGAGGACGAGGATCAGTCCGGCCAGCACGAGCAGCACCGAGGACGGCGCCCAGTCCTCCGGAAATGCGAAATGGAACGGCCCGACTGCCGGCGGGGCCGCCGTCTCGCCGACCCGGTGCCGGATGTAGTCGATGCCGACTCCGGTGAAACTGAGGCCGGCAATGCCCATCGTGAGCAGCACTAGCTGCAGGCCGAGCACCAGCAGGCAGTGTCCGCGGTACCGCCAGGCGAGCCGGAAGAGTCGGCCCACGAGGATCGCGTTCGAGGGCGCGGATCCGGCCGGCAAGGGACTCGGTGCAGGCGGCATGGACCCCAACGATTGGGGCCAACCGCGTGGAATGTCATGGAATATTAATCCGATGACACGGGCGGATCACCCGCCGCAGGCACGGCCCCGGAGGGCGCAGGCCTCAGTTCCCGCGGGCGCCGCGCCCGCCACCACCGGCCGCCGCGCCACCACGCACCGGGGCCGCCGGCGCCGTCGGAGTCGTCGTCGCCGCTGCCGTGGGATTCGCCAGCGCCGCCGCGCGGTTCTGCTGCTGCTTTTGCACCGCCTCGGCCAAGGTGGCCGCCTGATTCGCTGTAATCTGTGTCGCCTCGCCGCCACCGGTGTCAGCGCCTCCAGCAACCCCAAATCCGCCGCGGCCACCGCCGCCCTGGCCCCCAAACCCGCCACCAGGAGCACCCTGGCCGCCCGCAAAGCCGCCACCACCGCCGCCGGGCCCTCCGGCAA
>OMJT01000122.1 GCA_900299415.1 Opitutales bacterium
GGAGTTTCGACGTGTGCTCATCCGACCCCTTGTAGATACACCATTCAACGTCTCTGCGGAGGTGCGGGGATGCTGGTCCTGTTTTTTTTGTCAGCCCCGGCTCGGGGCGCGGATGCGGGCGCAGCCGCGGGCACGGCCGTGGCAACTGGAGCGGCGGCCTCAAGGGCGTTGGCGGCGGCAGCCTCGTTCACGCTCGCGGTGGCCTTCCACTCGGACTGGTTGGCGAGCAGAATGGGGACCTGCGCCTCGAGTTCGGCCAGCGTCCAGGGCGTGGTGCGGCTGGCGCTCGCGGCGCGCGCGGCTGCCACCTGCTCCGCGGTGACGAACGACGCGGTGTTGCCAAAACTGTTGCGCACGAAGGAGGCGACGTTGGCAATCCATTCGTCCGTGTTGGCGCCCATCGGCACCATGACGCCGCCACCGTTATAGACCTTGCCGTCGAGTTCGCCCGTCAGGCCCTTGAGGAGGACCTGGATGACATAGTCGCGATGGCCGGCGAGACGCGTCGAAGAGGCCAGGGACGGCGCCAGGGTGGCACCATCCGTCGACCCGGCGATCGGCGTGCCGCGACCATCATTGCCGTGGCAGGAGAAGCAGATCTCGCGGAAAACCGCCTGGCCCTGCGTCATCGCCCGGCGTTGCTCCACGGTCAGGTTGAGCACGCCGACGCTCTGGTCGTTCGAGGCCGGCTGGCCCATGGAGCGTCCCGGGGTGAGCAGCTGGTTGCCGATTTCCTTCACCCCGCGGGCACTGGAGGACGCGAGTGTCTCCCGAATCAGGGCAGTGCTCTCCGGGATTTGCATGAGGTTGGCGGTCAGCATGGCCTGGATGACCACGTTGACGTCGGCATCCTTGGCCAGCACGCGGTAGTCAGCGGCGAACGACTTGTCGCCCGCCTTGTAAAGCGACTCGCTCGCGCGGATCGCCTGGATGCGGATCTGCGGATCGGGATGCTTCATGACGTCGCGCACTAACGCTGGGGTCAGCGCCGACAACCCTTCCAGGGTCCAAAGCGCGTGGATCCGGCCGAGCTGGCTGGACGAGTTGCGCAGCAGCGCAGTCACGGCGGGCACGACGGACTTGTCCTGCTTGAGGACGAGCAGTTCCTGCGCGGTGTCGCGCCACCAGCCATTCGGATTCTCGAGGTGCGCGACCAGCTGGGCTGGGGTCTCGTCCAGCATGCGGGGCTGCTGGAGGTCGGGCTTCTTCGCGTCGCCGGTGACGCGCCAGATGCGACCGTAGTTGGCCACCTTGTCGAGGTCGTACTGCTGGGCCTTGCGGCGCAGGTAGGAACCCTGGCCGGTGAACTGGGCGTCCTGGATGATGCCCGTGTACATATCCATGATGTAGAGGCTGCCGTCGGGGCCGTTGGCGACGTTCACCGGGCGGAACAACGGGTCCGTGGACCGGATGAACTCCGAGCGCGGATAAGCGTTTTGCAGCTGGGTCACACCCTCGGTCACGACGACCTTGGCGCGGCGCACGATGCGCCCGACCGGCTCGGCAAAGAACAGGTCACCCACCATGTCGGTCGGGAGCGTGTGCCCCCGGTAGATCTCAGGGCCGGCCGCCGCGGTGAAGTGGTTGAGCGAGCCGTCCGGCAGACGGACGCGGTTCATGCCGCCCTGCATGTCAGCGACGTAGATGGGCGCGCCCCAGGGGATCTGGAAGCCGGCCTCGAAGTTGTCGTCGACGTTGAAGGCACCATAGACGATCGGCTGCTGGAAGTTGACCGGCCCGATCTCGGTGCCGCCGTCCACGAACCAGGTCTTGCCGTAGTTGTCCTGCGTCGCGCCCCATTGCCCGCCGTTCACGGCGGTTTCCTCGCGGAGCACCTTGCCGTCGGCGCCGATGCGCAGGCGGAAGGGGTTGTAGCTGGAATACATCCAGTTGTCCAAGGCCCACACCAGCGTGCCGCCGGGCTGCCACTCCATGTTCGTGCGGCGCCCGAAACCGGAGTAGAAAAGCTCCTTCTTGTCCGCCACGCCGTCGCCGTTCGTGTCGGTGTACTTGTACATGTCGTAGTCGTCCGTCTCGATCACGAGCAGGCTGTCTTTCCCCAGCGGGTGCGCGACTCGCGGTAGCGCCAGCTTGTCGAGGAAGACAGTCTGCTTGTCATAGACCCCGTCGCCCTTGGTGCTTTCCCAGCGGCTGATCCGGCTGATCGGCTCGCGCGAGTTGGAACCGTCGACATCGCGCATGTAGGAACGCATCTCGAGCACGTACATCCGCCCGTTGCCGTCGAAGGAAATGCCGACGGGATCCTGGATGGCCGGGTCCGCCAGGACCGGCTCGATCTTGAAGCCGGGCGGCAGGAGGAAAAGCTTCTGCTGGGTCTCGGGCGACTGCCGCACCACGGGCGGGCGCTTCAGGAAATCCGCCGTCTCCGAGCCCACGGCCGGCAGGGTCGCCGTCAGGCCGGTGTTCATTTGGTCCTGGTTCAGTCGACCGCTGCCCGCGACATCCCAAGCCGCGGACCAGCGCGTGAAGAAGCCCGTGAACTCAGCCCGCGTGATCGAGCCGTCCGCATTCGCATCGGCGCTGACAAACAATCCGAGGGCGGGACCGCCGCCGCCGCCCCGGCCGCCGCCAGCAC
>OMJT01000123.1 GCA_900299415.1 Opitutales bacterium
GACCTGGAGCTGGTTGGCAAACTCCACCACGAGGATGCCGTTCTTCGCCACCATGCCGATCAGCATGATAAGGCCGAACCGGGAGAAGATGTTGTCGGTCATCGACGTCGTCCACCACCGCGTGGTGTAGAGGATGATCAGGCCGCCGGAGATCGCGAGGATGATGCCGGTGAAGATGGTCATCGGATGGATCCACGACTCGAACTGGGCCGCGAGAATCAGGAAGGTGAAGAGCAGCGCCAGGCCGAAGAGCATATAGGTGTCGCTCGCGCTGTTCACGAAGTCGCGCGCGTCGCCGTCGAAGGTGAAGGTGTAGCCCTCGGGCATCATGGGCGGCAGGCGCTGCTGCATGTCCGCAACGACGTCACCGATGGTCACGTTGGCGTTGATCTGGGCGAATATCGTGACCGAACGCAGCCGGTTGAAGTGCGGGTAGCCAGCGGGCACCACGGTCTCCTTGTACGAGACCAGGTTGCTGAGCTGGATCATGGTGCCGTCGGTCGACCGGACGTAGAGCTGGTTCAGGTCGGAGGGCGTGGCACGGTTTTCGAGCGTGGTCTGCAGCACGACGTCGTACTGCTCGCCGGCGCGCTGGAAGTCGGAAACGTTGCTGCCGCCCATGAGGGTCTGGAGCGTGCTGGCGACGTCGTTGACCGAGACGCGGAGGTCCGCCGCCTTATTGCGGTCGATCTCCATGTTGATCTGAGGCTTGGTCGGCGACGGATTCACGCGGGCCGTGCCGTAGAGGGGGCTTTCGCGCAGGCTGACGATCACGTCCTGGCCGAGCTGCTGGAGGCGGTCAAAGTCGCTGCCCTGGAGCACGACCTGCACGGAGTTGCCGCCGCCGCCGCCGCCGCCGCCACGACCGCCGCCACCACCACCGCTGCTGATGCCGCGGGTGGCGTTGGCCGTCGCCTGGCCGCCGGTGATGTTCTCGCGGAACTGCTTCTGGACATCTTGGATGATGTCCTGGGTCTTGCGCGTGCGCTCCTCCCAGGGCTTGAGCTGCACAGAGATCGAGCCACGGCCGGAGCCAGTCTGGTGGACGGTGCGCGACACCTCGGGGATCTGCAGGAGCATGTTCTCCATCTGGGTCGTGTATGTCTGGTTGTACTCGGGGGTGGAGCCGTCCGGCGCGGTGAAGCCCACGTTGAAGAGACCGCGGTCTTCCGAAGGGGTGAGTTCGCGCTGGAGCTTGGTGTAGAGCCAGGGGCCGATGCAGGCGAAGACGAGCGCGGCACCGAGGACGAACCACTGGAATTTGAGGGCTGCCTTGAGGCCGCGCTCATACATCGTGTTCAGGCCGACGAAGAACGGCTCGGTCTTGCGGTAGAGCCAGCCGTGGTCGGCATGCCCATTGGTCACACGGTGCTTGAGCATGCGCGAGCAGAGCATCGGGGTAAGCGTCAGCGCCACGAAGGCCGAGACGAGCACGGAGACCGCGAGGGTGACGCCGAACTCGTAGAAGAGGCGGCCGGTCTGGCCCTTCTGGAAGGCGACGGGCAGGAAGACCGCGGCGAGCGTGAGCGTGGTCGCGATGATGGCGAAGGCCACCTGGCGGGCGCCAAAGATCGCGGCATGGATGGGGTTCTCACCCATCTCGATGCGTCGGTAGATGTTTTCGAGCATCACGATCGCGTCGTCGACCACGAGGCCGACGGCGAGCACGAGCGCGAGCAGCGTGAGGTTGTTCACGCTGAAGCCCATCCAGTTCATCACGGCGAAGGTGCCGATCAGGGAGACGGGGATGGCAAGCAGCGGGATGAAGGTCGCCCGCCAGTCGCGGAGGAAGAGGAAGATCATCAGCACGACCAGCACCGCGGCCTCGACCAGCGTGTGCTTCACCTCCTCGACCGAGCGTTCGACGAAGGTGCTGCTGTCGGACGCGATGTCGACGCTCACGCCCTCCGGCATGTCGCCCTGGATGGCCGGAACCAGGGCCTTCACGCCGTGGGCGACGTCGAGCAGGTTGGCGCGAGCCTGGCGGAGCACCGAGACGGACACCGTGGGGCGCCCGTTGTAGTAATTGAAGGAGCGGTAGTCCGCGGAGCCGAGCTCCACGCGGCCGACATCGCTGAATTTGATCTGGTAAGTGCCGCGCCGGGCAAGCACGAGGTTCTCGAACTCGGTGGGATCGGCCAAGCGGCCTTTCAGCTGGACGGGGAACTCACGGGTAAGGGACTGGATGCGGCCGCTCGGGAGCTCGACATTCTGCGTCTGGAGCGCGCGGGTGATGTCGGCCGTGGTCAGACCGTAGGCGGCGAGCTTGTCCGGATCGACCCACAGGCGCATGGCGAAGCGGTCGCCGTTGACGTTGACCGAGGCGACGCCGGAAACGGTCTGCAGGCGCTGCGTGGCAAAACGCTCAACCATCTCGGTGATCTCGCGGCGGCTGTGGCGGTCGGAATTGAAGGAGAGCGTGACGATCGGCTGGGCGTCGGGATCGGTCTTCGAGACGATCGGCGGGTTTACGTTCTGCGGCATGCGGATGCGGCCGACCTTGTCGCGCACGTCGTTGGCTGCCTCGTCGATGTTCTTGGTGACGGCAAACTCGAGCGTGATCTGGGAGCTCTGCTCTGAGGACTGCGACCGGACGAGGACCAGGCCGTCGATGCCCGAAACCTGCTTCTCGATGATCTCGGTGATCTTGTTCTCGACCACCTCGGCCGAGGCGCCGGGATAGTTGGCAGAAATGGACACGATTGGGCTGTCCGTCACCGGGTACTCGCGCACGGGCAGCTCGAAGTAGGCGAGACCGCCGACGATGAGGACAATGATCGAGGCAACCAGGCAGATGACCGGTCGCTTGATGGAGATGTCGGAAAGGACCATGGGAAAATCAGTTTCCGGTCTTGAACGCGGAGTTGAGCGGGCGCGGCTCGAGCCGGCCGCCGTCGAAGAGCTGCAGGCCTCCCACACCCGAGGCCACGATGCTCTGGCCCTCGGCCAGGTCGCCGTCGCGCAGCGGAATGATCTCGGCCACGCCGCGGGCCCGGAGGCCGACCTTCACGTTGACAAACTTGGCCACGGACTGCCCGTCGCGCGTCACGACCGAGACTACCTGCACGCCGGTTGCGGTGGCAAGGATCGCACCCTCGGGTACGGTCAGGATGTTCTTCCGGACCTCGAGAATGAGATCGATGGTGCCGAACATGCCGGGCCGGAACGGCTGCTGGTCCTGGGCGAGCAGTCCCTTAACCTGCACGGAGCGCGAATTGCGGTCGATGCTGGAGCTGACGAAATAAACCTCGCCCTTGCCCTGTAGCGTGGTGCTGCCGGCGGTGGTGTGGAGCGTGAAGGTGTTCCCGATCTTGACCTTGTCCTGGTAGCGCTCGGACACCTGGAAATCGACCTTTAAGCGGCTGAGGTCGTCGATCGTGGAAATGATGCTCTGGGTGGTGAGGAGGTCGCCCGGGGAATTGGTGCGGGCGTTCATTACGCCGTCGAAAGGGGCGCGGACCTCGGTGCGCGCGAGACGCACGCGGAGAACCTCGAGATTGGCCTGCGCCGAATCGAAGTCGGCCTTGGCCTTGTCCAGCTCGGCCGGGGAGGCGGTGTTGCCCTTCGCGAGCATCTCCGTGCGCGTGAGGTTGGCCTTGGCCAGCTCGAAGGCGGCGGACGTCTGGTTGTACTGGCCGCGCAGCTCGCTGTCATCGAGACGGAGGAGGACGTCGCCCTTGCGCACGGCCTGGCCCTCGTTGAAGTAGATCTCGCGGATGGTACCCGCAACCTCGGGACGGATGGTCGTGGTCTCGTTCGCGGCGATCGAGCCGACAATGGTGATGGAATCGATCAGGTCGGCCCGGGTCAGCTTGACCACCTCGACCGGCTGCACGGTATTCCCGCCGCCGCGGCCACCGCGGCCACCAGCCCGGCCGCCGGCGCCACCGCCGGCCGTACCACCACGCTGGCCACCACCGGTCCCGGCACCCTGGCCCGAACCGCGGGCCGCGC
>OMJT01000124.1 GCA_900299415.1 Opitutales bacterium
CAGGCCCGCCGAGCCGGGCCTTCCCTCCGCCAGAGATGGACAACCAGCGTCAGTCGTATCAACCTCAACACATCACCCAGACCGAACCTAAGGGTGGCTAGAAAATCCGGACCCGCTCAGGGCGAACCCCGCGTTCGACGCCAGGCGCGAGGAGGTTGCCGCCGTCCTGGCCGACAGCCGCACCAAGGCCGTCAGCCCCGCGCCCGACATCGTCGAGGCTCCCTTCGCCTACGGCGACTTCGGCCCGGCCGGCCGGCTCACGCGGCAGCAGAGCCTCCCCGACCTCGCCATCGAGCTCGGGGAGTTCGCCAACGGCGCGCGCCTCAACTTCAAGTCCACGAACTACGAGCAGGACTACGTTTCCCTCAGCGTGCGCGTCGGCTACGGACGCCGGACCCTGGCGCTGCCCGGACTCGACCTTTTCGCCTACTCGGCGTTCCTCGCCGGCGGCGTCGGGCGGCACACCTCACCGGAGCTGAGCACGATCGTGGCGGGCAAGAGCGTGAGCCTGGGTTTCGTGGTGGACGATGACGCGCTGGTCTTTTCCGCGCGCACAAGCCCGCGGGACCTGGAGTTCGGGCTCAAGCTGATCGCAGCCTACCTGACCGACCCGGCCTACCGCGCGGACTCCCTCGGCGAGGCGCGCGTGATCATCAGCACCGAGTACGCCCAGATGAACACCGCCCCCGGCGGGCAGATCTTTTCCCGGCTCGAGCGACTGCTCTCGGGCGATGCGCGCTTCGGCCTGCCCGAGTCCGACCAACTGGGCGCGCTCAGCCTCGAGCGCCTCGCGGCCTGGCTCGGGCCGCAGCTGAAATCCGGCCCGCTCGAGGTGGCGCTGGTCGGCGACCTCAGCTGGGACGACGCCGCCGGCGCCGTCGCCCGCACGCTCGGCGCCCTCCCGGCCCGCGAGCCGCGCGTGGCCGCAGGCCCGGCCATTGTCCGGATCCGTCCGCCCAAGGGCGTCGAGCGCTTCACCAGCGGCCCGCAGGTGCGCTATGCGAGCTCGGCGGTGGTGTTCCCGGCCGGCGACGTCTACAGCGGCCGCCAGGAACGCGCCTGCGTGGTGCTCGCGGCAGTGCTGCAGGAAATGCTGCGCGTCGGCCTCCGGGAGGACCTCGGGGCACCTACTCGCCCTCGGTGGTCTTCTCCCGTCACCGAGCGTTCCCAGGGCTGGCCTATTTCATGATCAGCGCGGATACGCTGCCGGTGGACCTCGGCAAGGTGCCCCCGATCATCGCCCGGACCGTGCTCGCCATCCAGAAGGACGGCGTGCCCGCGGAACTGTTCGACCGGATCCGGCAGACGACGAGCCGCGACGTCGAGGACGATTCCCGCACCAACCGCTACTGGCTGGGCAACGTGCTCGCCTCGCTCCAGCAGTACCCCGACAGGGTGGTCGACGGGCGCAACCTGACGAAGGACTACGCGGCGGTCACGCGGGCGGAGCCGCAGCAGCTCGCCCTCCGCTACTTCGACGGCACGACCTCGCACAGCTTCGTCGCGCTCCCGCCCGCCAACCGCTGACCGCCCGGACTAGAGCCCGGCGGACACCGAGGCGAACAGCGCCTTGCGGGCGGCCGCGTCGCGGCGGCGGTCCGTCCGCAGTTCGAGCACGCGGAGGCCGCGGCGCGGCAGGCGGGCGACCAGCCGGGTGAACGCAGACCAGCTCCGCACCACCGTGTGCGGCACGCCGTGCGCGGCACAGAGCCGGCCGAAGTCCGCCTGCTGCGGCGTGGCAAAGAACTCCTCGAACGCCTCCGGGAACTGCGCCACCGGCAGATGCTCGAAGATCCCTCCGCCGTGGTTGTTCACGAGCACGATCGTCAGGCTCCCGCGGAACTTCGGCCGCAGCAGCAGCCCGTTGCTGTCATGCAGGAACGCCAGGTCGCCCGTGAGGAGCACGGCCGGCCGGCCGCCGTGGGCCACACCGAGAGCCGTCGAGAGCGTGCCGTCGATGCCGTTGGCTCCGCGGTTGTAGTAGGGCACCAGGCCGCGGTCGTTCGCCGGCCAGAAATACTCGGCGTCGCGCACCGGCATGCTGCTGGCGAGGAACACCGGCGTGCCCGCGGGCAGATGCTGTGCCAGCCGCCAGGCCGCCCGGGGCTCGAAGCCCTCCGTCCCGCGGCGCAACACCGTGTCGATCCGGGCGGAGGCCCGCTGCTCCGCCTGCGTCCACCGGTCCAGATAGGCGGCGCCGGCCGCCGCCGGCGCCAGCGACTTCACCACCTGCCCGAGGCGTCCACGCACCTGGGTCGTGGCCAGCTGGAGTGCGTCGCGGTTGTGCCCGGAGGTGGAAACCAGCCAGACCGCGGGCGCGTGCTCCTGCAGCCAGGCCCGCAGCACCTTGCTGGTCGGCCACCCGCCGAGACAAAGCACGGCCTCGGGGGCCAGCTGCCGGGCCAGCCGGGGATTCCGCAGGATCGTGTCGTAATGCGCCACCAGGCCTGGCAACTGATCGGCATGGCCGCGGAGGCCGGACAGCGCATCCGCCAGCACGGGCCAGCCGTGCGCCCGGGCCGTGTCCCCCAGCAGGGCGAACTCGCCGGACGACAGTGGGGCATCGTCGGGCCCGGCCACGACCACGACCCGGCGACCGCCCGGCAGGCCGGACAAGTCCCCGCGCACCGGCGCCGCGGCCAGCGGGAAGCCGAGACCGGCAAAAAACCTTTCGCCCTGCAGTCGCCGCCGCACGGTGCCCGTGCGGCCATCCGCGATCGGTGGCAGCGGATCGCGGAACGGCAGGTTGAGATGCACCGGGCCGCGGGACGGCCGGTGCGAGGCCCGGACGGCGCGGACGACCGCCTGCCGCAGCGCGCGCAGGGCCGAGAGCGTCGCCGCCGGCACCGGCAGCTCCTGGAACAGGTTCACGTGCGTGCCGTAGAGTTTCCGCTGGTCGATTGTCTGCGGGGAACTGCAGCCCTGCAGTTCCGGGGGACGGTCCGCCGTGAGGACGATGAGCGGCACGCCGCTGTGCCAGGCCTCGACCACGGCCGGCAGGAAATTGGCGGTGGCGGTGCCGGAGGTGCAGGCCAGCGCCACGGGCGCGCCCGACTGCTTCGCCAGCCCCAGCGCAAAGAAGGCCGCGGAACGCTCATCGAGC
>OMJT01000125.1 GCA_900299415.1 Opitutales bacterium
CCTTGCCGGCGCCGGTCACCAACAGTACCACCAGTCCGCAGGCGCGCAGCCCCGCCGGCGTGATCGTGCCGCGCCGGCCCTTGGCGGGCACCTCAACCGTGGCGAAGAACCGTTCGTCGGCAGACCCAAGCAGCAGGCTCCCGGGGAAAAGGGAGGCCGTATGCGCATCGTCGCCGAGACCGAGCAGGCAGACATCGTAGGCCCGACCCGCGCCAGCGAGCCGGACCATTTCCTGGGTGTAGGCCTCCGCGGCGGCGTCTGGGGCCAAACCGACCGGCCAGGGCAGACGATGAGCCGCCGGTACCGCCACCGGGTCAAGCAGGAGCCGCGCGGCATTGCCAAAGTTGCTATCGGGGCTCTCCGGCGACACCCAGCGCTCATCGCTCACCGTGAACCGCGCCCCCGCCGCCACCGCCGGCGGGATCGCCCCATGCGCCACGCACCAACGGTACCACGCCTGCGGAGTCGATCCGCCGCTGAGGGCCCAGACAAAGGGCCGAGACCCGCCTGTCACGAAGCGCGCAACCGCCAGGGTAGCCGCCTCGGCGAAGAGTTCGGAGGGCGCGCCAACCTTGACCCGGCCGAGGGCTGTGACGCTTTCCTGCATCAGAAGAACATCGCCTCCGAGAGCGCGGTGTCCGGGGCGAGCAGGCTGACCGAGCCGGGTAGCACGGTGCGTCCGGACCCGAAGTCAGCCTCGAACGAGGCCTGTCCGGTCGCCAGGTCCGCAGTCCAATGAAAGGTCTTCGTCCCGGAATAGACAAAGCGGAGGTCGAACGACCCCGCCAGTCCCGCTGGCAGCGTCTCCAGCCGGCAGTAGCTGCCCGGCACACCGCAGCGTCCGAGCCGATCACGCAACCAGCCAAGGAGCACGCGGGCCTCGGCAACGCAGGCCGTGGCGTGCGCCAACGTGACTTCCTTCAGGCCATCGCCTAGAGCAAGGACCTGATACCGGCTGAGGAACTGGCCGAGCGCTTGGCGCACCGGCAGCAGCCGGGCGTAAGTGAGGTCGCGCACCGCCTCGGGCCGCGCCCAAGGATAAGTGAGCGCGTCGCCCGGGACGATCGCGCTGTCCATGAGCACGCGCTTCGCCCGGGTCAGCAGGTAGTGGTACTCGGCCAGCCGCTGCGTCGAGCGGAAGCGGTGGGCCCAGTAATACAGCGGCAGGTCGGTCGATAGGCAGATCGAGGCCTGGTTCTCGAGGTGCTCGCGCGCTGATCGGGGATAGCTGAGGATGACAAACTCCACGCAACGCTTGTCCTGCTTGGTCCTCCCGAGATGACACTCACCGTAGATCTTGGCATGGAACTCCGCCGCACCGCCCTCGTCCTCAAGCGGACAAAGGATGACGACCCGCGACGGGTAACGCTTGGAGAACTCAAGCACCGTGCGGAACTGCACCAGCGCGTCCTCGGCCGTGGTGTGCAGGCCGAGATGGAGGACAACGTTGACCTGGATGGCCTTCGCGTCGTCGGCCTCGAGGGCCTCGCCCTTCAGGCCCGTGCCGTGCGACCACATTTCGTCGAGCCCTTTGGCGATGGCGCCGACGGGCACGTCAATTCCGGGGAGGGCGTTGAAAACCGCGGGCATCGTGGACGGACTCTTGGTCTTACGGCTGCCGCCACGCCCGCTGGTCGCGAGCCAGGAGCGCATCGGCCCCGGTGGGGCCCCACGAGCCGGCGGGATAAGACTGCATGCCCTCGCGGCCGGACCCCTCCCAGACGGTGAGCACGGGCGAGCAGAGCTGCCAGGAGGCCTCGGTCTCGTCGCCGCGGATGAAGAGCGTGCTGTCGCCGATCATCGCGTCGAGAACCAGCCGCTCGTACGCCTCGGCGGTGTTCGAGCCGAAGGTCGTACGGTAGCGGAAGCTCATCTTCACCGGCTGGGTGCGCGTCTCGAGGCCGGGGATCTTGGTGTTGACGATCAGGTGCATGCCCTCGTCGGGCTGGATCTGGAACGCGAGGGTGTTGGCGGCGAGGTCGAACCGGTCGCCCTCGGCGAAGAGGGTGCCGGGCGGGCGGCGGAAGGTGACGGCGATCTCCGAGACGCGGCGCGCAAGGCGCTTGCCGGAGCGGACGTAGAACGGCACGCCCTGCCAGCGCCAGTTGTTGATCGAGAGGCGCAGGGCGGCGTAGGTCTCGGTGGCGGAGCCGGAGGCGATGCCCTCCTCCTCAAGGTAGCCCGGGACCGGCTTGCCCGCGACCATGCCGGCGGAGTACTGCGCACGGGAAGTGTCGCCCATCGGCCCGAGGTTGAGCGGCTGGATGGCGTGGAGGAGCTTCACCTTCTCGTCGCGGATCGCCTCGGCGGCGAGGGAGACGGGCGGCTCCATCGCCGTGAGCGCGACGAGCTGCATGGTGTGGTTCTGGATCATGTCGCGCAGGCAGCCGCTCTGCTCGTAGTAACCGCCGCGGGTGCCGACGCCGACCTCCTCGGCCACGGTGACCTGCACCGAGGAGATGAAGTTGCGGTTCCAGAGCGGCTCGAAGATCGAGTTGGCGAAGCGCTGCACCAGCAGGTCCTGGACGGTCTCCTTCCCGAGGTAGTGGTCGATGCGGTAGACCTGCGGCTCGTCGAAGACCGAGCGCACGGTGGCATTGAGGGCACGGGCGGAGGCGAGGTCGCGGCCGAACGGCTTCTCGATGATCACCTTCGCCTGGTGGGGCTGGCCGAGGTACTTGGCGGCGAGCCCGCTGGCACCGAGGTTGCGGATGATGGGCGCGAAGACCGTAGGCGGCGTCGAGATGTAGAACAGCGGCTGCACCTCGCGCCCGAGCTGCTTCTCGATTCCGGCCAGGTGGTCGGCCAGCCGGGTGAAGGCGGCGGGCTCGTCGTAGCCGCCCGCAACGTAGGTGGTGTGCGGGGCGAGGCGGTCCCAGACGTCGGCCTTCAGCTCGCGCCGGGAGAACTCCTTCACCGCGTCGGCGGCCAGCGCCCGGAACTCCTCATGGGGGATCGGCTTCCGGCCGAAGCCCACGAGGTAGAAGTCGGCCGGGAGCAGGTTGTCGTGGGCGAGGTTGTAGACCGCCGGGATCAGCTTGCGCGCGGTGAGATCGCCCGAGGCACCGAAGATCACGACCACGGTTGGCGGCGCCCCGCGGTGCTTGCTCAGTCCCTGCAGGAAAGGATGACGGACGGAATCGGCCATACAGGGAGCCAATCTCCGGTCGGTCCCCCGCTCAGGCAAGGGCGATCTGCACCGGCGCGGTGGACAGTAGCCGACAGGCAACGGGCAGTAGGCGCGGACTGGCATTTCCCCCACCTCCGTCTCACGGCCGCCACCGCGGGCCCAGCAGGGGCACATTCGGGAAATGCAGGATCCCCGGGGGCGCGCCGGGAGACACCGGCAGCGTGACCTCGACGACATCGAAGCGCACCGCGTGCGGCTTGTCGCGGAGGGCGGCGACGTAGGCCTTGACCGCCCGACGCAGGACCCGCCGCTTCCGGCGGTCCACGGCGTGGTAACCCGGCACCAGCGCACCGGCCGCGCGGGTCTTCACCTCGACAAACACGAGGATCCACCCGTCGCGCATCACCAAGTCCAGCTCCTCGCGGCGATCGCGCGGGTTGCGCCAGTTCGCGGCCACGAAGGACCAGCCGGGCTTGGCGCCAAGGAAACGCCGTGCCAAGCGCTCGCCCGCATCACCGGAGGAAAGCGCGGACACGAACGTACGTAGTCGTTCGAACATCGGGGAAGATTCCCCGGCACGGATTTACTCATTGCCGACGCTCCGCGCC
Organism: Opitutales bacterium; assembly: GCA_900299415.1. Taxonomy (GTDB): domain Bacteria; phylum Verrucomicrobiota; class Verrucomicrobiia; order Opitutales; family Opitutaceae; genus CAIYFD01. Next base: position 3,739 of record OMJT01000125.1, read on the forward strand.
GCTGACAATCCAAGACCGAGTTCCCCATGGCCGCGCCCAACATCGCCAGCACCCTTCGTCGTTCCCTGCTGATCAAGGTGATCTCGAAGCCGGCGCCGAGCCGGGAGGACGTCAACTCCGTCATCGAGCTCACCGCCTCCAAGGTCGTCGAGGCCCTGCAGGCGCAGTCGATGACGTTCTACCTCGTCGAGGGCAACGGCACCGGCTACAAGGGCCGCGTCGGCATCCACGAGCTCATGGTCAACAGCGAGGAGCTCACGGAAGGCATCAACAAGGAGGTCGAGGTCGCCGACCTGAAGCGCATCGCGATGAAGAACGGCATGAAAACCCTGCACCAGGACAGCATGCTTAAGGTGAAGATGGGCCTCACCACCTTCGAGGACGCCTTGGCGAACGTTCCGCCTGACCTGATCCTGTGACGACCCCACGCGCCCTGCCCCTGGCGTTCGCGCTCCTCGTCCTGCCCCTGGCCGCCGCCGCGGCCGACAAGGCCCCGCCAGCGGCGCCCACGAAGGACGCGGGTGGCGACCGGATGCCGGCCCCCAAAAAGCAGACTGCACCCGTCTACCCCAAGGCGCTGCTGGACAAGAAAATCACCGGTGTCGTGGTCGTGGGGTTCATCATCGACGAAAAGGGCAATGTCGCGGACGCCTGGGCGGTCGAGTCCCCCGACCCCGCGTTTTCGAAGGCGGCGATCGACTGCGTGAAGCAATGGAGGTTCACGCCGGCCCTGAAGGGCGGAAAGCCGGTCAAGATGAACATGTCCGTCGATCTCAACTTCCATTTCAAGGAGACCCCGGCGAAGAAGTAGGCTGGCCCTCGCCCCGGATTGCATGGCACTCCGGCGGCCTGCGGCTTTCCGACCGAAGATGAAATCCGTTCCCGCCCTGTGGCCGGCCCTGCTGCTTGCGCTGGCCGCTTGCACGACACCGGCCCCGCCTCCGGTCACCAGCGGCCCACTGCCCGCCGCCCCGACGCCCATCGTCCCGGCTCCCACACCGCCGGTCGGCGCGGTACAGCCCGTGCCCGCGGGCTGCCTCGCGCTGATCTTCGTCGCGCCGGGCGACGAACGGAATGTCATCCGCAACACCCGCGGGCGCATCACCGAGATCGTCACGCCCGCCGGAAAAACCGAGCCGGTGCTCGCGCGCATCACTTGGGACGAACTCGATTCCCTTGTGCCGCTCATCGCCGACATCATCGCGGCCGACGACCCCGAGCGGATCTCGCACATCCCGTCGTTCTTCTCGCAGGGCCACATCCCCGGTCCGGTCGCGTGGGCCTATCTCCAGAAATACCTGCGCGATGACGATGCCGCCTGGACCTTCGGCGAGGGCGAGACCGGCCTGCTGATCACGCGCAACAACCAGCCGTTCTGCTTCGTCTACGTGCAGCGGCCGTTCAAAGACCTCTGAAGTAAAAGTGAGTGCAAAGCGATGCGGAGAGTGCCCTGTCCGATTCCAAATGACTTTCACCTCCGACGCTTCACTCGCTTTCCACGTTCACTTTCACTTCGGCGGGGCCTGCAGGCGCCGGACCTGGTCGAGGTTGGTTCGGGCCTTGGTGTAGTCGGGCCGCAGCCGTAGCGCCGCCTCGTACTCCGCCGCGGCCTCACCGAGGCGGCCTGTGGTGAGCAGGGCGTTGCCGAGGTTGTAGTGGCCCTCGGCATTGTCCGGCTCGAGCGCCAGCGCCTGCTGGTACTGCCGGATCGCCTCGGCGCGGAGCCCGAGCCCGGCCAGGACGTTCCCGAGGTTGACCCGCGCCTTCGCATGTTCGGGAAAGTCGCGCAGTACCGACTCGAAGTAGCCCCGCGCCTCTGGCAGCCGGCCGAGTCCCGCGAGGATGATGCCGTAGTTGAACCGCCCGTCGACGCTGGCGGGATCCAACCGCAACGCCTCCTCGTACTGCGCCACGGCCTCGGCAGTCCGGCCCACGAGCTGAAAGGCAGTGCCGTAGTTCACGTGCATCGAGGCGTCGGCCGGCGCCAACGCCACGGCCCGCTCCCCGTGCGCCAGCGCCTCGTCGAGACGCCCCGCGGGGATCAGCTCGGTGACGAGATTGTTGTGCGCGCGGGGATTCGCGGGAGCCTTCGCGGCGGTGTCCTCCCAGATCGCCAGCGCCGTGCGGTAGTCGTGGTTCCGCGCCACCGTCGCCGCCCCCAACGCCACGACCCAGGCGGCGGCCACCAGCCCGGCCCATCGGCCGAGCCGCAGCCACACCCCGGTGAGCACCGCCGCTACGAACGCGGCGAGCGGAAGGTACATCCGGTGCTCAGCCATGGTCTGTGAGGTCAGCGGCACGACGCTCGAGCTCGGCGCGAGGATGAGGAAACACCAAGCCCCGAGGAAACCCGCCACCGGCCGGCGGCACAGGGCCACGACGGTGGCGGCGAGCAGGCCGAGGAGCAGGAGTCCCTGCAGCCAGACTTCCCCCGCGCCCTTCACCACATCAGTGCCGTAATCCAGCACCAGCGGATACGGCCACGCCACAAGCCGGAGGTAAAGGACCAGTGCCCGGCACTGCGTCAACGCATACTCCCACGAACTCATGCCCAGCCCGAAGCCCACCGTGCCGCCGCGCTGGCCGCCCGCCAGCACCACCCAGGCCAGCGGGAGCCAGGTCGCCGCCAGCGCCAGCCAAAGCCCGCGGCGCGCCCGCCACGCCGTGCGGAAGCTGCCCGCCAGGAAGGTCCGGTCGAAGAGGAAGAGCACCACCGGGGCCGTCCCGATGAGTTCCTTCATGAACACGCCGAGCAGGCACGCCGCCACGACCGCCACCGCCCAGGCCCGCCGGGTCGCCGGCGCCGCGCCTTCGTCCGCCGCCCGGACCAGGGCATAGGCGGCGAACAAATAGAGCAGTCCCACGAGTCCCTCCGTGCGCTGGATCACACAGGCGACCGTTTCCGTCTGCAACGGATGCACCGCCCAAGCCAGGGCCGTGGCGAGGGCGAGCGGCAGCGCGACCGGCCCCAGACATTCCGCCAGCCGCGGCCGGAGGCAGGTGCGCCGCACCACCCCGAAGAGCGCAAGCGCCGCCAGGGCATGCAACGCGATGTTCACCGCGTGGTAGCCCGTGGGATCCAGGCCGCCGGCCGCATAGTTCAGCGCCAGGCTCAGGTTGACCAGCGGCCGGCTGTTGGCGCTCGAGCCGACGTCCGCCGGGGGCGAAAGCACGGCGCGCAGGTTGCCGAGATCCCGGATCGTGGCGTTCTCCACGATTGCCGGCCGGTCATCGAACACGAAAGGCGCCCGCAGCGTGTTCGCATAGACCGTCACCACGACGGCGATGATGAGCAGCGCCGCCAGCCCGATCCGGCCGCGCGGGGCCTCGGACAGGGCTGGGGCGTCACTGGCCGGCAGACGGGGCATCGGCGCGATAGAGAGTCGCACCTCCGGCACGAGTCGAGCGCGGACCAAGATGACAGGATTGAAATTCACCATTGCCGGGGCCCCGCGGCCGCGGCTAGGACTGCAAACATACCCCTCCGGCTAACCCCCGTTTCATCGGCCGGACTTGTTCAACCCCGTTCAGCCAACAGTCATGAAAACCTCGCGTCTCATTACCCTCCTCGCGGGACTGGCCACCGCCAGCTCCCTGTCCGCCCAAGCCCCCGCCGGCCGCGGCGCCGCCGCCCCCGCCCTGAATCCGGCCCAGACCGCCGCCCTCTCCCAGGCCGCCAA
>OMJT01000126.1 GCA_900299415.1 Opitutales bacterium
GATCGACCTTCGGGTCGGTCGAGGTGACGGCGATCTTGGTGCGGTAGCCGGGTTCGCGGGCGAAGGCCTCGATCTTGACCGTGCCGTCGGCGATCTCAGTGACCTCGAGTTCGAAGAGGCGGCGGACAAACTTCGGGCTGGCGCGGGTGAGGATGAGTTCCGGGCCGCGCGGGGTGGACTCGATGGCGAGCAGGAGGCAGCGGATGCGATCGCCGGGCTGGTACTCCTCGCCGGGGACCTGTTCCTTGCCGGGCATCAGCGCCTCGGCCTTGCCGAGGTCGATGTAAAGGTCGTTGCGCTCGCGGCGCCGGACGGTGCCCGTGACGATGTTGCCGACCTGGTCCTTGAAGTCGTCGTAAATGCGATCCTTCTCGAACTGGCGCAGGCGCTGCATGACGGCCTGGCGGGCGGTCTGGGCGGCGATGCGGCCCAGCGTGGACGGGTCGATTTCCTTTTCGATGACCTCACCGAGCAGGGCGCCGGGCTTCACCGCCTGCGCCTTCTCCAAGTGGATCTCCGCCTTGGGGTTACTGACCGAGTCCACGACCTTGAGGAGCGCCCAGGCGTGCAGCTGGCCGTTCTTCGGGTTGATCTCGATCTTGAGCTCCTGGCCGGAGTTCACGCCCTTCAGGGCGGCGGTCTTCAGCGCATTCGTGATCGTCGAGATCATGTCGGCCCGGCCAATGCCCTTTTCCTTCTCCATGTACTCAAGGACGGAAAGAATTTCGCTGCTCATGTGTTTGTGGGATAGTGAAAAAAAAAGCGGGCCGGACGGCCCACTTTTAGGAAAGTGGTAAGATAAGAACTGGTGACCGTATCGGTGGCCCGGAAAGCTTGTCAAGCCACGCTCTTTAAAGGCGGTTGCGGCGGTCCCGTTCGATGATCCAGCCGAGCACGCCCTGCACAAAACCCTGGGTGCGCGGGCGCAGACCAGCCCCTCCCCGCCCGCCCAACAGCCGGGCAAATCCGTGCAGGAACTCGGGCCCGTCGCCCGCCCGCCACTGGCTCCACCGGGCGAAGGCTTCGCATCCGGTGCGGGCCTCCAGCAAGGGCAGGAATCCGTCGCAGACCAGGTTGTCGAACCGGCCGCCCCCGACCTCCCCCACCCCCGTGGCCGCGGTAAAACCACGGCGGAGCACTCCGTTGGCCGGACGCCCGGGATCTCCGTCCGTGGCCACCAAACCCGGGCCCAGCGCCTCCAGCCGCGCCGGCCAGTCCGGCCGGGCCGCGACCCACGCGGCGTATTGGCGGAGACGTTCGCGCGGACGGTTCGCCGGCCGCACCCCCTGCACCACCCAGCGGCCGGCCTCGGCCGCGATGGCCTCCTCGGCACTGAAACCCGGACGGGCCCAATCCGCGAGCGGCCAGCGGCCGGCGATTCGCAGCATCGGCTCGCGGTTAAAGCGATAGCCCAGGATCTCCAGCGCCGTCTGGTAGCAGGCCTCGTTCCAGCCGAGCCGCGCGATGCGCACCGCGGCGTGGTGTACCTTGAGCAGCCAGCGTCGTTCGGCGTGGAGCCGCAGGCACTGGTCGCGCTCCTCGGGTGGCAACGCCGCCAGTGCCTCCAGCCCAGGGACCCCCGGGCGCTGCGCGAGGTTCTCGACCGCCTGCTCCGCGGCGTATTCCTCGAGTCCGCGCCGCAGCAGCGGCAGCAGGACCAGCTCCGGCAGCACCGCGCCATCGCACCGCCGGCAGACCGTGGGTTTCGCCGGAGGGAACAGCACCGCATGCAGCACCACGCCGGCATAGGCCGGATCGACTTCGTGGCCGTGCGCCTCCCAGTCGCCCGCCTGCAGGTGCAGCTCGACGTCACCGGTCACCTCGCCGTCGCCCAGCCGCAGGCGGGCCTGGCGGAAATCCGGCACACCGAGCCGGTTCCAACGCCCCGGGTGCAGCACCCGCACACGCGCGCCGCCCGTGACCTGTGCCGCGGTGTCGTCGAGTTCGCCGCGAGCCCAGATGCGCTGCAGCGTGTGCTCCGGGAACGTGAACGCACCGTCGAGTCCCTGGATCTCCTGCACCGCCGGGGCCGGGTCGTGGTTTGGGTTCATGCTGGGGAAAACGGAAAAAATGCCCCGATCTTGCACCGAATCGCCCGCCGGCCGCCCTTTTCCGTTGCCGACCACGATTTGCGAAGGCACCAAGCCTGCGTTTGCTGGTCGTCACCCGCCATGCCCGGAACCCGCTTCCTCACCGTCCCCACGATTGCGCTGGCTGTCGTCCTCCTCGGCGCCTGCCAGACCACCCACAAGATCGAGGTCGACGCTCTCAGCCGGCCCGAGATGGAGGGCAAGACGTCCTACAAGCTGGTCGTCACCAACCCGCAGATCGACACCGGCTCCCTCCGCCACCGCGAAGCCGTTGGTTACATCAAGCAGGCCCTCGCCGCCAAGGGCATGTACGAGTCCCCCGACCCCGCGAAGGCGGACGTCGCGGTCACGGTCGACTACGGCATGAGTCCGCCCAAGTCCCGCATCGAGCAGGTCTCCCACGCCGAGTACAAGCTGATGCCCGGAGCCCTCCGCTCCGTCGTGGTTCGCGTGGGCACCACCCCCGCCGGCCAGCCCATCTACCAGACAGTCGTGGTCCAGGATCCCAGCCAGTACGTCTACGCGGGCGACAGCATCCAGCAGATCAGCGTCGTCACCTACGAAAAGCACCTCTCCCTCTCGGCGCGCGAGAACAAGGCCAACCTCGACAACGGCCCAGCCCAGGAGGTCTGGAGCGTCGACCTGAACAGCGAGGGTTCCAGCCACGACCTCCGCAAGACGATCCCCGTCCTTGCCGCCGCCGCCATCGATTACATCGGCAAGGAGACCAAGGGCGCCCAGACCATCAAGCTGAAGGAGGACGACGGCGCGGTGGAGTTCGTCAAGCAGGCCGACGCCCCGCCGGCCGCGCCCGCCCCGGCCCAACCGGCCACTCCGGCCCCCGCTCCGACCGCCGCCGCTTCCCCGGGACGCTGACCGGTCCGCCACTTGGCGGGATCACGCAGATCTTGTTATCCGCCCCCGGAGCCCGGCCGGGCTGGTCAAGATTTGCGCAGGCACCGGCAAAATCCGCCGAGCGGGAAAACCGTGTTAGTACCTAATCATCAATAACTATCATTGGTACCGATCCGAAGGCTTACGAACATGAACGAACAGAAAAGGCGTTCTATCTGGCAACAGAGTGGCAACGGATCGGCTCCTTCCAAATTACCAGACCTCGGTTGATCACCCCCGGGGGAGGGGGGGCGGCGCGGAGGGCGTACCGGGAATTGAGATTGGTCCGGATGACCCTTCAAAAAAATTCCGAAAAAGGCGGAAGTTTGGTGAAAGATTCAGGGGGCATTTTCGTTCTATGGGGTATGGGACCAAATACGCTCACCGATTGGCACCTAGACGCCCAGGACGGTCCTGACGGTCGCCTAGTCGTCCGCATAATCGGCACAAGCGGAGGCCGTGAAGTCGTCACGCCTCCGATCTGTCGCCGGCTCACGAACTGGC
>OMJT01000127.1 GCA_900299415.1 Opitutales bacterium
AAGGAAGAGTTCCACTTCACCACCGACCCGTATGAGGCCGTGGCCGGCGCTGACCTCGTTTACACCGATGTCTGGACCAGCATGGGCCAGGAGGCCGAGGCGGCCAAGCGCCTCGCGTTGCTCAAGCCCTACGCCATCACCGCCAAGCTCTTCGCCGCGGCCAAGCCCGACGCGCTCTTCATGCACTGCCTGCCCGCCCACCCGGGCGAGGAGGTGGAGCAGGCTGTCCTCGACAATCCGCGCTCCGTGATCTTCGACGAGGCCGAAAACCGGCTCCACGTCCAGAAGGCCATCTTGTCGTTGCTGGCGACCAGTCGATAGGCTCTAGGTCGCTGAACGGTATGCCCGGTAACCATGCCCGGCGATCGCTCCCCGGGATGAGCCTCCCCGGCTCGCGCTTTTGGACTATTCCGCTTTCTTTTCGCCCGGACCGAGTAGGTGCGGCAGTCCGCCTCCGCCGCCGGGCGTGAGCAATCCGGTCTGCGTGTAAGTCTGCAGCTTGGCCCGGGTGTCGGTGATATCGAGATTCCGCATGGTCAGCTGGCCGATGCGGTCCTGTGGCGTGAAGAAGGCCTCGCCCTTTTCCATCGTCAGCCGCTCCGGCTTGTAGGTGATGTTCGGGCTGGTCGTGTCCAGGATCGAATAGTCGTTGCCACGCCGCAGCTCGAGGACCACCTCGCCGGTGACCGGACGGGCCACGAACCGCTGTGCGGTGTCGCGCAGCATCAACGACTGCGAGTCGAACCACCGGCCCTGGTAAAGCAGCCGCCCGAGCCGCCGGCCGTTGTCCCGGTATTGCTCGATGGTGTCCTCGTTGTGGATGGCGGTGATGAGCCGCTCGTAGGCGATGTAGAGGAGGGCGAGGCCCGGTGCCTCGTAGATGCCGCGGCTCTTGGCCTCGATGATCCGGTTCTCGATCTGGTCGCTCATGCCCAAGCCATGCCGGCCGCCGATGCGGTTGGCCTCGGCGATCAGGGCCACCGAGTCCGGGTACTCGGTGCCATTGAGCGCCACGGGATGACCCTCGACGAACCGAAGGGTCACGCGCTCCGGCTTGATCGTCACATCGTCGCGCCAGAAGGCGACGCCCATGATGGGCTGCACGATCTTCACGCCGTTGTTCAGGAACTCGAGGTCCTTGGCCTCATGGGTGGCGCCGAGGATGTTGGAGTCGGTCGAGTAGGCCTTCTCCACGCTCATCTTGTAGGCGAGGCCATGCGTCTGCATGTACTCGGACATCTCCTTGCGGCCGCCGAGCTCGTCGATGAACTGCTGGTCGAGCCACGGCTTGTAGATCCGCAGGCTGGGGTTCGCGAGCAGGCCGTAGCGGTAAAAGCGCTCGATATCGTTGCCCTTGAAAGTGCTGCCGTCGCCCCAGATGTGGACGTCATCCTCCTTCATGGCCACCACCAGCATCGTGCCGGTCACCGCCCGGCCGATCGGCGTGGTGTTGAAATAAGGCACGCCGGCCGTGGTGATGTGGAACGCCCCAGCCTGCAGGGCGGCGAGGCCCTCCGACACCAGCTGCGCGCGACAATCGATCAGCCGGGCCTTCTCGGCTCCGTACTGCATGGCGCGGCGCGGGATGTCGTCGTAGTCGGGCTCATCCGGTTGTCCGAGGTGAGCCGTGTAAGCGTAGGGGATCGCTCCCTTGGCACGCATCCAGTGCAGGGCGGCGCTGGTATCGAGACCGCCGGAAAAGGCGATGCCGACTCGTTGACCGGCTGGGACACGTTCGAGGATCGTTGACACGGGAGAAAGGGGGGTGACTGCAACGTGGTCGCCACCTTGCCGCAAGTCCGGAAATGTGCGCGGGCTTGTGTCTGGTGCCCAGTGTCTTGTGTCCTAGGTGCTCCCGCCAACATGCCGACTTATGGCCAGCTCCTTCTCCTGATCTTGCCCGTCTTCGCTCTCGTGGCGGTCGGCGTGATCCTGCGCCGGCGGCACTGGGTCGAGGGACCGGCCGAGGCCAGCCTGCTCCGGCTGGTCGTGGCGGTTTGCTATCCCTGCCTGATTTTCGATGCCGTCGTGGGCAATGCCGCGATGCGCGCCCCAGGCAATGTCTGGTTGCCGCCGCTGGCCGGCTTTCTGCTCGCGGGCGGCGGCATCGCCGTCGCTTGGCAGGTGGGCCGCTGGCTGCGTCTCCGGGAGGAGGATGGTCTCCGCTCGTTTGCCTTGGCCGCGGGCATCGGCAACTTTGGCTACATCCCGATCCCGATCATTGATGCGATCTGGGGGCGCGACACCCTCGGCGTGCTCCTGGTCCACAATGTCGGTGTGGAGGCCGCGATGTGGACGGTGGGCGTGTTGGTGCTGACGGGACTCTCCCCGCGCGCCGGCTGGCGCAAACTCATCAGTCCGATTGCGGTCACGCTCGTGGTCGCGGTTGTGTTCAACCTCACCGGCCTCGGCGGTGCGGTGCCGGGCGCGGTGATGGAGGCCGTGCGGATGCTCGGCCGCTGCGCGATTCCGCTCGGTCTGATCACGATCGGCGTGACCATCGCGAACTACCTCGATGACATCCGCGGCCTCTACGATCCCCGAATCACGTGGGGCTCCGCCGCGGTCCGCCTCGGGGTCCTGCCGCTCGTGATCCTCGTCGCGGCGCGTTGGTTGCCCGGTTCGATCGAATTGAAACGGGTCCTGGTGATCGAGGCGGCGATGCCGTCCGCCGTGTTCCCGATTGTCGTGGCCCGGCTGCACCAGGGCCACCCCCGCACCGCGGTGCAGATCGTGCTTGGCACGACGATCCTCGGGGTGCTCGTGATCCCGCTCTGGATCCGGCTCGGGCTCGCGTGGGCCGGGCTTTGACGCTCGCCCCTCGGGAAATTCCCGCCGTGTTTTCCAGCGCGGCCTGCGTTGACCGCTGTGGCGCTGCCCGGCTGACTCCCGCGCCATGGACTTCCTCACCGACCCGCAGATCTGGATCTCCCTGCTCACGCTCACCGCGCTCGAGGTCGTCCTCGGCATCGACAACATCATCTTCATCTCGATCCTGTCCGGGAAGCTGCCCGCGGAGGAACAGCCCAAGGCCCGTCAGCTCGGCCTCAGCCTCGCGCTGGTGACCCGGATCCTGCTGCTCATGTCGCTCGCCTGGATGGCGAAGCTCACAGCGCCGCTCTTGTCGGTCGGCTCGCACGGCGTCTCCGGTCGCGACCTCATTCTGCTGGTCGGCGGCCTCTTCCTGATTGTGAAGAGCACGATGGAAATCCACGAGAAGCTCGAGGGCGCCGAGGGCCACGCCAATCCCACCGCCCGCCCGAAATTCGCCGCGATCATCGTGCAGGTCCTGCTGCTCGACATCGTCTTCTCGCTCGACTCCGTCATCACCGCCATCGGCATGGCCAACCAGCTCTGGGTGATGATCGCGGCCGTGGTGATCGCGCTCGGCGTGATGCTGAAATACGCGGGCTCGATCAGCGATTTCGTCCACCGGCACCCGACGTTGAAGATGCTGGCGCTCTCGTTCCTGCTGCTGATCGGCGTGACGCTCGTCGCGGAGGGCACGCACCAGCACGTTAACAAAGGCTACATCTACTTCGCCATGGCCTTCTCGTTCGGCGTCGAGATGCTCAACCTCCGCCTGCGCCGGCCGGCCAAGCCGGTCGAGCTGCACCAGCAGATCAAATGACGGCGCCGGGCTGTCGGCCGCCGCCGCGCAGGATTCCGTGACTCAGTCGCCAACCTTGGGCAGCTCTCCACCGACGTCCACGCCGTGCGGGTGGTTGCGGTGGTCCTTGCGCAGGCCGTGGCGGCGGCGCAGGAGGCCATCAAGCTTGTCGATCAGCTGGTCGAGGGACTTGTAGCAGTCGTCGCTGGTCTCGCTGGCGATGAGGTCGGGTCCGCCGATCTCGATGTGCCCCTTGGCGATGAACTTGTCGGGCACGCCGTGGCCGCGGGTCAACTCGAGGTCGACGCGGATGCGCACGATGTGGCTGTTGTGGCGCAGCAGCCGGGCCGCCTTCTCCGTGGCGGCGGCGCGGAGGGCGTCGGTCAGTTCAAGGTGGACGCCGCGCACGAGGACCTTGGCGGCGAGCGTTTCCGGGGTGGGTTGGTGGTTCATCGGGTGGGGGGATCTTTCTGGGAACAAGGATCACCCGGTTCAACGGAATCCGCACCGCGTTTTTGGCCCAACAGCACGCGGAAATTGCCCCCGGGCCCGGCGGGCTTGCCTTCCCCCGGGGTCTGCGCATGTTCGCCGTCCGTTCTTTGATTGGTTCGCACCCAATCGATCCTGGAAGACCGCCGCCTGCCGGCCTCGTTCTTCTGTCCTCTGATTTTCGGGGGTGTTCTGGATTCGACCCTCGGTTGGAGTGCGCCGCTGCCGTTCGAGAGTGCTGGGCCTCTCGCTAATCCCCCCCGCAAAACAATAAAAGGCACCTACGAAGAAATGCCCCTGGCTGCTTAATTAAAACAGCCTCGTTTGCCCGCTGACACCTGCTAGGTGGAGCGAACGTCGACAGCAGGCATAGCGCGCGGAGCGACCCGCGGTTTGCGCGCCGTATCTTCACCCGGGGGTTGGCTGGGGCTTAAGCGCGCGTGAACGCGTAACCCCGGCGAGATCAATCTCACGCTATAACGGTAGACGCGGTGCGCGAAGGCCGGGGGCACGCGGGTTCAACTCCCGCCACCTCCACCATTTTAAAACCCATCGCGCCCGTTCGCGCCGATGGCGTTACGCAACATACCCGGCGTGCGACCGCGAGTGAGATCGCGGGCAGGCAGCGGATAAGGCGCGCGGACTTGGGCAAAAAGCGGGCACTGGCAATCCCACGCTCATCAACTCCACTTACGGAAGCTCATGAACTTCCAAGCATGCTTCGCCGGTTCCCCCATCCGCACCCCCTCCCAGTTAGTTAAGTTAGTTTACCCGATCCGCTGTCCAATGCACGGGGACCACCTCAGGCGGAACGCGGCGGTGGCGCCGACTACCAGCAGTCGTTTCGGCGGTTCGGCGGCGGAGCAGATCAAGGGCAGCGCGGCGAGCGCGGCGAGCAGTGTGGGGCGGATTTTCATGGGTGGGACTTGTGGGATCTCGTAGCACCGATCGGACAGTGGATCTGGCGCGACGTCTGGGAGTTAGGCGGTCACACGCACAGCACCACGAACCGCCTGCGTCCGGGGAAGGCGCAGGAGATGCCTTGGTGGCTGGGGCTCGAACCAGGGGTGTTCCTCCGGCGGACAGGGGTGGCAAGGGACGATCTTGCGGTCCGTTGGGGGAGAAGTTCGGGGCCAGTCCTCATCCCAAGTTTGCCTTCGGAAGGCTAGCCATTTCCCGGGCTGGCGCCGGCCGGCCCCCCGGAGATCTGGCCCGTTCCCGTTTCTGCCGTTTGACTTGCCGGAACGTCCCGGGGATTTTTCGGTCTGCGCCCCCAGGTCCCGCCCATGAAATCCAAGACCCGCAAAGTCCTCGTAATCCTCTTCGTCCTCCTTCTGGCCGGCCTCGGTGGTGCCACCGCGCTGGTGTTCTCTTCCGGTTTCCAGACCTGGGCGTTCCGCCGGGCGGTAGCCGGGCAGCCGGGCATGACGATTGACGTGACCTCGGTCGACGCGGGTCTCTCGCAGGCGCGCCTGACCGGTCTCAAAGTCACGATGCCGGGGCTGGTCGCGTCCGCGGATTCTGTGGACGCCACGCCTTCGGTCTGGAGCATTATTACCACCCGCCGGGCCGATCTTGGCACCGTCAACCTGCGCAACGCCGTGGTGGACCTGCGCGGAGCGGTCCCGGCCGGCGGCGCGGCGACGGGATCCGCCGCGGCGACCGGCCCGGCTGCTAAGGCCCCGGTTTCGTCCGGGCCCGCGTCCACGGCGTCGGTCGCGAAAACGACGAATGCGGCCCCCGCCGGGCGCCCCGCTGATTTCAGCGGTCTTTTGGCGGGAATCGTCCTCCCCGCCGAAGTCTCTGTTGCCAAGCTCACCGCCAACGCCCGCGTGCTGCTTCCCGGGAACCGCACCGCCAATGCCACCGCGAATGTGGCCGACCTCGGCGTGGGCCGCCGCGGCAAGGTGGATTGGAAGGTCGATGTCGTCGATCCGACCGACAAGGCGTCCGTCAGCGCCGTGCACGCCAGCGGTACCGCCGCGCTAACCGCGGCGGCGGACGGTCATCTGACGGCGATCGAAACCAACGCGCTCGCCACGTTCGAGGGTCCTAGCCTTCCCGCGGACCGCATCAGCCTCCAAGCGAAGGCCGCCCCGGCCGGCGCCGCGGGCGACGAAACCTACGACCTGACCGTCGGGCTCGAGCGCGGCGCCGAGGTGGGGACGGTGCTCGAGGGCCACGCCAATTTTGCCAAGGCCTCCCGCGGGCTCACCGGAACCTGGAAGGTCGCCGCGCGCAGCGAACAGTTCGCCGCGCTGCTCTCCGGGCTCGGGCTCCCGACGCTCGCCGCCACCGGCGAGGGGAAGTTCAGTCACGAGCCGGCGGCCGGCGCCACCAGCGCCAGCGGTGAGCTCGACGTGGCGGCCTCCGACCTCGGGCGGATCTCACCCGGCCTGCGCGCGCTCAGCTCCGTCAAGTCGCACGCGGCCTTCGACCTGCGGGTCGCCGACGGCAAGGCCGTGGTGCAACGCTTGGAACTCAATGTCAGTGACGCCGCCGGCCGTCGTCTGGCGGACATCGCTGCGCGGCAGCGCCTCACCGTCAACTTGGCCGACCAGCAGCTTAGTCTCGAGAACCCCGCCGCCGAGCTGGCCCGCGTCTCCGTCCAAAAGCTCCCGGTGGCCTGGCTGCAGCCGTGGGTGGCGGACTACACCCTCGAGGCCGGCGACCTGAGCCTCACCGTCGCGGTCGAGGCCGGCACGGACGGCAGCCGGGTGCGCGCCCGCGCCACCGACCCCGTGCTGGTGCAGGATTTGTCGGTGCGCCAGGCCGGCCGTCTCCTGCTGGAGCGGGCGACGATTTCCGTGCGGCCCGACATCGAGTACACTCCCGCGCGGGTCTCTGCGGCCCTCACCGATTTGAAGATCAACCTGCCGGCGGGCGATAGCATCACCGGCTCGCTCACGAGCCAGGTCACCGGGCTGGGCAAGTCACCCGTGGTGGACTTCACCACCGATCTCGCCGGCCGCCTGGGCGAGGGCTTCCGCCAGCAGGTGCCCGAGATGCCGACGGCTGTCCGTTTCACCGCCACCGCCCAGGGCCACCTCGCCGGCGACGAACTGCAGGTCGCGCGCTACAGCATCACCGTCAACCAGGATGCCGGACCGCTCCTGGCCGCGGTCGAGGCGGCCCAGCCGTTCAAGGTCGACCTCGCCAAGGGCACGTTCGCCGCGAACAACCCCGCGGCCGCCGCCATCCGGGCGCGCCTCGGCGAGCTCCCGCTGGCCTGGATCGAGCCGTACGAGAAACGTGCCCGGCTCGCCGGTGCCGTCTCGGGTGGTGCGGTCGAGATCACCGTCCGCACCGTCGACGATCTCACGATTGCCGCCACCGCGCCGCTCGGCCTGCGCAACGCCACCGTGAGCTGGAACAACCAGGCGCTGGTGCAAAACCTCGACATGACCGCTGACTTCTCGGCGACGAAGCGGAAGGACCAGATTACCTACGACGTCCGCCGCCTCGAGGCCAAGCAGGGCGAGGCCGCGTTGCTGCGCTTCAATGCAACCGTCTCGCTGACCCCCGGCGACAAGCTCGTCGGTGCCGCCAAGGGCATGCTGGAAGTGCCCGATGCCGGCGCGCTTTCGCGCCAGCCCGCGCTCGCGGCCGGCGGGTTCACCCGCGGCAGCGTCTCGGCCAGTTTCGACGCAAAGCTCGACGGCGCCGGCCAGGTCACGGCGACCGTCATCACCCGCAACCTCACCAGCCGGCAGGCCCCGACCGCGCCGCTCAATCTCGACTCGACCTTCACCGCGGTGCTCAAGACCGACGGCAGCGGCACGATCAAGCTCCCGCTGACGCTGACGGCCGGCCCGCGCAAGACCGACGTCACGATCGACGGCTCCTTCACCCAGCCCGCGGGCGGCTACGCCTTCACCGGCCGGATTTCCTCCAGCCAGGCCAACGTCGACGACCTCATGATGCTGACGGGACTGGTTCCCGCGACGGGTACTCCGACCCCGGCGCCGGCCTCGGGCGGACGGCCCGCGGCGCCAGCGAGCGGTCCGTTCTGGAAAGGCATGACCGGACGGATCGAGGCCGACCTGAAGAACGTGCAGTCCGGCACCTACGTGCTCAGCGGGCTGCGCGGCACGCTGCAGGTCACCGACAACTGCATCGCGGTCAGCGGCCTGGAAGGCACCTTCCGCAACAACAACCCCTTCAAGCTCTCGGCCAACCTCAACTATCAGGCCGCCCAGGCCCGGCCCTACGTGCTCGACGGCAACCTCGATGTGACCGGCCTCGATGTCGGCGAGATCCTGCGCCAGGCGAACCCGAACGAGCGGCCCGCACTCGAGACCAAGGTCAACGTCACCGGCCGCATCGCCGCCACCGCGGCGCAGCCCGACGGCCTGCTGGAGAACCTCACCGGCCAGTTCGACGCCACGGGCTCGGCCGGCACGCTCCGCGCGCTCGGCAAGAAAGGCGAAGCCGTGAACGCCCTCGGGACGGCGCTCGCCATCTTCGGCGCGGTCCGCGGTTCCGACAACGCCCTCGCCGCCTCGCAGCTCGCGGCCGAGTTGAACGAGCTCCGCTTCGAGAAGTTCTCCGTGAAGGTGGTGCGGGGCGCCGACCTCAACCTTCAGCTCTCGGCGCTCGATTTCGTCTCCCCGATCATGCACCTGACCGGCAAGGGCCAGATCACCTACCGCGCCGGCGTGCCGATCGACCTGCAGCCGCTCGAGCTGCAGCTCCAGCTCGGCAGCAAGGAGCAGCTGGCCCAGCTGATGAACCGCGCCGGGATGCTCGATGCCACGGCCGACGCCAGCGGCTATTACCCGCTGAAGCGCCCGTTCATCATCACCGGCACCGCCGCGAAGCCCGACTCCGCCCAGCTCTGGCGCATGGTCGCCGAGGCGGGGCTGGGCGCCGCCGGCCTGCTCGGCCGGTAGGTCATCGCGTTGTCCGACGGTTGGGCCGGGCCGCTGGCCCGGCCGGGTAGACCGACGATTGTGCGGCCGGGCCAGCGGCCCGGCCCTACCGTTATCGCCCCACCGCGCTCAGCACCGTTTCCGGCGTCAGCAGTTCCGGCAGAATCACCGGCTCGTTCTTCCCTGGCAGCCAGACCTGGTTGAAGGGCACGGCGGAACGGCCGTAGGCGGCGAGCTCGGCGGTGATCTGCGGGTCCTGGTTGGTCCAGTCGGCGCGCAGCGTGACGATCTTCCTGGCGGCGAAGGTGTGCAGCACCTCGTCGTCATGGAACACCAGCCGCTTGTTGGCCTGGCAGGTGGCGCACCAGCGGGCGGTGAAGTCGACGTACACGATGCGGCCTTCGGTGCGGAGCTTGGCGACGGCCTCGGGACTCCATTTTTCCCAGATCACGGCCTCGGCCCCGGCGGCCCGCGGCGTCCCGAGGACGGCGCCGGCCCCGAGCAGGACGAGTGCCGCGGCCACGCCGAAGCGCCGGCGGCCGTCGGAGGCGCCGGGGGCGGTGGTCCAGCGCCCGTAGGCCCACGCGGCCATGGCCACCAGCACGAGGCCGAAGCCGGCGGTGAGCAGCGCCGACTCGTCGACCTGGCCGGCCAGCACCCAGAGCAGGTACATCACGGTCGCGTACAGCGGGAAGGCCATGAACTGCTTGAATGTCTCCATCCACGCGCCGGGCCGCGGCAGGACCTTCACGGCCTGCGGGACGACGGAGAGCACGAGGTAGGGCGTGGAGAGTCCCACGCCGATCGCGGTGAAGACGGTGAACGACTGCGCGACCGGCAGGGCGAGCGCGGCCCCGAGGGCGGGAGCGAGGAACGGCGCCGAGCACGGCGTGGCGACGACGGTGGCCAGCACGCCGGTGAAGAAGGTGCCGGCGAGGCCGGACTTGGACTGCAGTTCCTGCCCGACGGCGGTGGCGCGCAGGCCGAACTCGAACACGCCGCTGAGGTTGAGCGCGAAGACGAGCATCACCGCCGTGAGCGTGAAGACGAACACGGGCGACTGGAGCTGGAACCCCCAGCCGAGCTCGGTGCCGCCGGCGCGCAGCGCGGCGAGCAGGCCGGCGAGGGCCCAGAACGAGAGCAGCACGCCGAGCGTGAACACGAGGCCGTGCGCGGCGACCTTGCCGCGGGCGTGGCCGGACTGGTTGACGAAGCCCAGCACCTTCATCCCAAGCACGGGAAAGACGCAGGGCATGAGGTTGAGGATCAGGCCGCCGATGAGGGCGAGGGCGAGCGTGGCGCCGAGGCCCTGCGCGATCGGCTCGGTGTCGAAGGGCGCAGAGCCATTGGTGGCGCTGGCAAACGGGACGTCGACGCGCAGGCCGGGCACGGCGGCGCCGGCGACCCAGGAGCCCTTGGCCACGAGCACGCCGCTGAGGCGGTTGAGGTCGGCGGGCGCGTCGGCCGCGACCGGGATCCGCACGGTGAAGCCGCCGGTGCCGTCGGAGCGCACGCGCTGGACCCCGGCGTAGTCGGTTAGGCCGTTGTCGGCGAAGAAGCGGAGGTCCCCCGCGCTGAGCCCGGTCCCGGCGGTGCCGGCCGCGGGCGCGACGGTCAGGAGAATGTTCTTCGCGCTGCGGGCGGCGCTGAGATTCCAGCCGGGCACGGCGCGGGGCAGGCTGGCGAGCGTGGCGGCGATGCGCGGGCCCCAGGTGGCATCGGCGGCGGGCGCGGCGGCGGCGACGGAGAGGAAGAGGGACACGTTCGCTTTGCCAGGGATGCACTTGTCCGCGCACATCAGCCAGTCGGCGGCGGCCCCGAGCAGGGCGGTCGAGCCCGGTATGGCGTCGGCCGGCGGCGTGAGGGTGACGGGCAGCAGCAGGTCGCCGTCGTAGCCGTTGCCGGTGATGGTGCCGGTCTGGTCGCGGATGACCTTGGGCGCGGGCCACTGGATCTCGCCGGCGGTCCAGCCGGGGGGAAGGTTCCACTTCAGCGAAGTCGCCGTGCCGATGCCCGGGTAACTCCAGTAGGTGTGCCAGCCCTCCTGGTGCTCGAGCCGCAGCGCGACCGTGATGGGCCGTCCCGGCTGCACCGGCGCCTCGGCGGCCACGAGCGTGGCCTTCACCTGCGCGGCGAGCCCGGCGGGCAGGCACAGCGCGGTGACCAGCGCGAGCAGGCGGCAAACGGACCGGAAGGACATCGGGACCATCATGGGCAGGGTTGGATCAGAGGCAACGGCGGGGTGGGATCTTCCATTCGGGCCGTTTTTTACCGCGGATTGCACGGATTACACGGATGATGATCCCCGGGTGGAGGTCCACCCGGGCTACATCCCATTTCGATGGAGTGTAGCGCCGGCAGACCTCTGCCGGCGATGATCACGGCGCGATCGTCACGACCGCCGGCTCCGTGTAGCCGTGCCAGAGGGCCTCGAGCAGCGCCTCGTCCGGCGGACCGTCGAACACGACGAAACGCTGGCGCATTTCCAGCGGCCGGCCAGGCCGCATCTCGGATTGTTCCAGTTTCGCCAGGAAATCAGCCCCGGGGTCGGCCATCCACCATCCGCTAAACATGGATTTTTTCGCGAGCAGGACACCGAGCCCGGCGGTGTTGGCGACCACCGGACCTTGGGCGAGGAACACCGGCCCGCCCTCGTTCTTGCGCCCGTCTGCGAGTTTTTCATTGCTCGACCACAACGCCACCGTGCGGCTCCAGCCGCCGGGAGTGCGCACGGCGATGCCGCCGCGACTGGAGGTCGAAACGGTAAAGGATTCCCCGACCGGCACGGCCTGGCTCACGGTCAGGTCAAAAAGGTTGAGACCCTTAAGCTCCGGCGGAAGCGAGTAGGCGGTGAGCTCCCAGGATTCGTTGAGCACCACCGTGGCTCCCGGGTCGGATGATTCGAGCCAGCGGTGCCAGCTGGCGAAACCCCCGCTCACCGGTCCGCCCCAAGTGCGATCAATGCCGCCAAACTCGATTCGTTCGGGATGCCCCTTCGGATCCGTGAAATCCAGGCTGCGGCCCTTGAAGACGAGATCGCGCCAGACTGTGCCGATGCCATGCTGGGCAGGGTCATCCTTCGGGTAGTCCTCCGTGACAGTCTGGCCATTGGGCGTCAGCACGGGATGCAGGTACCCCGCCCGCCGCCATTTCGGATCGATGTCCTCCCGCGGCACCGCATCCCGATCCATCTGGTAACAGAGAATCGGCCGCCCGCCGACCGAGACGCGCAGCCGGCCGGTCTTGCCCTGGATCATCGCCGCGCTCGTGGATCTGGCGATGCCGGGGGTTTTGCCGGGGCGAGGAGGGGAGGGCTCCTCGACGACTTGCACATTGCCCTGGTCGGGGGTGCGGCCGGGTTCGAGGGTGAAGCGGAGGGATTGTCCGACGGCCTGGCGGGCGATGATGAACTTGGCGCTCAGGTCGGCCTCGACCTGCAGCGGCACGGGCTGGCCGGTGGCGTCGCGCAGGATGGCGCCGTTGGCGAGCTCGCGGGGCAGGGTGATCGTCACGACCTGGGCCGCACGCTCGACCGGGGCGGCGGCCACCGTGACCTGCCGCACCGCGGCCGCGCCGTGGAGCGTGGCGGCGAGGGTCGGCAGGCCGATGACGAAACGGAGGATGGAAGGCATCCGGCGGAAATCTGCCATCGCCCCGGCAGGCCGCAACCCCGCCGTGCAAGGAATGGGATTGGCGGGTGCGTGGTTTCTGAGCGAGATCGGGGCATGACCCTCGACTTCGCCAGCCTCCCGCCCCGCGAAGCCTACCGCTGGATGATCGGCACGATCCTGCCGCGACCGATCGCGTGGGTGTCCACGGTCGCGGCCGACGGCCGGACCAACCTGGCGCCGTTCTCCTTCTTCCAGGGAATCACGGCTAACCCGCCCACGCTGATGTTCGTGCCGGTGAACAAACGCGACGGCACCCCGAAGGACACGCTTCGCAATCTCCGGGAGGTGCCCGAGTTCGTGGTCAACCTCGTGTCGTTCGAACTCGCCGAAAAGATGAACGCCACGGCTGCCGAGCTGCCGCACGGCGAGAGCGAGTTCGCGGCCTACGGCATCGCCGCCGCCGCATCGGCCGCGGTGCGCCCGCCGCGGGTCGCGGCGGCGCCGGTGGCCTTTGAGTGCACGCTGCACTCGATCCTGCCGATCGGGGAGGGCGCGCTCGCGGCCAATGTGGTCTTCGGTCGCATCCAGCGGGCCCAGGTGCGGGACGACGTCCCGAACGCCGCCGGCCAGCCGGACCCGGGCCGGCTCGACCTCATCGGCCGCCTCGGCGGCAACGCCTACACCCGCACCACCGACCGTTTCGAGCTCGAGCGACCGTAGCCGGGCCGGGCGGGCGAATTCGGCGTTGCCCGGGCCGCCTTTGCCCGCTGGGGTGCTTCGTTCCGGACGGGAATAACCCCGCCCACCCGGGAATCCCTGTCTCCGCACCCTTCTACGTACCATGTCCGACGGTTCCACCACCTCCGCCTCCACGCCCCGATTCCTCCCCCTGCTGGTCGTGCTCTTTGTGGGCAGCGGCTGCGCCGCGCTCATCTACGAGGTGGTCTGGTTCCAGCTCCTCTCGCTCGTGATCGGCTCCAACGCCATCTCGATGGGCGTGCTCCTAGCAACCTTCATGGGCGGCATGTGCGCGGGCAGCCTGAGCTGGCCCCGCCTGGTTTCTCCGGCCCAGCACCCGTTCCGGGTCTACGCCCTGCTTGAGGCGGGAATCGGCGTCTGCGGCATCCTCGTGCTTCTCGCCGTTCCCCATGTCGGTAGCATCTATGCCGCGGTTGGCGGCCAGGGCTCCTTGGACGTGACGCTCCGCGCCGTGGCGGCGGCCCTCTGCCTGCTGCCCCCGACGTTCATGATGGGCGCCACGCTCCCCGTCATCGCCCGCTGGATCGAGAGCACGCCGCGCGGCGTGTCGTGGCTCGGCTTCTTCTACGGCGGCAACACCGCGGGCGCCGTGCTCGGATGCCTCCTCGCCGGCCTGTACCTGCTCCGCCTGCACGACATGCCCTACGCGACGTACTTCGCGGTCGCGATCAACTTCGTCGTCGCCGCGATCGCCTACGCGCTGGCCGGCTTCGCGCCCCACCGCGCGCCGGAATCCGCTGCCGGCTCAGCCGCGACCCCGCTTCCCGCGGCGACCAAGGCGGTTTTCCTCACGATCGCCATCTCCGGCTACTGCGCCCTCAGCGCCGAGGTGGTCTGGGCGCGGCTGCTTGCCCTCATGCTCGGCGGCACCGTGTACACCTTCTCGATCATCCTCGCGGTGTTCCTCACCGGCCTGGGTATCGGCAGCGCGGTGGGCTCGCTGATGGCGCGTGACAACCGCCGGCCCTGGATCTCGCTCGGCGTCTGCCAGCTCCTGCAGGCGGCCTCGATCGCGTGGGCGGCCTACATGCTGGCCGACTCGCTCCCGTGGTGGCCGATCAACCAGGGCCTCGCGCAGAAGCCGACTTACCTGTTGCAGCTCGACCTCGTGCGCTGCGCCTGGGCGATTCTCCCCGCGGCCTGCCTCTGGGGCGCGAGCTTCCCGCTGGCCCTCGCGGCCGTGGTCGGCCCCGGGCACGATGCCGGCCGCGTCGTCGGCCTCACCTACGCGGCAAACACCGTCGGGGCCATCGCCGGCTCGCTCGGCGCGAGCCTCATCACGGTCCCGTGGATCGGTACGCAGCACACCCAGCAGGTTCTGATGGCGCTCTCGCTCGTGGGCGCGCTGGTTGTCTTCTTCAAGGGCCGCCCGGCCGCTTCCTCCGGCGAGGCCTGGCTGCCCGGCCTGGTGACCGTCGGGGCCCTGGCCGTCGTGGTCCTCATCCGCGGCGTCCCCGTCCTGCCCTGGCAACTCGTCGCCTACGGGCGTGAGCTTCCCTACACCAATTACTCTTCCACCAGCCTCTACGTCGGCGAGGGCCTCAACTCCACCGTCGAGGTCACGCAATGGAGCGACGGCGTCCGCAGCTTTCACGTCGCGGGCAAGACTGAGGCCTCCACGTTGGTCTCCGACATGCGCCTGCAGCGCATGCTCGGCCATGTGCCGGCGCTGTTTCATCCGAACCCGGAGTCCGTGCTCATCGTGGGCTGCGGCGCGGGCGTGACGGCCGGGTCGTTCACGCAATACCCGACGGTGAAGCGCATCGTCATCTGCGAGATCGAGCCGCTCGTGCCGCAGAAGATCGCGCCGTACTTCAAGGACCAGAACTACAACGTGGTGAACGATCCGCGCGTGCAGATCATCTACGACGACGCCCGCCACTACATCCTCACCACCCAGGAGAAGTTCGACATCATCACGTCCGACCCGATCCATCCCTGGGTGAAGGGCGCGGCAACCCTTTATACCAAGGAGTACTTCGAGCTCGTGAAACAGCGCCTCAAGCCGGGCGGCCTCGTCACCCAGTGGGTGCCCTTCTACGAGAGCGACGAGGCGGTCGTCCGCAGCGAGATCGCCACCTTCTTCGAGGCCTTCCCCGAGGGCACGATCTGGGGTAACGACGAGAACGGCTACGGCTACGATGTCGTGATGCTCGGCCAGGCCGGCCCGATGAAGCTCGATGTCGACGCGATCGAGGCCCGCCTCGAGAAACCGGAGTACGCCAAAGTGAAAGTCTCGCTCGACGAGTCTGCCCTCGGCAGCGCCGCCGATTTGATGCGCACCTATGCTGGTCGCGCCCCCGAGCTGAAGACCTGGCTCAAGGGCTCCGAGATCAACCTCGATCGCAACCTGCGCCTCCAGTACCTCGCCGGCCTGCAACTGAACTCGCAGCTCGGCAAGGCGATGTACATCCCGCTGCTGGCGCAGCGCCGCTGGGCGCCCGATCTGTTCGTGGGCCGGCCGGAGACGCTCGTCGAGCTGCGCACCAAGCTCGGCCTCTGAGCAGGCCGGCTGGTATAACGGAGTTGTCAGGATTTGTCCCGCCCCCCGATTGTAACCCGGGCGGCGGACCCCCGTCATGGCTTTCAACGGTCCGGCCCGTATGCGTTGAAACTTCCTCCCCTCCGACCATGAAAATGAAATCCGTCCTGTCCTTCCTCGGCGTCCTCGCCCTGGCGTCGACGTCCCTGTTCTCCCAAGCGGCTTCCGGCAGCACCACGTCGTCCGACACGCCCCGCGCCGACGGCGGCAATGGCGGCCGCGGCGGCCGGGGTCGCGGCGCCGCTCCGGGCTCCGCGGCCACGCCCGACGCGCAGGTGCAGCGGCTCAATGCCGCCGTCACGCTCACCGACGAGCAGAAGGCCAAGGTCCTTGCCATCTATAAGGACGAGGCCACGAAGCTCGAGGCGCTGCGCGCCGACACCAAGCTCACCCAGGAGGAGCGCATGGCCAAGCTGCAGGAAGCGCAGGCGGCCACACGCACTGCGGTGCGTGCGGTGCTGACCGCGGACCAGCAGAAGAAATTTGATGCCATGCCCGCGGCCAACGCTGGCGGGAGCGGCCACCGCGGCGGCCCTTGCGGCGGGGGGGGGCCCCGCGGGCGAGGGGGTGGCCCGGGGTCCCCCGGCGGGC
>OMJT01000128.1 GCA_900299415.1 Opitutales bacterium
CCTCGCGTTCCTCTACAAGCCCCCCCTGCCCGCGCGCGGGCTGATCGCTCTCGGCACCGGCCCCCTCGCGGCCCCCTCCACCCGGAGCGGGCCGCGCCGCCGCTGGTTATCCCGCGCGCTGCCGCTGCTTGTGCTCGGGGTGATCTATTGGGCCTCGGCGATCACGGCCCCCCTGAACATCGGGCACCGCCACATCCTGCCCGTGTACCCCGTGGCCTACATACTCGCCGGCGCCGCCGCATTCTGGCTGCTCCGCCTGCCCGCTGCGAACCTCGCGCGCTGGGCCCTCGGCGGGGCCCTCGCCGTGCACGTCCTCGCCGCTGCCAACGCCCGGCCGTTTTTCCTCTCGTACTTCAACGCCGCCGCCGGAGGCATCGAGGGCGGCTGGCGGCATCTCGTCGACAGCTCCTACGACTGGGGCCAGGGACTGCCCGACCTTCAGGCGTGGCTCGCGGACAAGGCCGCGCGTGGCGACAACAACCCGGTTTTCCTCACCTACTTCGGCTCCGACTCGCCGCAGGCCCGCGGGTTGAAGGTCACGCGCTTCGGCGACGAGATCACCGACAGCGGCCCGCGCAATTTCCCGGTCCTGCCGACCGGCGGCTGGTTCGTCATCAGCGCGACGCACTTCCAGCGGGTCTACCTGCACCTCACGGGCGACTGGTCGCCCCACTACGAGCAGCTCTACGCCCAGATGCGGGCCAGCCTCAACCTCACCCCGGAACAGGCCCGCAACGCCGACCAGGCGACGCTGTTCCGGGATGCCAAGGACCTTGAGGTGCTGCGCTTCGGCCGGCTCGCCTGGTCGCTACATTACCGCCGGCCGGATGCGGTCATCGGCGGCTCGCTGCTGGCGTTCCGCCTGACCGACGCCGAGGTCGCCACCGCGCTCAACGGCCCGCCCGCGCCATGAGCGATGCCCCGGCCAACCCCACCCCGCGCGGGCGGCTCGATCCCGTGCTGCTGGTCCTCGCGGGAGCCGCAACCGTCACGTGGCTCTGGGTCTGCTGGTGCCTCTTCCCGATCAGCGTGTGGAACGACCTCCGGCTCGCTCCCTCGCTTGCGCTGCTGCGCGGCGTGAGCTTTTACCCGCCGCAGGACACCGGGGCGGTCACCACCTGGATGTACGGCCCGCTGCCCACGCTCCTCTGGGCGCCGGCGGTGCTGGCCTCGACGGCCAAGACCGCCGTGCTCGCGGCCGGCACGCTCAACCTCGCCTTCAACCTCATCGCGATCGGCGCCACGGCCGCCCTGTGGCCGTCGCGGCTGACCCGCGCACAGCGCCTCGCGGCGGGCCTGCTCGCCACCGTGATCTGGCCGTTCGCCTCGTTCCAATATCTGCAGGCCGACAATGTCGCCATCGCGCTCGGCCTGCTCGCCAACCTCGTGCTCGTGCGTGCCACCCAGCCGTGGCACCGCTGGCTGGCCGCCCTGCTCGCGGTCGCGCCGATCTTCTGCAAGCAAACCTCCGTCGGCATCGCCGCGGCACAATTCGCCTGGCTCGTGGCGGCCCAAGGCTGGCCGGCCGCTTGGCGCCACCTCCTGCGGGGGCTCGTGGCAGGCCTCGCGCTCGCGATCGTCACGGTAGCACCGCTCGACTGGCACGGGGTGTGGTTCAACATGGTCACCGTGCCCGGCCACCTGCCGTGGGCGCCGAATCCCGTGGGCCGCGCCGTGGACATGACCCCGGAGCTGCTAGTGCAGATCGGAATTCCCGTCGCGCTCATGGTCGTCGCCTGGCGCCGCATCTTTAGCCGCGACTCCCGCCTGCTGCTGCCGGCGCTGGTCTGGATCTGCACGCTGCCGCCGAACGTCGCGGCCTTCTTCAAGTTCGGCGGCACGCTCAACTCGCTGCAGGGATTCTCGCTGTGGTTGCCGGCGGCGCTGCTCTGGGTCGGCGACACGGCCCTGTCCCGCCCGGCGTTTGCGCGTCAGCTCGTGGCGCTCGGGGCGGTCGCGACCGTGGTCATCGCGGGCTTCCGCTTCCAGCGGCTCACGGCCTTCCCGACGGCGCCCGCGACGCGGCACTACGACCAGGCGGCGCAGCTCGCCAAGGAGTTCCCCGGGCAGATCTGGTTCCCGTGGAACCCACTCATCACGGCGTACAGCGAGGGAAAGTTCTACCACGCCGAGGACGGCCTCTACATGCGTTTCCTCGCCGACCGCGCCCTGACACCCGCCCACACCTTTGCCGGGCTGCCGCCCAAGCTGCAGGTCATCGCCTTGCCCCGGGGCGGCACGCACTGGGGCGTGGCGCTCGCGCTCCGGCCGGCCAACGCCCAGACGCAGGACTTTGCGTTCTGGACCCTGCATAGCTGGCCGGAACCTCTGACTGCTCCGAAGTGATGTCCCTGCCCTGGGCAGTCCTCGTCTTCCTCTGGCTCGTCCCGGGCCTCGGCCTGCTCACGACCCGCTGGCTCCGCCTCGCACCGCAGGATCGCTTGGTGGCGGTCGTGTCCGCCGGCGTGGTGCTGCTCGGACTCGGTGGACAGGTGTTGCACATCCTCGGCGCCGCGCCGGCTGCGTGGCGCATCCTCGCGGTGCCCGCGGCGCTCGGCTGGACCTGGCAGTGGCGCGAGGTCGCCCGCTGGTGGCGCCGGGCGCCGAGCCGCGTCCTGCTCCGCAACTGGGCCATCACGACCGCGGGCTGCCTGGGGGCGCTGGCGGTGATCCGCACCTACTAGGGCGGCGACTGGATCGGCGACTGGGTCGGACACTACCACCGCGCCCACTGGTTCCTGCACCAGGACCCGTCCGAGCTCTTGATCTTCACCTTCGATCCCTTCACGGCCCGGCCACCGCTGCTGAACCTCGCCACCTCGGCGATGATGGCGCAGGGCGACGACAGCTTCGCCGCCTACCAGGTGTTCACCACGCTGCTCGGCACCGTCGCAGTGCTGCCACTCTGCCGGCTCGTCGTCGCCGCGGGCGGGCGACAGCGATCCTTCGCGCTGGTGCCGCTGCTGCTGCTCGTGAATCCGCTGTTCATGCAGAACGCCACCTACTCGTGGACCAAGCTCGCCGCCGCGGCGTTCGTGCTGACCGGCGCGTGGTTTTTCCGCCGGGGTCTGGCCAGCGCGAAGACCCACCACTGGGCCATCGCCGGCCTTGCGCTTTCTGCCGCGGTGCTCGCGCACTACTCCTCCGCCCCGTACGCGCTGGCCGCCGTTGCAGCCTACGGGTGGTGTCACCGCCGCCAGTCGGGCACCGCGGTTTTCTGGTCCCGGAGTGCCCCGGATTGCCGCCGGCGCCATCCTGCTCGGGCTGACGTGGATCGGCTGGGCGATCGCCCGGCAGGGGTTGGCCGAGACCTTCCTCGCGAACACCTCCGTGCAACAGGCCGGTGAACTCTCCCCGGCCGGGCAGGTGAAATCCTTACTCCTCAACCTCGAGCACACGGTGCTCCCGCCATGCTGGCCGGGGGCGGACATGGCATTCCTGCAGCATGGCGACGCGCTCTCCACCCTGCGCGACCAGGCGTTTGTCTTCCTGCAGACCTGCCTGCCGGGCATGGCCGGGTTTGGCGGGATGGTCGTGCTGCTCTGGCTCTTGACGCGGCGGCGCGGACCGGTCGGGGACTGGCTGCCGGGCGCACTCCTGCTCGCGGCGCTCGTGGTCGTCGGCGTCGCGGTGCATCCAGCGCGGATGCGCTGGGGGGCGGGGCACATTTGCCTGCAGCCGCTGGCGCTGGGCCTGGCCGCG
>OMJT01000129.1 GCA_900299415.1 Opitutales bacterium
GCAGGTGCAGGGGCCGGAGGCGGCCACGGCGGCGCGGCCGGAGCCGCCGGACGGGGCGGCAACTAAGCACGCCCACAACCCAAACCACCCAACCACCCCATCATGAAAACGAATCCCACTTCCCTGCTTTGTGTGCTCCTCCCCCTCGCGGCGGCTTCACTCGCCCTTGCCGAGCCCACGGTCGGCCCGTACGTCCAGGCCCACGGCGGCCAGAATGGCGGACGCGGACGCGCGCTCGACGACCTCGAGCTCACCCTCATCACGAGGGCCGAGGAATCCTTCTGGCCGCAGGCGAACACCCTCACCAAGGCCCGCATCGAACTGGTGCGTGCGAGCCTGACCCTCGCGCCGAACAGCCCGGCCCTCGCCGCCAAGGCACAGGCCGTGGCCGACGCCGAGCTCGCCTACGCCGTCAGCCGGGCCGACGCCTTCGCCAAGGTGAAGGCCCAGCTCAAAGGCGCCACGCCGGCGAAGCTCGAGGCGGTTTTGCGCGCGATGGCAGATCCCGCCGGCACCGGCAGCACCGGCGGCCGCGGCTGAGTCCAGGACAAGAAAACTCCACGCCGAGGGCGCTCCGCAGCCGGGGCGCCCTCGTTATTTTCTGCCGTCCGATGTACGGGTTGCCCGACAACCGCTAACCGGAGCGCCCGGCGTTTACTGTGACGCCTGCTGCACCAGCGTCGCGATCTGCTCGGCGCTGAATTTCTCCGGCGTCGCCTGGATCTCGGCGAGGAGCGCGGCGCGGGCCTGGGCCAGCTCGAGGTTCGCGGCGCCGAGTTCGTCCGCGAGCTGCTTCAGCAGCGCGGGGTTGGCCAGCGCGTTGTACACCAGGGCGCGCCGGGCATCGGTGACCTTCTGCCGGGGCAGCGCGGTGAGAGCCGTCATGCTCGACAGCGTGGGGTTCGGCGCGGCGCCGCCGCGGCCGCCCTTCGGGTCGAGGTTGGCGCGCAGCATCGCGGTGGTGACCTTCGACTCGACGCCGTTGGCCGGCACCTCGACGCCCGCCACCCAGAGGATGGCATTGAGCACCAGCTTGCGCTGGTCGTCGTTGCCCCAGTTCGCGTGGTAGTGGCCGCCGGTGAAACCGAAGCCGCGGCCCCCGTCGGGCCGCTCCGTCGCCCACATCACGGTCTGCGGCTCGCGGCGGCGCACCGCCGCCCAGACATCCTCGTTGCCTTCGCGCAGGCCGAGGCGCGGCGTGTCGGGACGGTTCATCGAACTCTCCGGGGCCACGAGGCTCAGGATGGGCGTCACGCCCTGCGGCCGGAACCGGATGTGGAAGTACCACTCGTCCGTGGTCGAGAAGGGCCTCACGCCGCGCGTGATCGCGTGCCGGGGCAGCGACTTGAACTCGCCGAGGTAGATCGGGTTGACCGAGTAGTTCACCTCGAAGGCGCCGCCAGTCCAGGCGATGAACTCCTTGTTGCCGTTGGCCAGCGAGGGCTCGGTGGCGTAATGCATCAGGCCGAGGCCGACGCCCTTCGCCATCAGGGCGCCCATCTTCTGCAGCCGGTCCTCGCGCAGCAGCGGGTGGCCGGGCTCGCCGTCGCTGTAGATGATGACCGCCGCGGCATCGTTGAAGATCGTCTCGTCGGGCACCCAGGCGTTGCCGGCCAGGCTGACGAACTCCGTCTTGATCCCGGGATAATCCGCGAGGCAGCTCTGCAGGAGCAGCAGGCCCGCGCGGTGCTCGTGCTCGCCCGCACCGTGGCTGGGAGCGCCGGCGATGAGCACGATTTTCTTGTCGGCGGCCGAAACGGTGGCGGCGCAGCACACCGCGAGGAGGGCGAGGAGGAACGTTTTCATGGACGGGTCGGGGTTGGGGCGGACGGAACTTTCTTCAGGCTGGAAAGGTAGGCCAGCAGGTCGGCGACCTCCTGGGCGTTCGTCGCGGCGAGCAGGCCTGGCGGCATAAGCGAGCCGGGGAGACGCTGGCGCGCCGTGACGTCGCTCTTGCGGTAGCGCGTGACGATGTTGCCCGGCGCCTTCACCGCCAGCTCGTCATCGGTCTCGCTCGCGATGAAGCCGATCGCCGCGCCGTTGCGCAGCGTGATCTGCCATGGCTCGAACCCGAAGGCGATGCCCGCCGCCGGGTCGACGATGTTGGAATAAAGCGCGTCGGGCCCGTACTTGTCGCCGATTTCGGAAAGCCCGGGGCCGAAATCCACGCCCTTCCCGCCTGCCTGGTGGCACGAGCCGCAGGCTGCCGCGCCGAAGAACACCTTCTCGCCGCGGGCAATGTCGCCACGGAGCGCCAGCACGGCGGCCAGCGGCGGGATCGGCTGCTCAGACGACGCGGCGGCGGCGAGCAGGCGTGCGGCCTCGTCCTTGATGCCGGGCAGGGGCGAGGCCGCCAGGGCGGTTCCGGCCGCGGGCTTGAGGGCCTCGGGCATCCGGTCGCCGCGCGCTAACGCCAGCAGGACCTGCGCGCCCGCCTCGGTGCGGGCCAGGGCGCGCACGGCCTCGAGACGGAAAGCTTCCGGCCGTTTGCCGTCCAGCATCACGCCTTGGAGCAAATCGGTCGCTGCCGCGTCGGCCACGTTGCCGAGCGCCCGCACCAGCGCCGTCCCGTTGGCTCCCGCCAAGGCCGACCGGAGCGCATCCACGCCACCATCATCGATCACCCGCTGCACCGCCTCCGCGCCAACGGACTCGTCCGCCCGGGCGGCCGCGAGCTCGAGCAACCCCTCCGCCTGGTCCGTGCGGTTGAATGCCCGGACCAGCTCGAGGAACGCCGGCTGTCCGCGGTAGGACTGCAAGGCGCGGTCAACCGCGGCCTTCACCGCGGGACTGGCCGCGAGATCGGTACCCGTCAGGCGCAGCAACACGTCAAGGGGAGGAGACCCGGCCTCCGCGGCCCGCGCAGCCGCGAGCCCGAGCACCAGCGCAGCCAGTAGGATGATTCGCCGGGAAAGTGACATGGAGTGCCGCCGTGTTATCGGTTATCCGTTATTGGTTGTCTGGGGCCGAGCCTGCCAGAGACACGCCGTTACGAAATCGAGTGAAAGATTCATCCGGAAACTGCGTTTTACGGGCTTAAATGAAGACACCGATCAGAAGCTTTGAAGATTTGGAATGCTGGCAGGCTGCACGGGAAGTTCGGTTGTTCATTTTTCAACGCGTCGTGCCGTTGCTTCCCAAAGAGGAACGCTTTCGTCTCACCGACCAGCTTCGCCGTGCCTCCCGTTCGATCACCGCGAACATCGCCGAGGGTTACGGACGTTCTCATCATTTGGAGAACTCCAAGTTTTGCAGCATCGCGCGGGGATCAACCACCGAGGTCCTGGATCATCTCATCAGTGCCTGCGACGAGGCCATGATCCCCAGGTCGTTGCTCGACGAAGGTCGGGCGAAGATCGGGTCCGCCATGCGCCTGCTCCACGGGTACATGGCTTACTTGAAAAGGGCTGCCCATTCCGACTCCCCCAATAACCAATAACCGATAACCAACTCCGATCACGGCGTGAGCAGCTGCAGCAGGGCCGCGTCCTTCTGCGGCCCCTTCACGTAGTCGAGGGACCGCAGCAGGCGCGCCCGCTCGGCCGGCGTGGTGCCGGGCTGCTTGATGAGCGCCACGACGAGATCCGGCGTCTTACTGCCACGCGAGCGCCAGACGATGTCATGCGCCGCAGCGCTGGTGAGATCGGGACGGGCGGCCGCCTGCCAGGCGGCGAGGCACTCGTCCCAGCGGCCGTCGGCGCCAATGCCCAGGGCCTCGAGGTACCAGCGGTCCTTGCCGTCGTGCTGCTGGGCGAGGGTGGCCCAGATCGCGGGGACCTCCGGGGAGGAATTGTGGCGCAGCGCGAGGACGGCCTCGCGGCGGACCAGCGCGGACGGGTCGCGGGCAAGTTGTTTCGCGTAGGGGATCATGTCGACGCCGGCCGCGTGGGCGGCGCGGAGCGCGACGATGCGGATGTCCTCGCTCGTGTCGCGGGCGGCCTCGTCGAGATACTTCTTCTCGCGGCCCTTGATCTGGGTAAGGAGGAACAGGGCCCGGGCGCGCATCCGGTCGTTGGCGCGGTTCTGCCAGAGCTTCACCAGCTCCGCCTCGGCACCGGCCTGCATCGCGTGGAGTTTCGTCCAGGCGAGGTAGCGCGTGTTCATGTTCGGCGACTGCAGCGCGGCCACGGCGCCCGCGGCGGTGTTGAGGTTGAGCGCGGGGATCGTGGGGCGGTTGCCGGGGGGCGCGACACGGTAGACGCGGCCCGTGAGCGTCGTGAGGATCTGGTCGGCCATCGCGTGGCCGCCGACGATCGAGTCGTTCCAGTCGGCCACATAAAGGGCGCCGTCGGGTCCGACGGTTACGTCGGACGGCCGGTACCAGTTCTCGTTCGGGGCCGGACTGAGGATCGGGGCGATGGTCGCGGTGTAGCCGGCGCCGGCCTTAGTGACCGGGTAGGCGCGGGTCACGCCCGGGCGGGCGTCGGTGTGCACCACCTGGTTGCGGAATTCCGGCGGGAGCAGCGTACCCTCGTAGACCGTGATCCCGGTCGGCGAGCCGGCGCCGGTGATGAGGAGGTTTGGCACGACGCCGGGATCCATCTGGTGCCAGTGGTAGGCCGAGCGCTCGGCAACGGGCGAGTTGGCGGCGCGGTAGGCCACCATCCACGCTGCGCCGGTGACTTCGTCGACGAAACCGTAATTGCCGCCGACGAGGATATTCGTGATCCGGGTCGACGTGTTGCCGTCGTCGTCGTTGTCCGATTGCCACACGCCGCCGAAGGAGTCGACGGCCACCTCGAAGTTGTTGCGGAAATTCCAGGCCAGGGTCTCGACCTTGCTGCCATCGAGCTCGCTGCGGAAGACCATGCCGCCGCGGTAAAGGTCGCCGTTCTTCACCTCCTTGCCGTCGACATCGACGACAGTGGCCGAAGCGTGCGCCGGGATCTCGCCGTGAAGCGGCACCGCCAGGAGTCCGGCGCCCGCCGGGCGCCTCAGCTCGGTGATGGCGTTGCCGAAGTTGAAGTAGAGCTTCCCGTCGGGCCCGAAGATGAACGTGTGCAGGCTGTGGTCGTGGTTAAATTGGCCGAGGGCCTCAAACATGACCTCGCGCTTGTCGGCCACGCCGTCGTTGTTGGTGTCGGTGAGCACGAAGATGTACGGCGCCGAGGCGATGATCGCCTTGTTGCCCTCGAGGACCATGACGCCGAGCGCCGAGTTCACGGATGTGTCCTGGTAGAACACGGTGGACTTGTCTGCGGCGCCGTCGCCGTTCGTGTCCTCGAGGATCAGGATGCGGTCGCCCTCCTCGCGGGTATAGGCGAGGGTGCGGTAATTGGCGCCCTCGTTGACCCAGACCCGCCCACGGGAGTCGACGTCGATGTTGGTCGGGTTGACCATCATCGGTTCGGCGGCGACCAACGAGACCGCGACGCCCGCCGGCGTGACGAGCTTGCCGGTTTCCTCGCGGGCCGCATTCAGGCCGGTGCCGCCGGGATTGGTCGCGATGGTACCGCCGCGGCCGCCACGGCCGGCGGCGGTCACCAGTGGCGGGATCTGCTCGGCCGAGAGCTTGTTGGCCGAGTTTTGGATGCGCATGAAGCGGTCGGCGCGCGCGTTGGCCAGCGCCAGGTCGGCGGCGGACACCGCTTCGGCCTTGGCGCGGATCGCTGCATCGTCGCGCGGGAGGGCGAGACTGGCCGCCGCAAGCGCGTCCCGCGCCGCCTGCAGGGCAAGGTTGTACGGGGCCATCGCCTGGTTCATCGCGCCCACCGCCGCGGTCTGGGCGGGGGTCATCGCCGGGGCGGCGGGAGCC
>OMJT01000130.1 GCA_900299415.1 Opitutales bacterium
GAGATGCGCCCGACCAAGGGTCTTATCTACAAGCTGCGCTATGAACTGGTGGAGCCCACGGGAGGCCTGACTCACCTTACGGTTGAGACGACGCGTCCCGAGACCATCCCGGCCGACGTGGCCTTGGCGGTGCACCCGGAAGACGAGCGCTACAAGGCCCTCATCGGCAAAAAGGTCTGGCGGCCCCTCGGCGCCCGCGAACCTCTCCCAATCGTGGGCGACACGGCCGTGGATCCAGTGTTTGCCGCCGGCGTGCTTAAGGTTACGCCGGCCCACGACAAGGTGGACTTCGACATCGGCCAGCGGCACCGCCTGCCCGTGATCGACGTGCTCAATCCCGACGGCACGATGCACGCCGACGCCGGCCCCGGGCTGGCGGGGCTCGACCGCTTTGCAGCCCGCAAGCGCGCCTCGGAAATGCTCAAGGAGAGCGGCGCGCTCATCGAAGAGAAGGCCTACGAGAACAACGTCGGCTACTCGCAGCGCGCCGGCGTGCCGATCGAGCCGCGCCTGATGCAGCAGTGGTGGCTCCGCTACCCGCGTGTCGAGGAGGCCAAGCAGGTTGTGCGTGACGGGCTGATTCAGTTTCATCCCGAGCGTTGGTCGAAGGTGTACCTGAACTGGCTCGAGAACATCCAAGACTGGTGCATCAGCCGCCAGCTCTGGTGGGGTCACCGCATCCCGGTCTGGTACCTCAAAGGGCTCGACCGCGAGAAACTGACGCCCGTCGACCTGCGCGACCCGGCGAAGATCCACGTCTCGCTCGACGGCCCGGCCGACCCGCAGAACTGGGAGCAGGAGGACGACGTCCTCGACACCTGGGCCTCCTCGTGGCTCTGGCCCTTTGCGACGCTCGGCTGGCCGGACGCCGCCGCGCAAAAGGCGGCGGGCTTCGACGCACTGTACCCGACGACCACCCTCGCGACCGGCGCGGACATCATCTTCTTCTGGGTGGCCCGCATGATCATGGCCGGCCTGGAGTTCGCGAATCCCGGCGCGCCGATCGAAAAGCGGATTCCCTTCCGGCACGTTTATTTCAACGGGATCGTGCGCGACAAGCAGGGCCGGAAGATGTCGAAGACCCTCGGCAACTCGCCCGACCCGCTGGACCTCATCGCCAAGTACGGCGCCGATGGCCTGCGCTTCGGCCTGCTGCAGATTGCCCCGCTCGGCCAGGACGTGAAGTTCGACGAGGACCGCATCGAGGCCGGCAAGAACTTCTGCAACAAGCTCTGGAACGCCTCGCGCTTCCGCCAGATGAGCGGCCCGGCCGGCGACAATCGCTCGCTCGGCGCGATCCTGGCCCGGCTCGACCCGGCGAAACTCGATGACGACGACCATGCCCTGCTCGCCGCCCTGCTCGACACGATGACGGTGCTCGAGAAAAGTTTTGCCGGCTTCGAGTTCGCCGCGGCCACGCAGAAGCTGTACGGATTTTTCTGGAACGACTTCTGTGACTGGTACGTCGAAGTGGCTAAGGCCCGCGTGCAGGATCCCGCGGCGCAGAGCCACGCCCTGGCGATGCAGGACCTCGTCATTCGCCAGTTCCTCCTGTTGTTCGAGCCGTTCGCGCCCTTCATCACCGAGGAGCTGTGGCACCTGCTCGGGTACGGAGCGGAGGGCTCGTTCCTGCAGGACACCCGCCTCGATTCCGCCGCCGCGTTCACCACGTCCCTGGCTGGCCGCGGCGTGAAGGTGGATCCAGCGGCCACCACGCGCGTCGACCAGCTCAAGCAATTCTCCACCCTGGCGCGCCAGCTGAAGGCCGACCAGGCCGTGGCGCAGAAGCGCGACGTGAAGTTCCTTGTCCTCGGCGGCGACGCCGAGTGGGCGCAGGTGGCGGCCAACACCGCCAAGCTCACCCGCCTCGTCGGCGCGGCCGGGCTCGAGCGCACCACGGGCAAGCCGGCGCTCCCGGCGATCGTGACGCCGCTCGGCACGCTCTTCCTCGACACCGGCGTGAAGGTCGACCCGGCCGCCGAGCGGACGCGGCTGAAGAAGGAACTCGAGACGATCACCAAGCACATCGCCGGCACCGAGGCGCGCCTCGGCAACGAGGCGTTCGTCAGCAAGGCCCCGCCGGCCGTCCTCGAGGGTGCCCGCAAGCAGCTCGCCGACCAGCAGGCCAAGCGGGCCGAGCTGGAGCGCCTGCTGCAGGCACTGGGCTGAGTGCCGCTTGAATTGGAGGGTGTGGTGACTGCGGTCGCTTTGGCGGACCGCGCTGCTGCTGGCGAAGTTGTCCCTGGGGTTTTGGGCTGGTGAAGTTACATTCTAGAACTAAAGCTCGGTCGGTCTGTTTATCCTCAACCCCGACCTTGCATGAACGTAGCCACTCCGGTTCCGTGTTCTGTCCGCCTCCGGCTTGCGCCGCGCGCGGTCCTCGTCGCCACTCTTGCCTTTGCCGCCGCGTCCACCGCGCTGGCCCAACTCAAGGATAACGTCCGCACCCAGCAGGGCCTCGTGGCCGGCCGGCCTGGGACCGACCCCTCGATTATGGTCTTCAAGGGCCTGCCGTTTGCCGCCCCGCCGGTCGGCGACCTGCGTTGGAAGGCCCCGCAGCCGCCCGCCAGCTGGACGGGCGTTCGGCAGGCGGACAAATTTGGCCCGAGCCCCATCCAGACGATCACCGAAGGGCGGGCGCCGTGGACCCACGAATTCATGGCGCACGGGGCAATCAGCGAGGACTGTCTCTATCTCAATGTCTGGACCCCGGCGAAGACCGCGAACGACAAGCTCCCGGTCTTTGTCTGGGTTTACGGCGGCGGCTACAGCGAGGGCTCAAGCATGATCGACGTGTACAACGGCGAGGGCCTTGCGAAAAAGGGGCTCGTCTTCGTGAACCTCAACTATCGGGTGGGGCCCTTCGGCTTTTTTGCGCACCCGGAACTGACGAAGGAATCCGGCGTGAACGCCTCGGGCAATCAGGGTGCGCTCGATGCGATCGCGGCCCTGAAATGGGTGCAGGCGAACATCGCCGCGTTCGGGGGCGACCCGAGCAATGTCACGCTCGCTGGGCAATCCGCCGGTTCCGGCATTGTGCACACGCTGGTGACTTCGCCGCTTGGCAAGGGACTTTTCCACAAGGCCATCCTCCAGAGTGGTCCCGCGCTCGGGACTGCGGGGGCGATGGCGACGCTGGCCGCGCAGCAGGCTAGCTGGGTGGCCTATGGCGAGGCACAGGGCGCCAAGACCTTGGCCGAGCTCCGCGCCCTCCCGTGGCAACAGATTAATCCCGCGGCCGCCACCTCGGTGGGTGCGGCACTGCCGGCGCCTGCGCCGCAGACCGGGGCCGCGACGC
>OMJT01000131.1 GCA_900299415.1 Opitutales bacterium
CACTTCGGGTGCAACTCTTTCCAGAGCCCCGCCGCCAAGACTGGCGGTGCTTCTGAGGCGGCGCGACCTACTCGGCGACCGGAAGCGATCGACCGCTCGCCTTTGCTGCGGCGGGCCGCCCGGGCCCTGCGCCCAGCACCCGGGCCTTTTGGGGGCGAATCGGGCCGTGGCCGGCCCCGTTGCCCCCTTCCTCGCCCCCGGGCTGGATCGCAAGGTGGTCCCCCCCAGCGGCAAAATGGGCTAGCAGGCTTCCCTCCCCCTGCCCCGCCGTCCCCGCCGCTTGCGCCGCACGCCCGCCGTGCGGGCTCTGGTCGAGGAGACCATGCTGCGGCCCCAGGATTTTATCGCGCCGCTCTTTGTGGTGGATGGAAAGGGAAAGCCTGAGCCGGTGGCGTCGATGCCGGGAGTCATGCGCCGCAGCATCCCGGACCTCGTCAAGGAATGCCGGGAGCTCGCCGCGCTGGGCATTCCGGCCGTTGCCCTCTTTCCCAAGCTCGACGCCCGCCTGAAGGACGCCGACGGCACCGCGGCGCTGCGTGAGGACGCGCTCGTGCTCCGCGCCGTCCGCGCCGTGAAGGAGGCCGTGCCCGGCCTCGTCGTGATGACGGACATTGCCCTCGATCCTTACACCACGCACGGGCACGACGGTGTGCTGACCCGGGCGGGGGACGACGTGGACAATGACCGCACGGTCGCGATCCTGACTCGCATGGCCGTCCTGCACGCGCGGGCCGGCGTGGATTTCGTGGCGCCGAGCGACATGATGGACGGCCGCGTGGGCGCGATCCGCGCCACGCTCGACACCGCCGGGTTCACCTCCACCGGCATCGTGGCCTACTCGGCGAAGTTCGCCTCGGCCTACTACGGACCTTTTCGCGACGCCGTGGGCAGCGCCAAGGCTGCCGGCACCAATCTGCTGGGGAAGGACACCTACCAACTCAATCCGGCCAACCGCCGCGAGGCGCTGGTCGAGGCCGCGCTCGATGCGGCCGAGGGTGCCGACATAGTGATGGTGAAGCCGGCCGGCCCGTACCTCGACATCATCCGCGAGGTCCGCAACGCCAGCGACCGCCCCGTTGCGGCCTACCAGGTCTCGGGCGAGTACGCCCAGCTGCACGCCGCGGCCAAGATGGGCTGGCTCGACCTGGCCCGCACGCGGCACGAGTCGCTTCTCGCGATCAAGCGCGCCGGGGCCGACATGATCCTGACGTACTTCGCGAAGGAGATGGCAAAGGCCCTGCGCGCCTAGGGCGCGGGGATTGATCGAGACACGGTGGCGGGCGCAAGCGCCGCCCGGCCGGGTCGGGCTTACTGCCGGACGATGAAAGCGTCGCGGCGCAGGCGCTCGAGCCAGCGCTCGCGGGCCTGCACGGTGATCTGCTGGTTCAGCATCCGCTCGATCTGGTCGTGGACTTCCGCGAGCGGCTGGAGGCCCTCGTACTTCCGGTCCTCGGCATAGATCAGGTAGCCGTAGTCCTCGACGATGATCGGGTCGGCGGCCTCGCCCTTCTTCAATTTTTGGGCGGGCTGCTCGAAGGCGCTGGCGAGGTCGCTGATCGGACGCTCCGACTGGAGACCGCCCTTGGTGCGGGACGAGGTGTCCTCGGAGAATTCGCGGACGAGTTCCTCGAACTTCTTCCCGCCCTTGAACTGGGCGAGGATGTCATTGAGGCGTGCCCGGAGCTGGTCGTTGGTCTCACCTTCCTTGCGCTTCACCTGCAGCAGCCGCATCACAATCGAGTCGGGCTGCATGAACTTGTCCTTGTTCTCGTTGTAGTAGGTCTCGATCTTGACCGGGCTGACAATGCTTTGGGACTGGCGCTGCTGGCCGAGCATGTAGCGGAAGATGATGTCCTCCTCGACCTTCTTCCGGTACTCGTTCTGGGTCATCCCGAGCGAGCGGATATAGGCGAGAAACTTGGGCCGATCGCCGTCAAACTCGTCGTGCTCCTCGGAGGCGATTTCCTGATCGATATAGTTGTCGGGGATCCGGCGCACTTCCTTCATTCCCGGCTTCACTTTGCGGAACTCCTTGATGACGAGTTCGCGGTCGATGAGATTCTGGATGATTGTCTCCTGGGCGAGGTCGATGTTCTTGTTGAACTCCGCCTCGGTGCGGGAGCCGGCGCGAATGCCGTTCAGCTGCTGCGGGGTGAGTTCCTGGGCGACGTCCTTGACCGTGATGACCTTGCCCTCGGCAATGGCGACGATGCCGTTGGCATAGCGCGGGCGAAGGATGTTCGCGATGTCGTCCGAGTTGTTGACGGGGGCCTGGGGGGCCGCGGCGCCGAAAACCGGCTGAAACACCACCGCGCACAAGGCGGCTCCGCAGATAAGGCGACGGGGGTTCATGGCAGGTTGCTCAGGAAGGAAATGATTTCGCGCAAACGTAGGAGGGGTCGGGGGGCGGTCAACCTTGGAAACCGGCTGCCCACCTGCACCCAGTCGTCGCGCCGGCCGCCATGGCGGAGGCACTTTAACCGGGAGGTGTCGGTTTCGACGGACAGGATCCCTTTTTGTTCCGCCCGGATGCGGATCTCGGTGAGCAGCAGGAGGGCCTTTACGTCATCGCCGAACTTTCCGAACCGGTCGCGGAGGTCGGCTTCCAAGGCCCGGAGCTGCTGCAGGTTGCCGGCCAGGGCCAGCTTGCGGTAGAAGTCGATGCGCAGCCGGGTTTCGGCGATGTAATCCGGGGGGATACGGGCGATGATCGTTTCCACGGGTACGGTTCCATCCGCGTCGTGCTCGGCATCGCGGAGCACGGTGTAGGCATCCGCGTGGCGGCGGCGGGTGTCGCCGGCCGAGGGCGCCTCGCCGACCTGGACGAAGTCCAGCTTCACGGTGGCGCGGTGGGCGGAGGCGTGCTTGTCGCCCTTCAGCCGGGCCACGCTCTGGCGCAGGAGCTGGCAGTAGAGCTCGAAGCCCACGCCCGCGATGTGGCCGCTCTGCTCGGCGCCGAGGAGGTTGCCGGCGCCGCGC
Organism: Opitutales bacterium; assembly: GCA_900299415.1. Classification (GTDB taxonomy): domain Bacteria; phylum Verrucomicrobiota; class Verrucomicrobiia; order Opitutales; family Opitutaceae; genus CAIYFD01. Next base: position 2,980 of record OMJT01000131.1, read on the forward strand.
AGCTCGAGGTCGCGCATGGCGATGCGGAAGCCCGCGCCGAGCTGGTTGTGCGTGCGCATCGCCCCGAGGCGCTGGCGGGCAGTCTCGAGCAGGCGGGTGTGCCGGTGGAGCAGGAGGTAGGCGTAGGCCTGATGCTTGAAGCGGCCCACGCGGCCGCGCAGCTGGTAGAGCTGGGCGAGGCCGAAGCGGTCCGCGCCCTCGATGATGATCGTGTTGCAGTTGGGCAGGTCGAGGCCGCTCTCGATGATCGTGGTGCAGACGAGCAGCTGGTAGCGGCCGGCGACGAAGTCCGTCATTGTTCGCTCGAGCTCAGTCGCGTCCATCTGCCCGTGGCCGACGCCGATGGTGAGGTCGGGGAGGAGCTGCCGGAGCTTGCGGGCGGTCTCCTCGATCGTGGCCACGCGATTATGGAGGTAGAACACTTGGCCGCCGCGGCGGATCTCTTGCTTCACGGCGTCGACCACGAGCTGGTCGTCGTACGATTTCACGATCGTCTGGATCGGGTGGCGGTTGGTCGGCGCGGTCTCGATCACGCTCATGTCGCGTGCCCCGGTGAGCGCCAGGTGCAACGTGCGGGGGATGGGCGTGGCGCTCATCGAGAGCACGTCGACGGTCGTGCGCAGGCGCTTCAGTGCCTCCTTATGCTTCACGCCGAAGCGCTGCTCCTCGTCGACCACCACGAGGCCGAGGTCCTTGAACGTCACGTCGGCCTGCAGCAGGCGGTGCGTGCCAATCAGGATGTCGACCTGTCCGGCGGCCGCGGCCTCGAGGATACGGGCCTGCTCGGCGCGGGTGCGGAAGCGGCTGAGCATCTCGACCGCGACGGGGTAGGCGGCCATGCGCTCGCGGAAACTGTTCAGGTGCTGCTGGGCGAGCACGGTCGTCGGGACGAGCACCGCCACCTGCCGCCCGCCCTGCACGGCCTTGAACGCTGCGCGGATCGCGACCTCGGTCTTGCCGAAGCCGACGTCGCCGCAGATCAGCCGGTCCATCGGGCGCGTCCGCTCCATGTCGCCCTTGGTCTCCTGGATCGCGCGCAGCTGGTCGGCGGTTTCCGTGAAGGGGAACGACGACTCGAACTCGCGCTGCCAGGCGTTGTCCGCCCCAAACGCGTGCCCCGGCTGTGCCTCGCGCGCGGCCTGGATGCGCAGCAGCTCGGCGGCGAGGTCGACCGTGGCGCGCTCCGCGGCCTGCCGGGATTTCTCCCAGCGGCCGGAGCCAATCCGGCCGAGCTGCGGCTTCACCTTGCTCAGGCCGACGTAGCGGCTGACGAGGTGTGACTCCTGCAGCGGTACGTGGAGCGTGACGCGGTCGTCGAACTCCAGCGAGATCACCTCCCGCGGACCCTGGGCGGTGTCGAGCGTCGTGATGCCGCGGTAGTGCGCGATGCCGTGCTGGAGGTGCACCACGAAGTCGCCCTCGACGAGTTCGGCGAAGTCCAGCAGCTGGTCGACCTGCGCGCGGGCCGACCCCGCGCGGGCATTCGGCGCAGGACGCCGGCTGCGCTGGCGCCCGAAGATCTCGGTCTCGGTCACCACGACGAGCCCGGTGGCGGCCGGCGGCGCCTGGAACAGGCCCCGGCCGCCGCCTTCGCGGAACGTCACCCGGAAACCCTCGTTAAGCGCGCCGCGGAGGAAGGCCGGGGCGGGCTTGGCCAGCGCCACCTCCGTGCCAAGGATCTCGCGTATGCGCTGCTCCTCGCCGTCCTTGGGGGCGACGAAGACGAGATGGTGGCCCGCCTTTCGCCACGCCGCGAGCTGCCGGAGGAACTTGTGCCGGGCGTCCTCCTCCACCTGCAGCCGTTCCTGGGCGATCAGGGCCTCGCCCGGGTAGGCGCGGTGGTGCGCGAGGCTCTCCGTGTCGAGCGTGGCCCCGGCCGCGCCGTCGAGCAGCTCCGCCGACTCGTCGAGGTCGCCGACGGCATGGAGCGCGGCGCATCGCTCCGTGATCGCGGCCAGGCCGCCGGTCCCAGTCGCGTCGAAGGAACGGAATTCCTCCGCCAGCGCCGCCGGTTCCACCAGCAGCAGGCGCGCCGCGGGCGAAAGGTACTCGGCCAGTCCCGTCCGCGAGGGGGCGAGGCGCACGCGCGGGGAGGCCGACAACGCGATCGATTCCAGCGTGGCGCCGGAGCGCTGTGTCACCGGGTCGAAGGCGCGGATCTCGTCGATCGTGTCCCCGAAGAAATCCAGCCGGTACGGCTCGTTCGCCGTGACCGGGTACACGTCGATGATGCCGCCGCGCACCGCGTAGTGGCCGGGCGCCTCGCAGACGGCCTCGCTGTCGTAGTCGAGCGCGGCGAGCTGTTCGAGCAGGCCCTGGAACGACGGCGCCTGGCCCTTGCGCAGGGTCAACTCGCGGGTGGCGAACTCGCCCAGGGCGGGGACCGCCTGGAGCAGGGCGGCCGGAGTCGTTACGATCACCAGCGGCCGGTCGCCCGCCGCGGCACCGGTGGACTGCCGCCGGGCCCGCAGGCGCGAGAGCACGGTGAGGCGGTCGCTTGACGCCGCGAAGGTCTCCCGCATGTCGCGGTGGTCGGGCATCGACTCGGGGAACACCAGCAGGTCCGCGGCCTCGGGCCCGCCGAAGAGGCGGATGTCCTCGGCCAGCGCCTCGGCGGCCTTGAGCTCGCCGGTCACCACCAGCCAGACCGGCGCCGGGTGGAGGCGGACCAATCCGGACACGACGCAGCCCTGCGCCGCCGGGCAGACCCCGGTCAGGCGTTCACGCTGCGGGGGGACCGCGGTGGACATCGGGACAAACGGAAGCGGGAACGCTCAACTTTCAACGCTCAACGCTCAAGTACGGCCCAGATCCCGCTCCGACTTGTTCATTGAGCGTTGAAGGTTGAGCGTTGAGCGTTTGCCCCGCAGGTGCGTTTGGGTGGCTCGGGGCATTGACGCCATGCACACCCAACCCTCTCCTTCAGTCATGGCGAAATGGCTCCTGGTCGACGGCTTCAACCTCATCTACCGCTGTTTCTTCGCGATCCCCGAGCTGAACCGCGCGGACGGGTTCCCGACCAACGCGCTGCACGGCTGGGTGAAGTCCCTCTGGAAACTGCAGGACCAGGAGCAGCCGGCCGGCACGCTTGTGTTTTTTGACCTCGGCGGCTCGCAGGACCGCCTCGCCCTGCATCCGGAATACAAGGCCCAGCGCGAGGAGATGCCCGAGGCGCTGGCGAAGCAGATCGACCCGGTGAAGGAACTCACGCACCTGATGGGCTGCCAGGTGATCGAGCAGGACGGCGTGGAGAGCGACGACCTGCTGGCGGCGGAGGCCGTGGCCCGGGCGCGGGCGGGGGACGAGGTGCTGATCGTCAGCTCCGACAAGGATTTCGCCCAGATCGTCAACGACCGCATCCGGATCATGCTCCCGCCGCCCTCGGCCAACCCGAAGCTCGGCTGGCGCCTGCTCGACGCGGCGGGCGTGGCGGAGAAGTTCGGCGTGCCGCCGGCCCAGATCGCCGACTACCTCGCGCTGGTAGGCGACAACTCCGACAACATTCCCGGCATCGCCGGCGTGGGCCCGAAGACCGCCGCGAAATGGCTGGCCGACCACGGCAGCCTCGAGGGCGTGATCGCGCAGGCGGCCGCGCTGAAGCCCGACCGTTTCCGCGCGACCGTCGCGGCGGACGCCGACCGGCTGCGGCTCAACCTCCGGCTCACGACGCTCAATCTTTCCCTCCCGCGCGTGCCGGCGGAGCGCCCGCAGCCCCGGGCCGCGGAACTGGTCCGCTTCCTCGAAGCGATGGAAATGCGCTCCAGCGCCGCCGAGGCGCAAAAGCGCTACACCGGCCAGACGGAGCTGTTCTGAGGCCTTCCACCCAAACCTTGCCAAGCGGCCGGCAGCCGATGATAACCAACGCGGAGGAATCAGCATCGAAAAAACCGAACTGATGAAAAACATCACCGCGACGGTCGGCCGCGAAAAGGCGATCGAGCTGGTGGTTGCAGCCTACAACACCGAGCTGGTCACGACGTCCCTGGGGCGTCTTCAGGACGGCAAGCCGCTGGGCGGCCCGACCCGGCGCGATCATCTCCAGGACGCGCTCGAGCGTGTCTCGCAGGTCGTCAACCTGACGAAGTAGCCCAACGAGAGAGAGGCCGCCGATCTGGCGTCGCCTCGAATTTTTTACAGCCTGCGAGTGGAGGGTCATAAACCTCCTCTGACGTGATTCCGGAAATTCGAGCCGCTTGAAGGTTAGGTCTGGGTCCAACAGAAAGGACTCAGATCATGAAAGGAAAACGATTCAGCACCGAAGAGA
>OMJT01000132.1 GCA_900299415.1 Opitutales bacterium
ACCGACCCGGACCAGGCCCAGGATTTCGTCAAGAAGACCGGCTGCGACTCCCTCGCCTGCGCCATCGGCACCAGCCACGGCGCCTTCAAGTTCAAGGGCCGGCAGTCCCTGCACTTCGACGTGCTCGAGAAGATCAAGGCCCGCATGCCCGGCTTCCCGCTCGTCATGCACGGCTCGTCGTCCGTCCCGAAGGACGAGGTCGACCGCATCAATGCCGCCGGCGGCACGATCAAGGACTCGATGGGCGTCGACGTGAACGAGTACCTCCCCGCCGCCAAGCTCGGCGTCACCAAGATCAACATCGACACCGACGGCCGCCTCGTCTGGACCCGCGTCCACCGCGAGTATTTCCGCGACAAGCCGGGTGAGTTCGACTTCCGCCCCCCGGGGAAGATCTTCATCGACGAGTACGCGAAGTTTATCGCCAGCCGTAACCAGCTCCTCGGCTCGAAAGACCAGCTCGCCGACCTCCGCAAGAGCCTCGGAAAATAATCCCGAGGATTGAGGTAGGGCTGGGTCGATGACCCGGCCGTGATTAATTCAAGCCGGTCCCCCACGGACCGGCTTTTTTGTGTGCGGTTTCCGCCACGGCGGGTGCAAAAGGCTAAGCGCTGCCAACGACCCGCGACGCCGAATTATTTCCGCTCGGCCGGCGAGTCGTTTGCCAGTCGGGAAATGTCGTGCCTCGCATCCATGAAATCCTCGCAACTTCGCTTCGCCACAGGCTGCGACCCTGAGTCCTGGGAAATTTGGCCGGAGTGAGTCACTCCCGCGGCTGCGGCACCTTGGCCACGCGGCTGACATCGTAGCCTTGGTCCGCGGCCCGGCCGAGGATGCCGGCGAACACGTCGTCGGGCAGGGATCGGCCGCGGGCGAGGACCCAGAGGTAGTTCCGCGAGGGGTGGCCGATCACGGCCCAGCGGTAGTCGGGGTCGAGGTCGATTACCAGGTACGGCACCCGGAACGGCCAGATGAACTGCACGCGCCACTCGGCGTTGGTCTCGCGGTTGTGCACCCAGGAAATGCCCCGCCACTGTTGCTCCGGGGCGTCGAACGAGCCCTTCCGGAAAATGAAGATGTTGTCCATCTTCCCGTCGGGCCGGCGGGCATAGCGGTCGAGGGTCGCCACCTTGCCGTTCTCCAGCAGGTACGGGATGTTGGCGATGACGTACCAGTCGCCGAGATAGCGGTCGAGATCCACGCGGGCCACCGTCTTCAGCGGCGGCCGCGCGGTCGTGGCACAGCCGGTCAGCAGGCAGCCGGCAAGGACAAGCAGCAGGGTACGAGGCATGCCCCAAAATAGCCAGGATTCACCCGGAGGCAACTGCCGACGCCCGGCCCCTCCGGCAGATGGGATTTGCCGGCCCGGTTCGGTCGCTCCAGAACGGGACATAACCGCATGATTTTCTTGCCCCACGTCGCGGCCCAGGGCGGATCCAGCCCATCGTGATTGCACCGATGTCTGCCTCACCCGATCTCGAGCTCGCCCGGCGCCTGCGCGACGCGGCGCTCGCCGACACCCTCGCCTACGAGCTCACCGCCGCCATCGGCACCGAGCTCGGCCCGCGGCTTGCTGGCACGCGGGCGGAGGCCCGGGCGCGGGACTGGGCCGTGGCTCGACTCATGCGACTTGGCTTCGCCAACGTCCGCATCGAACCGTTTGAAGTCCCGGTCTGGGTCCGCGGCACCGAACTGGCCGAGATTGTCCGCCCCTGCCCCCAGCCGCTCGTGCTCTGCGCCCTCGGCAACAGCGGCGCCACGCAGCCCGGGGGCCTCACCGCCGAAGTCTTTAGCTGCGCCACTCTCGCCGCGCTCGAGGCTGCGGCGCCGGAGCAGGTCCGCGGGAAAATCGTCTATGTCAGCCACGGCATGACCGCGACCCGCGATGGCTCCGGCTACGGCGAGCACGGACCTGTCCGCTGGCACGGGCCCTCGGTCGCCTCGGCCAAGGGCGCCGCCGCCCTCCTCATCCGCTCCGTCGGCACCAATCGCCACCGCCAGCCGCACACCGGCATCATGCGCTTCACCGGCGGCGCCGCGCCGATCCCCGCGGCCGCCCTCGCGATCGCCGATGCGGACCAGCTGGAACGCGTCGTCGCCCTGGGCCAGCCCGTCCAGGTGCGTCTCGTGCTCACGCCGTGTGACCTCGGCTCCGGCACCTCGGGCAACGTCATCGCGGAAATTTCCGGCACGGATTCGGCCGCCGGCGTCGTGCTAGTGGCCGGCCACCTCGACAGCTGGGACCTCAGCACCGGCTCCTCCGACAACGCCGCCGGCTGCGCGATCGTCACCGCCGCCGCGCTCCGGGTCGCCGCGGCCGGCCGGCCGCGCCGGACCATCCGCGTCGTCTGGTTCGGCTCCGAGGAGATCGGGCTGCTCGGCGGCCACGACTACATCCGCATCCACGGCGCCGAGAAGCACGCCATGATCGCCGAGAGCGACCTCGGTTCCGATCGCGTCTGGCGCTTTGACAGCAAGGCCCCCGCCTCCGCCCAGCCCGCGATCCAGCGGATCGCCGCGGCACTCGCCCCGCTCGGCATCGAGGCCGGCTCCACCGATAGGGCCAGTGGCTCCGACATCGGCCCGCTCTCGTCCCGCGGCGTCTCGACCATCGAGCTCCGACAGGACGCCACCCGCTATTTTGGCCTGCACCACACCGCCGACGACACCCTCGACAAGGTCGACCCGGCGGCCCTTCGCCAAAACGTCGCGGCCTGGACCGCCATGCTCGCGATCGCGGCGCACGCCCCGGAGGAACTGGCCGGACCGACCGCCTAACCGTCGTTCAACGCACGTCCGCGAGTCCGGTGAAGACAACGTCGTCGTGCCACTGCACGGACTCCAGCGTCCGCACCGGCGCAATCGCGGAGGCCCCGGCACGGGCAATCCAACGGCCCGCCTCCAGCGGCGCGGTTGAAGCCAGTACGTTGGCAAGATAGGGTGAACCCTTCGGGTGAACGGGCGGCCAGCGGCGCACCGTGAGTCGGCGGAGCGTGACCGACCGGCCGGCTGGCACCTCCGGGGCGTACCAAACGCGGTTGCCCGCTTGCAGGTAAACAAAGCCCTGCAGCGTCGCGGCCAGCGTCGACTCGACGACCGGCGCGGCCCCGCCCTCCTGAAGCACGCTCACCTTGCCAGAGGCAGGGACGATGCGCCGGAGATGCTGCGCCGAGGCCCAGCGATTGCGGAACCAGTCGCTCCCGGCCTGGCCGGCGCCGCGCTCGAGCACAGTCCCGCGGCCGGTCGCATCCATGCCCACCACGCCCACGTTCGACAGAAACGCATCCTCCGGCACGGGGAAAGTCCGCCGGCCCAGCAGGCTCGTTCCGGCCATCTGGTCCTGGTACACAACCGCTCGGCCTTGCTCCGGCACCAGCAGCACCACCGCCGCCCGGTCGCCCGTGCCGCCAAATCCTTCCCAGAAGACCACGCAGCCGACCAGCACCGCGGTGAAGACTGCCGCCAGCATCGGCGCCGTCAGGTACAATCGGTGCCGGCGCCCGGCCGGCGCAAAGACGAGCAGGTTCGCCGGCCCGGCCAGCAAGGCGAAGCCGATCAGGATCCCCACGGCCCAGGCGCCATGGTCCGCGCCGACGATGCCGTTGATGGCGGAGGATCGGGACGGCTGCCGCAGGGCCTCGTCGGACGGCAGCGTAAGTGCCGGTTCGTGGAGCCGCAGCAGCGGCAGCAGTTCGACGGGCTCGGCCGGCTTCACCCACACGGGTTGATCCGGGATCGTTTCGTCGATGTCCATCGGCGCGAGGTAGTCGTCGAGCAGGAACGAAAGCTGGGTGATGAGGCCGGCCCCATGAGGCGTCCGTTCCAACGGAACCCGCGCCTCAATCAGGGGAGGATCGTTGCGGCTATATTCAGCCACGGGCTCGATCATCAACTGGCCACCCTGCAGCACCCAATCCAGCAGCGCCGCTTTCCTGGCTGGATCCAGCCCGGCGTACTCGGCCCCACGGAGAAAAACGAGATGGTACGGGGAGAAGAAACGCCAGTCGGCCGGCATCGAGTCAACCTCGAAGCCCGTGAGGTTTACGACTCCCCGCTGGTCGGCATTGTGGAGGGTCTGCCGGAGCTTGGACGTAAGCACGCTCGAGACCCCCACCGGCAGCGCCAACCCCGGTTTGGCCGGTTGCAGCCCCGGGAAGGTCAGCTCGGCTGCGCCCGTCACGCCGGCACCCGTCACCACCACGGAGAAACGCGCTGGATCGGCTGACGACGCCTCCCCGGCGCCGGTCGCCGGGGCCCAGTGCGGCCGGGGTGCCACGGCGAAGCATTGGATGATCTCCCCCGGGCGCGCCCCTGGCAGCTGGTACACCGTGGTGCCGGGCGGCAGCGAACCGAAGAAGGGCTTCGGCAATTGGCGGGCGGGGCCCGACTCAAACCAGACGACCGCACCCGGTTGCTCCGGCGGCGGCACAAAACCGCCCGGACCGGGATATTCCTTCGCCACCCGCACATCCGGGCCGGCCCGCAGGAACCCGTAGCGTTGCAGCGTGGCGCGGGCTTCCGCCGTGGCGTCCACCACCTTCTCAACCGCCTCGGTGGGCGGAACGAGGAAGCCGGGTTCGACAAACGTGACCGTGCGCACGACCTCGCCCGGCCAGTCGGACGGATGGAGATTGACGACCGTCCCCGGCGGAAGCGCGCGACCCGTCGGCAGCGCCAGCTCCCGCGGGCTGCCAGTTTGAACGAAGGTCGTGAGCCACGCCACCTGACGCGTGGAGAAGCCGTTCTCGATCGGCATCACCTCGACCGCCTGCGTCACTTCCGGCGACACCGTGAGCAGCCCGCTGCCCGCCAGCGCCTCTCGCGCGGCAGACTCGGCGGTCAGGGAGGAGCTGACGGCGCTCCAGAAGGAGGCCGCCGGGGCGGAGCCGCTGGACGGATCAGGCACGACCTCCTTGTACACGTAATGGCGCTCGTACCAGCCCGTGCCCGGATTGACGGCATCCTCAACATCGAAACCGAGGGGCAGGTCGCTCCCCGCCGGCGTCTTTTCGTCGCTGTTGATGAGCTGGGTCGCCACCGCGACGCCAACCAACTCACCGGGCCGTTCGCCTGGCTCCATGTGGCTCGCCCAGCTGATTCGGCTGCCGGAGCCGAGCTTTTGTCGGGCATGCGTCTCCACATCCGTGGTTGAGGGTGGCGCCACCGTGACCGGGACGATGGCCGGTCGGGCGCGAGGATTAACGCTCGGAGCCTCGCCCAGCGTGAACCGCGGGGCAGCGCCCGCCAAGGGAACGAAATACCAGAACTCCCGGTCCTGCCCCGCGTCCACCGTCAACTCGACGCTACTGTTGATGACTCCCGTCGGGGCCTCGGCCTGGCCCGCGGAAAAACGCAGCTTCCAGCTGCCCGCGCGCGGCAGGCGATTTCGGATCGCGATCCTGACCGGCAGGAATCCGAACTGCGGCATCACGGTCAGCGGCGTCGCCAGACTCATGGTGACCCCGGATTCGCTCCCGGTCGGTACGATCACCGCGGTCTCGGCCCGGACCAGTCCGATCGCCGCAAGCAGGAGCGCCCCGCCGAGGGCCAGGCGCAGGCCACGGGTTGGGAACAAGGCTCGCACGACAGGGAGCATGGGGTTGGGGCAATCAAGCGTGCACCCGCCGCCGGGGGCAAGGGCGGGCATCGATCGATTTGCTGCTGCCACCCGTCCGAAATGCGCTGGAGCCGCCCACCAATTTGCACCAACAATGCCCTTTGCTACCCCCCACCCGCGTGTGCCTGCGCGTCCTTCTGGCTGGCCTTGGCCTGCTGGCAACGGTGGCGGCCGACCAGGCGCAGGAGTTCGCTCCGGGGCAGGTTATCGACCAGGTCGTCACGAGGGCCGACGCAAAGCAGAGCTACGCGGTCTACCTGCCCACCACCTTCAGCCGCACGCGGGAGTGGCCCGTGATTTTTGTCTTCGACCCGGGCGCCCGCGGCCGCAACGCCGTCGAGCGGCTGCGTGCCGCCGCCGAGCGCTTCGGCTACATCGTGGCCGGTTCGAACAATTCCCGCAACGGCCCGATCGACCCGCAGTATCGTGCGATGGTGGCCATGATCGGCGATCTCAGCCAGCGCGTGCCGCTCGACTCGAAGCGCGTCTACACGGCCGGGATGTCCGGCGGCGCGCGCGTCGCCCTCCGGAGGGCGCTGATCAGCGGAAAGATCCGCGGCGTGCTCGCGTTCAGCGCCGGGCTGCCAACCGGCATGGAGCTCCCGTCCAAGGTCCCGTTCGCGTTCTTCGGCACCGCGGGCAAGACCGATATGAACTACGCCGAACTCAAGCGGCTCGACTCCGACCTTGAGTCCCGGTCCGCCACGCACCGGCTCGCGATCTTCGAGGGCGGACACACGTGGCCGCCGGCCGACGTGGTCATGGCCGGCGTGGAATGGCTGGAGCTCGATGCCATGCGCGGCGGCGTGCGCCCGAAGGACGATGCCCTCGTCGGCACCCTCCTTGCCGCCCGCGTCGCCGCTCTCCCAGCCGCGCCGGCCCCCGAGCACTGGCAGGCCGTGCAGGCCGTCGCCCGGGACTTCCACGGGCTGGCCGACGTGTCCGCCTATGAGAAGCAGGCGAAGGAGCTCGGCGCCACCGCCGAGGTGAAGGCCTGGCTGAAGTCCGACCGCAAGCTGATCGACCGCGAGGTCGAGTTCCTTACCGGGCTCGATGACGCCGCCCTGGCCGGGGATGCCGCCGCGATGAAACAACGCGTGGCCGCGGTGCCGAAACTGGCCAATGGACCGGACGACTCCGCGGACCGGGCGCTCGCCCGTCGTGTGCTCACCGTGTTCTCTTCCTCGGCGCGGGAGTTGGTCCGCGCCTACTTCCAGCAAGAGGATTTCGAGGACGCCGAGATTTTCCTCAGCGCGCTGGTGGCGTTCGACCCGGCCGATAGCCGCACCCCCTACGATCTCTCCCGGGCCCGGGCCCGCCTCGACGACCGCACGGCCGCGCTGGTGGACGCAGTGAAAGCCGGCTACACCAACGCGTCCCAGGCCACGGCCGAACCGGCTTTTGCCAAGCTCCGGGAAGACGCCGCGTTCAAGGCCCTACTGGCCAAGATGGCCCAGCGGTAGTGAGCCGGGCCGACTCGGCGGGCCGCCCTACCTTATTCGAGGCCGCACGCCTTCCGCGCCCGCTTGAGCACGGCGTCACCCACGGCATGGGCGCGGCGTGCGCCGTCACGGAGGACCTGCTCGACGTAGTCCGGGTTGGCCGCGAGCTCGGCGCGGCGGGCCCGCGCCGGGGCGAAATAGGTCCAGTAGTGCTCGAACAGCGCCTTCTTCAAGTCACCGTAGCCGAGGCCGCCGGCGCGCAGTCGGTTCTCGAAGTCCGCGGCAACGGCGGCCGGGGCGAAGAGCTTCAGGAGCTGGATCGCGAGGTTCTTGTCCGCGTCGGGTTTCGGCTCCGCCGGAGTGCGGCTGTCCATGACGATCCCCATGATTCGCTTCCGCACGGCCTTCTCCTCGCCGAAGATCTCGATCGTGTTGCCGTAGCTCTTGCTCATCTTCTGGCCGTCGAGCCCGGGCACGGTGGCGACGTCGTCGCGGATGCGCGGCTCCGGCACCACGAAGGTCTCGCCGTAGTGCTGGTTGAACTTGATCGCCATGTCGCGCGTCATCTCGACGTGCTGCTTCTGGTCCTTGCCGACCGGCACAACCTGGGTGTCGAACATGAGGATGTCCGCAGCCATCAGCACCGGGTAGGCAAAGAGCCCGAAGTTGGGCGAGATGCCCTTGGCGACCTTGTCCTTGTAGCTGTGCGCGCGCTCCAGCAGCCCCATCGGGGTGAGCGTGCCGAGAATCCACGCGAGCTCGGCCACGCCGGGCACGTCGCTCTGGCGCCAGAGCACGGCCTTCTGCGGGTCGAGGCCGCAGGCGAGCCAGTCGAGGGCCACCTCGCGCGTGTTCGCCCGGCGCTGCGCGGCATCGGTCAGCGAGGTCATCGAGTGGTAATCCGCGATGAAATAGTAGCAGTCACCGCCGGCCTGCGCTTCGATGGCCGGGCGCATCGCGCCGAAGTAGTTGCCGATATGGAGCTGCCCCGAGGGCTGGATGCCGGTGAGCGTGCGCATGTGGACCCGAATTGGTGAACGGTTCCGCCGGCGAGAACGAGCCCGATTTTCGACCGGTCTCGAACGCCCGATTTGCGGCGGGCAACGCCGAACCGGCTCAGTCCCGCCGCGGCACCTGCACGACCGATTGCCGCACCTTGGCGATGGTCGCGGGCGGCAGATAGCCACTGAACGACATGGCCGGCATCACGAGTGAGCGGCGCCCGAGCAGCGTACCCGGGTTGAGGACGGCGTTGCAGCCGACCTCGGCCTGGTCGCCGACGAGGGCCCCCAGCTTGCGGAGACCGGAGCCGCGCGGTCCGACCGGCGTCTGGACCGTGACCTCCTGTTGGTCGAGACGGAGGTTCGAGCAGATCGCCCCCGCGGCGAGATGCGCGCCGTTGCCGAGCACTGAGTCACCGACGTAGCTGAAATGCGGCACCTGCACGTCGTCGAGCAGCAGGCAGTTCTTAAATTCGCAGGAATTACCGAGCACACCGTGCGCACCGACAATCACATTGCCTCGGATGAAGGCACCCGGGCGGATCTCGGTGCCCGGTCCGATCCAAGCAGGGCCGATGATCACTGCCGCCGGCGGCAGCTTCACGGTCGGATCGAGGTACACGCTACCCTCAATGTGCACCCCGGGCGGCAGGCGGTATTGGCGGTGATCGACCGGGTGTGCCGCCAAGGCTCCCGAGATGCGCCGGACCCATTCCCAGGGCGGCACTTCTGCGGGTAAATACTCCGCGAACAAGGCCAACGACGGAGGCAGGGTGAAAAAATCCGAGGCTTGCACGGCGCTATGGCATGGACATCCGCCCCGCCGGCCGCAACGCGGGATTTGTCGCCGCGGCCCCAACGCAAGGGGCTCCCCCGCAGGGGAGCCCCGAAATTGAACCGGGCGGCTAACCCGGGTTAATTCTTGCCGGCCTTGGCCTCGCGCTTGTCGAGCCGCTCTTCGCGGCGCATCGTCTCCTTTGGCTTCGAGGCGAGGGCCCCGTCGACCTTGGGATTCTTGTTGAGGAATTTCCGGAACTCCGGATGGGCGGCGACAAATTTGGGGTCATCGGCCAGCTTGGGATTGGACTCGAGCGCCTTCTCGAGATCGGGGTGCTGGTCGAGAAACGCGTCGAGCTTCTTTACCTCCGCCGGCGTGACCGGTTGCTTGCGCTGGGCGAGGAGCGCGCGGTGGACAAAGTAACGCGGGTGATCCTTGAGCTCGGCGGCCACGCCGGGATGGCCGGCCACGAATTCCGCGAACTCCGGGTGATCCTTGAGATACTGGGCGTCACTCGCCAGCCCCGGATGCTGACGGAGCTGGTCATCGATCACCGAATGGGAATCGAGGAATGTGTCCATCGCCCGCAGTTCGGCGGGAGTAACGCGTCCCGCCTTCCGGTTGGGCGTGGCGGTTTCCTTGGCGTGCAGGACGGCGGTGAAGCCGTCGCAGGAGCCGGCCAGCAGAAGGGCCAGCGAAAAGCGGGAGCGGGCAAGAATATCGACGAGCTTTTTCATGGGAGGGATTTTCAAGGGCGGTGTGAAACTCACTTTCAACGCCCCCACTCTGCCCTGGCCCAATTGCCAATTTCTTGCTCCGCCATTACATCTCGGCAAGGTCCGGAGATTCGAGCGGTCCTCCGGTTTGCGGGATTGTAATTTTCCGGGACTTGCCCCGGCAATCGAGCTCCGGCACCTTTCCGTGCAAAAGATCACCATGACCTTCCGCTCGAAGCTCCCGCTCGCCTGCCCCACGGCTCTCGCCGTGGTGCTCTGCTTGGCGCCGCTGGCCCGAGCGCAGGAGGCCGGTGAGGGCGGTACGGTTGCGTCCGCGGCGCCAGCCACCACCAACCCAAACTCGGGCATGGCCGCCGAGGTCAATCGGTTTGGCAAATTCCTCGACACGCATCCTGCCATCGAGGCCCGCCTCCGCGAAAACGCCGCCCTGCTCAACGACCCGGTCTTCCTGAAAAACCACCCCCCGCTGGCTAATTTCCTCACCGAACACCCGAATGTCCGCGGCGCCCTCGCCAATCGGCCCCGTTGGTTCATCCACCGTGAGCTCACCCGTCCGACCCCGGCCCCGGCGCCCGCCTCGCCCGCGCAAGTTGCGGAGCTTGACCGATTCCTCGATCAGCACCCGGACATCTCCCGCCAGCTCGCGGAAAAGCCCCAGCTCCTGCGGCAGCCCCAGTTTCTCAACAGCCACCCCGCGCTGCGCGATTACGTGAAGCAGCACCCGGACCTCGTACGCCCCGCCACACCGCCAAAGGCGAACGCCGCGAATAAGGCCGCCGCGCCCCGGGCTAATCAATCGGCCGCGGCCGGGGCCAAACCGCTGGGCACTCCCGCCCAACGGTCCAACGCCGACGACAAGTCGGGGACCTCCGAAAAGACTGGCGCCACGCCCTAGGGGGCCGGTGAAGCGGAAAAACGCGGGAGGCACAGGCTAAACTTGGAGCCACGGCCCAGCGTCGACTCTGCAATCACCCTGCCGCCGTGGGCCTCAACGATCGCCTTTACCAGGCTTAGCCCCAGACCCATGCCCGGCGCCGAACGGCTGCGGTCCGAGCGGAAAAGCCGGTCCCAGATCCGCGGCAGGTCCCCGGCCGCTATGCCCAGACCGTCGTCCTCCACGCATAGCGCGATTTCACGGTCCGCGACCTCGACAGAGAGCGCAATGCGCTGACCCTCGCCAAGGTATTTCAACGCATTATCGACGAGATTCGCGAGCGCGCGGCGCAGTCGCACCCGATCCCCGATGAACTCCCCGGGTTCCGTGCCGAGCACCTCGATCCGCGCGTGTTTCTCCTCGGCCGCGATTTCGTAAAGTTCCGCCACCTCCGCCAGCAGCTCCGCGGCCCGCAGCGGTTCGAGGCGCAGCCGGATCGCGCCAGCCTCGGCCTCCGCCACGTCGAGCAGCGTGTCGAGCGTGGCCTTCACCCGCTGCGCCTCTTCCAGACAATCGGTCAGCGCCTCGTGTGCCGCGCTCGCCCGTTCCGTCCGACCAAGTCCCGACTCGGCCGAAGCCTGTAGCCGGGTCAGTGGCGTGCGGAGATCGTGTGCCACGCTGTCCAACGACTGCCGCAGGCTCTCCACCAGCCGGTGCTGCCGCTCGAGCACCGCGTTAAACGCTTCAGCCAGGTCGCGCATCTCGCCTTCGCCGCGCGGCGTCTCCACCCGCGCCGCCCAGTCTCCGGTGTGGACGATGTGGCGCATCACCGCGACGGTGCTCCGCAAGGGACGGAGCGCGAAGATCACGAGTCCCGCGCCCACCCCCACGCCCACCAAGAGCAACGGAGCCACGCCCGTCGCAAAGAGGCCGCGGTAGGTGGCGAGCACTTCATCGGCCGCCGCGGAATAGCGCGCCGTGTACAGCGTCTCGCCCGTCTCGAGTTGCACCCTCGCCGCCACCCATCCGCCGGCAGCTGTGACGGCTTTGGCGGTCGGCGCCGCCGCGTCGAGCTCCGTCCACGGCACCTCGGGCGCGTTGGGAGTGGCGCCCCGGAAGACTGGGCCGCCGTCGGTCGCCGTCACACGCACCGCCAACTGCTCGCCGGTGGTCACGACCAGCTCCCGGAACAAATCCGACAGGCCATCCGCGCCCGCGTCCTCCCAGGCCAGGCGGATATCCTCCTGTCGGTCCAGCACCAGCGCCGCCTCCTCCCGGACCAGGGCGCGTTCCAGCAGCGCCCCGGAGCCGAAATAGATCGCGCCGACCACCAACGCGAAGAAGCCGGCCACCGCGACGGCCAGCCGCAGGCTGAACCTCCAGCCGGGGCGCTTAGTCACCACGGAGGACATAGCCAAAGCCGCGCTCCGTGTGCAGCAGCTTCACGGTGGCATCGCGGTCGAGCTTGGCGCGAAGTCGGCAGACCAGCACGTCCACCACGTTCGTCTGCGGGTCGAAGCCGTAGTCGTAGACGTGCTCCAGCACCGCGGTCTTTGAGACCACCCGGCCGGCGTTGCGCATCAGGTACTCGAGCAGCGCGAACTCCTTCGGTTGTAGCACGAGCGCCTGCCCGGCCCGGGTCACGCGCCGCGAAAGCAGGTCGAGCTCGATGTCCGCGTAGGTCAACCGGCTCGTCTCGGTCTGGGCGGTGCTCCGGCGCACCAGTGCCTGCACGCGAGCGAGCAGTTCGATGAACGAAAACGGCTTCGTCAGATAGTCGTCCCCACCCCGCCGCAGGCCCGCCACGCGGTCATCCACGCTGCGCCGCGCGCTCAGGACCAGCACCGGCAGCTTCAGTCCTGCGGTCCGCATCCGCTCGATCAACTCCAGCCCGTCGATCCCCGGCAGCATCACATCCACCACCGCGATGTCGAAGGGCGTGGCCCGGGCCACCGCGAGGGCGTCGGCACCGTTGGCCACCACATCCACCGCGAAACCCGCCTCCTTCAGCCCTTTGGCCACGAAGGCCGAGATCTTCACGTCATCGTCGACGACCAGCACGCGCATGGGGGGAAACTGGCGGCAGCAAGGGGGGCCGGCGAGACAGATCTGGCGCACGATTCAGGGCCAGCCATTGGGCAAATGCCTGACAATACTGCCCTTGAAATGAAAAGACCCCCGGTGTCGCCACCGGGGGTCTGATCGAAATGGAGCGGGCGAAGAGACTCGAACTCTCGATTCCATTCGTAGGCCAATAAGTATGTTAAACACTTGATAGCAAGCATTAGCGTCTTCCGTATTCATTGGCGTTTGTTCTCACTTGTGTTCTCATACATTGGGTGTCGACATGGGGTGG
>OMJT01000133.1 GCA_900299415.1 Opitutales bacterium
CGCCTTGCCGTCGCGCAGGGCGACGTCGTTCCACTTGTCCGAGAACGCGCCGTTCATGCAGTTGAGCACCTTCTTCGCGACGACGTTGTGGAGGGAACCTTCCATCACGCCCCACGCGCTGCTGGTCGACAGGTAGACCGGGTCCTTCGTGGCCATGATCTCCTGCAGGCCGGGCTGGAGGGACTGGTACAGGGCCACGAAGTCGGTGCTGCGGTGGCCGATCATCGGCTGGGCCATGGCCCGCAGGGTTTTTTCCGAGACGGCAATGGGACCGGGAATGAAGAGTTTGTAGCTCATGGTGGCGGTGTCGAAGGGACGAAAACAGTTTACGCGGCCGGGGGCGTCAACCTTCATTCGGGTCACACGATGTCCTGGGTCCAGAAGAAGCTGAACACCCTCGAGCTGTACACGGTGGACGTGATCCTCGGGCGGCGGGAGGACGCGATTTCGACCCTGTACGGGGCCTTCCTGCAGTCGCTCTCAATCCTTTTCAGTGGCGCCGTGCAGCTGCGCACCTGGCTCTACCGGCACCGGATCTTCCACGACCAGCCGCTCGGCTGCCTGGTCGTGGTGGTGGGCAACCTCACGGTCGGCGGCACGGGCAAGACCCCCGTGGTCGAGACGTTCGCCCGGGCGCTGCAGCAGCGCGGCCGGCGCGTGGCGATCCTCAGCCGCGGCTACAAGAGCAAGGCTCCGCCGTTCTGGAAAAAGTGGTGGTTCCGCCTCACCCACACCGCCGAGCCGCCGCCCCGCGTGGTGAGCGACGGCCAGCGCGTGCTCCTCGACAGCGAGCAGGCCGGCGACGAGCCCTACATGCTGGCCCGCAACCTGCCCGGCGTGATCGTGGTGGTGGACAAGAACCGCGTGAAGGCCGGGGCGTACGCGATCAAGCACTTCGGCTGCGACACCCTGATCCTCGACGACGGCTTCCAGTACCTGCCGCTCAAGGGCAGTCTCAACCTGCTGCTCGTCGACAAGACCAACCCCTTCGGCAACGGCCACATGTTGCCGCGCGGCATCCTGCGCGAGCCGGTGAAGCACCTGAAGCGCGCCAGCTACGTCTTCCTCACCAAGTCCAACGGCCGGCGCGACACCGAGCTCGAGGCGCTGATCCAGCAGCATAACCCCGGGGTGGATGTGATCGAGTGCGCCCACCGCCCGCAGTACCTGCAGCGCCTCGACGCCCCCGCCGGCGAGCGCATCCCGCTCGCGTGGCTCAAGGGCCGCAAGGTCGTGGCCTTCTCCGGCATCGCCACGCCCGAGAGCTTCGAGAAGTTCCTCCGCGACCTCGGCGCCCTGATCATGGCCCGCGAGCGTTTCCTCGACCACTACCGCTACCAGTCCGACGACCTCGACAATCTCTTCGCCCTCGCGCAACGGCAGGGCGCGGAATGCCTCGTGACGACCGAGAAAGACGCCGTGCGCATCGAGGCGATCAAGCATTTCCCCGTCCCCGTGTACTACCTCCGCCTCGAGATCGAGATCGTGCAGGGCGCCGCGAACTTCGACGAGGCCGTGGGGCGGATCTGCTTTCCCGCGCAGGGCGCGTGATTCTCCCTTTTCGTTCTTAACCGCGGGTAAAAACGCCCCGGCCGGCTTCACCGCCGCGACCAGATGCGGAGTGAGGCGAGGAGGAAGCTCTCGAGCACGGCGGACTCGTTCAGGTTCAGGCGGAGCAGGGCGGTGTCCTGCTCGAGCTTCGTGATCGCGGCGGTGAGGGCGCGGGACTCGCTGCGGGCGGCCTCGGCGTCGGGGCCGGCGACCTTCGTGAGGGCAAAGGCGCGGGTGGCGCGGGCGATCTCGGCGAAGAGCCGAGCGCGCAGGCCGTGGGCGAGGCCGGTCTCGACGGCCTGCTGCTCGTCGTCGTCCAGTTCGGCGGGCAGGCGCGCCTTCTCGATCTCCCAGGCGGCCTTGACCGCCTGCTCGAGGATCGCGCCGAAGCGGGCGGTGAGGGCGTAGACGGTCATGACGTAGTCCGACACCGCGGCGCGCTCCGTCGCGGCCCGGCTGATGCGCCCGAGCCACGCGGCGTAGTCGGCGAGCCATTCGCTCCAGCCCTCGGCACTGACCGCGCTGCCGGCCGAGGGAAAGCGAAAGTGCAGCACGCGGCTGCGGATGGTGGGCAGCAGCGCGTACGGCCGGGTGGTGAGCAGGAGCAGGGTGGTGTGCGCCGGCGGCTCCTCGAGGGTCTTGAGGAAGATGTTGGCGGCCGAGAGGTGCATGCGGTCGGCCTCGTGGATGACGGCGACCTTGTGCCCGGCGACGGCGGACGTGACCTGCACCTTGCCGATCAGCTCGCGGGTGGTGTCGGCCGAGATCTGGCGCATCTTGCCTGCCGGGCGGAGCTGGAACAGGTCGGGATGCCCGCCGGCAGCCTCGGACGGCCGGAAGGCCGACGCGGTGCCGCGGTGCAGCAACCGGTCGGCAATCGCGAGCGCCACGGCCTCGAGCGTGGCAAGGTCATCGCCGTGCAGCAGCAGGCTGTGCGAGAGCCGGTCGCGTGCGATGGCCTGCTCGATGACGGCGACGGCCGGGGTGCCGGCGAGGGCGGGGGGCCAGGGGGTGCTCATTGGGGCCGACCAGTGAGAGACGGCAGTTCAGCCGCCCAGGTCCGGTTGATGGGACTCAAGTGTCCCATAGGTCCCATGTGTCCCATGGCGCGTCGCCGCGCGCTCAGCCGAGGCGCTTCTGGACCGCGGTCCAGATCTGCTTCTCGACGGTGCGGGTGGGCTTGGTGCCGTCGACGACGACGAAGCGTTCGGGCATGCCCTTGGCGAGGACGAGGTAGCCCTCGCGCACCTTTTTGTAGAACGAGACGTTCTCCCGCTCCATCCGGTCGGGGAGGTCGGAGGCGCGCTGGCGGAGGCGGGCGAGGCTGACCTCGGTCGGCACGTCGATTACGATGGTGACGTCGGGCATGACGTTGCCGATGGCGAAGCGGTTGATGCGCTCGACCGGGTCGGCGCCGAGGTTGCGGCCGATGCCCTGGTAGACAGTGGAGGAGTCGAGATAGCGGTCGCTGAGCACGACGGTGCCTCGCTGGAGGGCGGGCATGATGACCTCGCGCACGAGTTGGGCGCGCGCGGCGGCGAACAGCAGGAGCTCGGTCTCCGCGCACATCTCATCGCCCTTGGAATTGTGGACGATGATGTTGCGGACCTGCTCGCCGATCTCGGTGCCGCCGGGCTCGCGGACGCTGAGGACCTCGCGGCCCGCGTGTTGGAGGCGCTCCGCGAGGAGGGCGATCTGGGTGGACTTGCCGCTACCCTCCGAGCCCTCGAAGGAGATCAGCATGCCGGAGGATTTCTTGCGGGTGGCCATGACCCGATGCTTGGGTATCAGCGCCAGTTGGCGAGGAACTTTTCGAGGTCGTCGAGCGACGGGCTCTTCGCGGTGCGCACGTAGTGGCCCGAGGTGCAGACGCCGAGGGTGAGGGCACCCTCGGGATCAAGCCCGAGGACCTGGCCGGTGACGAAGCCCGCGTTGAAGTGGTCGCCCGCCCCGGTGGTGATGAGCGGTTTCTCGGCCAGCGGGCCGGGCACCCAGTAGGTCTTGTCGCCCGTGGCGCAGGCTGCGCATTCGCGGGGGTGAACGACGACCGTGTCGATCGCGAGTTTGGCGCGAATGTCGGCGGCCATCTTGCGCAGGCTGGCCTCGTCCTCCTTGACCGCTGCGAAACCAAGTACCGCGTAGACCTGCTGGGCTTCCTTGAGGTTGAGGCCGAGGGTGACGCGGCCGAACGGCTCAAACCGGCCGATGACCGTGAGCACCCCACGAAGATCGTCCGCGGTGCGCTTCTCGGGGTCGGCGAGGTCGAAGAAGAACCGGCGCGGGGCCTTGGGCAGCTTGGGCAACACCTGCTCGACCAGGTCGCGCATGATGGCGGTGGCGTGCGGGATCATCGTCCAGTTGACGATCGCGACGAGGCCGGCCTCGGAGAGTTCTTTCGCGAACGTGACGGCACCCACGACCTCATTGATCTTGGCCGTGGTGACCTCGTCGAGTGTGCGCATCTGGCCGAGCATGATCTTGCCGTCCTCAAACTCGACCGCGGTGGTGGCGGCCGCGGCGCAAAGGGTGTGGACGCGGCCCTGGCCCTTAGCTAGGCCCGCGAAGACCGGGTGGACGGTCGGATGGCCGACGGCGCCGACGTAGGTGACGGCACTGCCATTGGCGAGGAGGGCGCCGGCCATGATCGGGCCGTTGCCGCCGAGCTTTTCCATCGTGGGATAGAGCTCGACGTTGGTGCTCTTGCCGGCAGCGGCGGCGAGGCGCTTGGCGAAGTCGGAGATCGTGGGGATCGCGGTGAAGTCGTTGCCGGGGCCGCGGCGCTGGCCGACGGCGGTGACGATCGTGTCGACGAAGCCGTCGAGGCCGACGAGGGCACGGCGGGCGCCGGTGGCGGCGCGTTGGGTGTGGAGGGAGGCGAGAGCTTTTTGGCGGAACATGGTGGGGGGAAGACGAGATCAAATCCGCGCGCGTTCCGCGGCAAACAGATTTGCGGGGTAATTTCCGTTGAATGCCTATGACAAAACCGCCAACTCTCGACGCCATGGTCGCGCCGTTTTCGGTTTCCCCCGTCCTTGCCATCAATCTTTTCGACCTGTTCATGCAGGTCGACCATGTCGGGCAGGCGATCTCGCTCCTGCTCGGCGTCTTCAGCATCATCGCCTGGGCGGTGATGTGGGGGAAGCACCGCGAGCTGAAGGAGCTGGGCCGCCTCAACCACCGTTTCGAGGCGAGCCTGCGCAAGGAAACCTCGATTCTGCAGCAGCCCGACGCCGTTCGGCACCAGCGCGCAATCCCGTACGCCGACCTCTTTGCCGACGCGGTCGAGGCCTATTGGCGCGCCGCCGCGATCGGGAAGGAAAAGGGCGACGATTCTCCGCGCGCCCGGCTCGAGCATGCCGAGAACGCCATCCAGCGCGCGCTGGCCCGGCAGTCGCTCCGCTATGAATCGAGCATGATCTTCCTCGCCTCCATCGTTTCCGGCGCGCCCTTCATGGGCCTGTTCGGAACCGTTTGGGGTGTCATGACCGCCTTCAGCGCCATCTCGGTCTCGAAGGGCGGCGCCACCATTGCCGACCTCGCGCCCGGCGTCACCGCCGCGCTGTTCACCACGATCATGGGCCTCGTGGTGGCGATTCCGTCCGTTTTCGGCTACAATTACCTCCTCGGCACCTCGAAGCGCCTCATCACCGAGTTGGAGAACTTCGCCAGCTCCCTCGCCGACCGCATTGAGCTCGAGAGCAAGTAGCCTCCTCCCGCCATGGCTCGCAACTTCCGCCGCCCCCGCACCGCGCAGCCGATCGCGGACCTGAATGTCACCAACATGATCGACCTGGGGTTCACGCTGCTGATCATCTTCATGATCTCCACGCCGCTCCTGATCCAGGAGCAGTCGATCAAGGTGAATCTTCCGGTCGAGTCGGTCCGGCCGCAGGAGAAGTCCGACAACACCCCGGTCCAGACGATTGCCATCGACAAGACCGGGGCCGTTTTCTGGGGCACGCGCAAGGTGACCCTGGCCGAGTTGGCCACGCTCATGACGGAAGCCGACAAGAAGACCGTACCGCCGATCATCAGCATCAAGCCGGATGGCGACGCCAAGGTTCAGGCCTTCGTCAGCGTCATGGATGAGTACAAGAAGCATCCGAACCTAATGAAGCAGAAGTTCAGCATCGCCACCCAGCCGACGAAGTGAGTCTCCCCGAATGACCCAGCGGCTCTCCCATGCGATCGTGGCCTCGGCGTTCTGCCACGCCCTGGTCATTGCCCTGATTCTCGCGGTGACCTACCTCGCGAGCCTCCGGACCGGCAAGCCGCTTGACCTCTTCGAACTCGTGGCCGGCGTGGGCGACAACTACGGCGCCACCGAGGCCCCGGCGTTGGGTGCAGCCGATGGCAACCCGGCGGTCACGAGCGAACCGCCGGCACCTTCGGCCACGATGGTGATGACCACAGCGCCGGCCCCGGCGGCCCCGAAAGAGTTCGACGTTAACAAGACCGTCCAGAAGGCCGCCCAGAAGACCACGCAGAAGCTGAACGCCCAAGCCGCGAAGGAGAAAGCGGCCGAGGAAAAGGCCGCGAAGGAGGAGGCCGATCGCCAGGCGAAGCAGGAGGCGGCGGCCAAACAAGCGGTGCAGCAGGGCAAGATGTCCAAGGAGGAATTTGACCGGCTGTACAAGGGCAAGACACCTCCGGCCGCCGCCCAGAAGAACAATATTCCCAAGGTCGGCGTCGGCATCGCCGGCGGCGTGGTCGGTGGTTCCACCGGCAATACCAAGGGCGGCGCGGGCGGCACCGCGCTGACTGCCGCCCAGCAGAGCTTGGTTGCGGGCTACACGGCGCTGCTTAAGCAGAAGCTCGATGATAACCTTGAGGACCAGAAACCGCCCGGTCTGAGCGACACGCTGGTGGCGACCGCCTCCATGCGCATCCTCCCGAGCGGCGTCATCTCCACGGCCTCGATCGTCAATTCCTCCGGCAATCGCGAGTTTGACAAGGCGGTGCTTGATGCGATCCGGCTGACGAAGATGCCGGAGCCGCCGAAGGGGTTCCAGACCGACGCGTTCCTGTGGGACTTCAAGTCCCGCGACAAGGGCAACCCGTGATTGGGCTGCAAGGGTTTGGCCGCCTTTGGCGACCGCGAGCTGGTGGACCCTAGCGGGTTCGAACCGCTGACCTCCTCAATGCCATTGAGGCGCTCTTCCAACTGAGCTAAGAGCCCGTTCCAGCTGACAAGGGTGCAGAAAAATCCGTTTTCCGCCCCCGAAGGCAAGGAATATTTCAGGGCATTGGGACGTGGGGTTCCACGTCCGCCTCGTAGTTGATCCCGGGGAGACCGAAGCCGAAAAGCTTCATGAACTCGCTGCGGTAGCCGCCGATGTCGGTCAGGGCAGCGAGGTTCTCGGTCGTGACCTGCGGCCAGATCTTGGCGACCTCAGCCTGGATCGCGGGCCGCATCTCCCAGTCGTCGATGCGCACGCGGCCGCCGTCGTCAAAATGCAGGGCCGAGCCGTTGTACATCTGGGTGGCGAAGAGGCGCTGGATCTGCTCGATGCATCCTTCGTGGGTGCCCTTCGCCTTCATGATCTTGTAGAGAATCGAGATGTAGAGGGGGACCACCGGGATGGCGGAGCTGGCTTGGGTCACGAGCGCTTTGTTGACCGAGATGAACGCGCGCCCGTAGCCGTGGGCCTTGAGCTGGGCGTCAATGCGCTTGCCGGCGCGCTCGAGGTCGTTCTTCGCAAGCCCAATTGTGCCGTTCTTGTAGATGTCCCAGGTCACCTCGGGCCCGATGTAAGAGTACGCGACGGAGGTGGCGCCGGGCGCGAGCAGCTTGGCGTCGGCCAGGGCGTTCATCCACATCTCCCAGTCCTCGCCACCCATCACGGCGACGGTGTCAGCGATCTCGGCCTCGTTGGCAGGGTCAATGGAGACCTCGCTGACCACGCCCTTGTCGGTGTCGACGGTCTTGTTGCGGAAGCTCTTTCCGACGGGCTTGAGCACGGATTTGTGGACGGTACCGGTCTTCGGGTGCGTGCGGCGCGGAGAGGCAAGGGAGTACACGACGAGATCGACCGGGCCGAGGTCGCGTTTGATGACCTCGAGGGCCTGGCGCTTGAGATCGTCGGAAAACGCGTCCCCGTTGAGGTTGCCGGCATATAGACCCGCGGCGCGGGCGGCGTTGGTCACGGCGATGGTGTTGTACCAGCCCGGGGTGGCAGGGCGGTCGTCCTCGGACGGGCGCTCGAAGAACACGCCGAGGGTCTTCGCGCCGCAGCCAAAGGCGGCGGTAATGCGGGAGGCCAGCCCGTAGCCCGTGGAGGCGCCGATCACGAGGACCGACTTGGGGCCGTTCTTGATCGGGCCCTTGCGCTTCACGTAGTCGATCCATTCCTGGATGTGCGCGGCACAGCCGGCGGGGTGGGCGGTGACACACACGAAGCCGCGAACCTTGGGTTTGATGACCATGAGGAGGTCCAGATTCCGCGTCGACCGCTCGGAGACAAGTGTCAATTCTTGCCGCCGCTGGCCGGCGGCCTCGCGCCGCCGACCTCGATCTGTTGGTTGAGGAGGAGGCGCTCGGCTTCGCGGCGATTGCGCGCGTCGCGCAGCTCGAGTTCGCGCAGGTCGAGCTGCAGCCGCAGCGATTCGGTCTCAGTGCGAGCGGCCTCGGCCTGTAGGGCGAAATAGGCGGCGCCAAGCACCGCAAGGGCCGCAATGAGCCACGGCAGCATTGCGCTTAGGCCCCGTGGGGCGGGTGAAGACTCGGGCGTCGGCGGCATCGGGTCAAAGGGCGTAGCCGATAAGGCCAAGGACCACCAGCAAGGCGATCATGCCGAGGGCGGCTCGTTCCTTGCGGGTAAGGGCAAAGGATGTGGCGGGCATGGGCGGGGGTGATGGCTCAAAGCCCCAGGGGGTGCAAGCGGGCGGCGATCTCAGCCACCAAAGGTTCCCGCGTGACCTCCTCCCATGGGTGGCTGCTCGAGAAGCGCACGAACATCTGGTCGCCGGCGCGCCGGAAACCGTAGCGCAGGGCAATCTCGAGGAGATTGCGCGGTGAGAGCGGATCAAGGTACGGAATGGGCTGGCGGTCGTAAAGGTGCCAGTACCACACATTCTGCAGGTAGACCTGGCTCTTGAACTGGCGGTATTCGGCGGCCGCCAATTCCTGGTTCGCGGCGGCGATCTGCACGCGGGTCTGCGCCACGGGCACCGGCAGCCAACCGCCACCTGGCCAACAGGCGTCGGGCGTATGCGTGGCGACCGCACTCACGCTGGCCTGGCCGGGCAGCCAATACGCGATGTACACGGTGAGATCCACGGGGGGGCGGCCGGGATCGCGTCGGACGTATGTGCGCTGCACGAACCGGTCGGTGCGGAGGGTGT
Source organism: Opitutales bacterium (assembly GCA_900299415.1). Classification (GTDB taxonomy): domain Bacteria; phylum Verrucomicrobiota; class Verrucomicrobiia; order Opitutales; family Opitutaceae; genus CAIYFD01. Next base: position 8,896 of record OMJT01000133.1, read on the forward strand.
CGGCGAACCGGTGCAGGTCGGTGGCTGTCGTGACCTGCCAGCCCGGGAACTCGCTTGGCAGCAGGGCCTCCATGTCCGGCGCGACGTGGTCCTCGCGCGGCACCCGCACGGAGAAGCCTATGAACACGGCAAGCAGCAGGGCGGGGACGCCGAGGCCGGCGGTCAGGATTAGCGCGGGGCGACGGGCGGCAGCGCCCGCCGGCGCGGCGGGCGCTGCCGCCGGTTCCGGGTCGCGGCGGGAGAGCCAGAGCGCAAGACCGCCGAGCACGACGGCGGTGACGCCCAGGATCGCGTAGCCCGTGGCGTCGTGCCACCCTCCGGAGATATCGATCCCGTCGTTGGCGATTAGCGTAAGGGTGAGCGACCGAACGAAGTTCATGCCCAGGGCGAGCGGGGCCGCGAGGGCAATGACGACGGCGCGGGCCCACGGGCGGCGAACAAGGAACCCGGAGAAGAAGAGGGCCGCGTAGATGCAGGAGATAAGACTCCGGACTCCGCTGCAGGCTTCCTCAACGCCGACACTGGTGCGGGCCAACTCGATGATGTTGCCTTGCTGGGCGGCGGCGACGCCGAGCAGGTGGAGCGCGCGGAGCACGTTACCCGAGACCCAAAGCTGGAGGGCAAGGGTGATGCGGCCGTAGGTTCCGGGCGGAATGGGCGCGCTCGCGAGCCAGAGCCCGGCCGCAAGCAGCGCGGCCCAGTTGAACGGGATCAGGCGGACGTCGTCGCGGGCAAACACCAGCAAGGCCGCGAGCAGGACGAGCGTGAGCCCGGCAGCGAACACAAAACCGACGACGGCGTGCGACCAACCGAGCGCCGCCGCGTAGAGTCCCCCGGTAGCGACCGCGAACGCCGCGGCGGTAAGACATACGACGAGGCCGGCCTCGAGGGCCGGCCCGCCGCGCAAATAGCGGTAGGGGCCGCGGCGGGCTTCACTCAGCAAGATGAGCGCGACCACGGGAGCAAAGTAGCCGTGAGACAGGTCGGGATTGCTGCGCCTTTGCGGCCAGAGCAGGAACGTCAGTCCGACCGCCGCGGCCGCGAGCAGCCCGATGGCAATGCGCGCGGGCCAGGACAACGTCGCGAGCCCGGACAGTTCCGCAGATGTCGGTGGTTCGGTCACGAGGCACGGTACGGCGGGCCTCCAGCCCGGCAAAGCGAAATCCAGCGGCGCGTGATGCGCGGAATTACGGTCCCTGTTTGACCAGGTTGATGGTCGGGTCCTTGACGCTCAGTTTGATCGTCTGCTGCACCGAGCTTTCGGCGCCGACGTAACCGACGAGGGCCGAGGCGAGCAGCGGGAGGTATTTTCGCAGATCGTTGCTCTCGTCCTCGCTCGTGATGCTCACGCTCCAGAGGTCGCCGGCGGCCGCGCCGGCGGACGCGGCGCGGGCTTCGCGCGCGGAGAGGCGAATGAACTTCTCGTAGGTGGTGACCGGGACGAGGATCGGTTCATAGCCGATCAATTGCGTCCCAGGTGGAGCGAGGGCGGGCACGGTGCGGGTGACGGGACCGGTCGAGGTCGCGACCTGGCGCGGGCCGTAGACGACGCCGCCGCCATTCTGGGCGTAAATCGGCACCATCATCTCCTCCATGTGGGTCTTCGGCTTGTCCATGCCGTACTCGACATCGATCATCATGTCGGCCGCCTGCACGGTCGGCGCCTCATAGAGGCCGCGGCCGTTGAGCGCGGTCTTGACCATGCTGATGGTCTCCTGCGCCCTGAGGCTGTCGGCGTCCTTGCCGGCGCTCTTGTCGCGCAGCTGGTACGACTGCAGGTCGCCGCTTGGCGCGCGCCGGATAGCCTGGATGCGGGCCTCGGGCGGGGCGCTCGAGGTGTCGACCTTCATTTGGTACGAGGTCGCGCATCCGCCGAGCAGGGCGGAGGCAGCGAGCAGGACCACGGCCCGGCGCGGGATCCGAAGGACGGGGCGGACGGGCATGGGGAAGCGGTGGGCGCCTACTTCTTCGCTGCAGCGGTGGCGGCGGGTCCGGCCGGCGCGGGAGCCGGGGCGTCCTGGACCGCGCCGGGGGCGAGGGGCTCGTTGGTGCGAAGCCGGCGGACCTGCTCCTCGACCTTGGCGGCCTCGGCCTCGGTGGTGATCTGTTTTTCCTTCAGCTCGTCGAGTTTCTTGCTCCGGGCGAGGGCGTTGTTGTATTCCTCGCGCGCCGACTTCAGGCGGGCCTCCGCCTCGGCGGTGCGCTTCTCCTGCTCGGACATCTCGAGATCGGTGATAAGGAAACCCTTCTTGACCGCGAGTTCCTCCTCCGCCGCGAGCTTTTGCGACGCCTCGGTCCGGCGGCGCGCCGACTGCTCGGCGTTGTAGGCGCGTTCCTGCGCGAGGAGATCCTGCTCGCGGCGGTCGCGCGCCTGCTGGATCGCGCCGATCGCTCCGCCAATGATCGCGCCGGCCGCCGCGCCGCCGACGACGGCTGCGCCGGTGTTCATGCTGGAGTTTGGGGCGACGACGCCGGCGAGGGCCGCGCCGGTGGCGCCGACCATGGCGCCGGTGCCGGCGCCGCTCGCGGTCTTCGACGGGGGGGCACCCTGGCTGGCGCAGCCGCTGGCAAAGAGGGCCGCGGCGGTGCCGCAGCAAAGGAGCGGCGTGAAGCGGAAACGGGAGCGCGGGGCAGATAGGCTCATGGGGAAAGTCGGGTGACGGCGTCCGGGCCGGGGCGGAAACGGTGACGGACTACGCCTATTTTTGACGGGCCGGTGGAGGCAACGTTCAATTGGTGAAAGCTCGGTAACACGCTCGTTACTGCGTCGCACTTTCCGCTGCCGCGGGCGCGCGCCTAACTGGCCGCACCGATGAAGACCCGCAAAAAGGGGCTGCTTTCCCCCGACTTTTTCATCCCCAACGTCGGACTCCTGCTCCTCGCGGTCGTTCTCGTCGAGGGCATGTATGCGGTCTGGCTCCGCCCCCGTGCCGAGGTGCTGATGATCGAGCGCCGCGCCTACCTTGCGCAGGGCTCCGCCGGCGCGGGTAAATTGCAGGAGCGGCACATTGCGCTGATCATCAAGGACCGCGAACCCGAGGTGGAGGTCGTGTTCTGCCTTTGGGGCATGTTCTTCCTCGCCTATAAATTCTTCCAGACCCGCCGCGAGCAGCGTCTGCTCGAGGAGGATTTTATCCGCGTGCAACCCGGTGAGCGCATCCTCCCTGACGATGCGCTCGACCGTTACAAGGAACTCCGGGAACAGGTGGAGCGCAATTCGCGTTGGCGGGACCGCCTGCTGCCCGAGTGCATCCTTGCCGCGCTGCACCGCTTCCATGCCACGAGCTCGATCCAGGACGCGGCCATGGCGGTGAAGGAGCGCGCCGAGCTCCGCGCCGACCAGCTCGATTCGTCGCTCTCGCTCGTACGTTATATCGCCTGGGCCATTCCGGCGATCGGCTTCGTGGGCACGGTGCGCGGCATCGGCGACGGCCTCAACCACGCCGAGGAGGCGATCAAGGGCGACATCAGCCAGGTCACCAGCCAGCTCGGCCTCGCGTTCAACTCCACGTTTGTTGGTCTGATGCTCTGCCTCGTGCTGATGTACTTCATTCACATCGTGCAGTCGGGACAGGAGGAGCTGGTCATGGACACGCAGGCCTATTGCCGCGACCGCCTCGTGGATGTCATGAAGGTGCCGACCAAGGACGAGTCCGCCGGGATCCTCTCCTGATGGCCACGCTCGGCATCGACCTTTCCGATGCGGGGGTGCTCGCCGCCGAAACCCGCGGCGAGGATTACCGGCTGCTGCCGCTGCCCAAAGGCTCGGAGGTCGCGGTGCCTTGGCCGGGCTTTTCCTGGCAAGAGGGAGCGCGCGTGGTCTACGGCCCGGCCGCGGAGGATGCATGGTTCACGAGCCCACGACGGGTGACGAACGGCTTCCTGGCCCGGCTCACGCACGACCCCGTCTCGCTGAATGTCCCGGGCAAGGTTCCTTCGCACTCGGAACTGGCCTTCCGCTTCCTAGGCGAGTTCATCGCCCGCGTCGTTGCCGACTCCGGCACGCCGGATCGCGTGGCCCTCGCGGTGCCCGGCGCCTATCTGCGGGATGCTGCCACCGAGGAGGAACGCATCGGCCTGCTGCTCGGCATCGCGGGCGAACTGAAGCTGCCCCTCGCGGCGATTGTCGACCTCGCCTGTGCTGGGCTGGCGGATCCGGCCGCCCCTGCGCTCAACCCGGCGCTACCGGTGCTGGTCATCGACGTGCACCTGCTCGCCGCCGAGATCAGCCTGCTCGCGGCCGACCGCCGTCTCGGGCGCCGGGCCTTTGCCGAAGTGCCGCACGCCGGCATGGCGCAGCTGCTCAAGCATCTCAACGGCACGATGGGTAACCGCTTCCTCCGGCACACGACCTTCGACATCCTCGCCGACGGCCGGATCGAGCAGATGTTCTACCGCCAGACGAAGCTCGGCGTGCACGGTGGGGCGGCGGAGTTTCGTTATCACATCAACACGGACCAACGCGCCTACGAGATGCCGGCCAAGCACGAGCAGTTCGTGGCCGACAGCCAGGCCTTCATCCGCCAGATCGAGGCGGTGAAGGAGCCCTTCGCCCGCCAGCAAGCGGGGGCGAACGACGCCTGCACCGTCGTCCTGACCGAGCGGGCCGC
>OMJT01000134.1 GCA_900299415.1 Opitutales bacterium
CGCCCCCGCAGATTCGGCGGGCCGGACGGCGGGGGCCGGCCCGGCCGCGGGCCGGGACTTGGCGAGGGCCTGCCGCAGCAGCGCGACACTCTCCGGCGAGATCGCGACCGTGCGGCTGCCCTCGGCCTTGAGGCGCTGGAGTTCGGCGGTGATCGCGCTGAGGGAGTGGCGCATGGCGTTTGGTCAGGGAGCCCGGGCCGGGCCGAGGCGCGCGGCAATCAGCTGGTCGACGTACTTGCCCAGCAGGTCGAACTCGAGATTCACGCGATCGCCGACCTTGCGGCCCGCGAGGTTGGTCACGCTCCACGTGTGCGGGATGAGCCAGACCGAGAAGGCGTCGCCGGCGACGTCGCCGACCGTGAGCGAGATGCCGTCGATCGCCACGCTGCCCTTGGGCACGAGCAGGCGGCCGCTGCCGGCGGGCGCCCGCACGCGGAGGTGGTGGTCGGCCCCGCGCGGCTCGAGCGCCACGATCTCGCCGGTGCCGTCGATGTGGCCGGTCACGAAATGGCCGCCGAGCTTGCCGCCGACGCGCAGGCTCGACTCGAGGTTCACCGCCGCGCCGGGCTTGAGGTCGCCAAGGTTGGTCACACGCAGCGTCTCCGCGAGCAGGTCAAACGCGACCTCGCCCCCGCCGAGCCCGGCGGCGGTGAGGCAGCAGCCGTTGACCGCGATGCTGTCGCCGAGCGCGACAGACGCGAGCATTCCGCCCGCCGCCACGCGCAGCCGCCAACCCGCGCCGTGCGGCGCCAGCCCGCGCACCCGTCCCGCCTCCTCGATGAGCCCGGTGAACATGGCGCGGCGCTCAGGCGCGGCCCGCGGCGTCCGCGGGGATTGACCGGGCAGATGAATGTTTCACAGTGGCGGATTCTATCCGATGGCTACCAACAGCAAAGAATACGACTTTCGCGAGATCGAAGCGCACTGGCAATCCTTCTGGGAGAAAAACCAGACCTTCCAGGCCATCGCGGACCCGCAGCGCCCGAAGTACTACATCCTGGACATGTTCCCCTACCCGTCCGGGGCGGGCCTGCACCTCGGCCACTGCGAGAACTACGCCATCACGGACATCATGGCCCGCTACCAGCGGGCGCGCGGCCGCAATGTGCTCTTCCCGATCGGCTGGGACGCCTTTGGCCTGCCGACCGAGAACTACGCGGTGAAGACCGGCCGCCACCCGGCGGACGTGACCCGCGAGAACGTGGCGACCTTCCGCCGGCAGCTGAAGGCCTACGGCATGTCGTACGACTTCGGCCGCGAGGTGGACACGACCAACCCGAAGTACTTCCGCTGGACCCAGTGGATCTGGCTGCAGCTCTTCCGGCGCGGCCTGGCCTATGTCGAGGAGAAGCCCGTCTGGTGGTGCCCCGCGCTCGGCACGGTGCTCGCCAACGAGGAAGTCATCGACGGCCTCTCCGAGGTCGGCAAGCACCCGGTCGAGCGGCGCCCGCTCCGCCAGTGGGTGCTGCGCATCACCGCCTATGCGGACCGGCTGCTCGCCGGCCTGCCGGAGCTCGACTGGCCCGACTCGACCAAGCGCATGCAGGCGGCGTGGATCGGCCGCAGCGAGGGCAGCGAGGTGGAGTTCGACCTCGCCGGCCATCCCGGCCAGCGCCTGAAGGTCTTCACCACCCGCGTGGACACACTCCATGGCGCCACCTACATGGTCGTCGCCCCCGAGCACCCGCTGGTCCCGCTCCTGACCGTCCCGGCCCAAAAGGCCGCGGTGGCGGCCTATGTGAAGGCGACCGCCGCCAAGAGCGACGTCGACCGCATGGCCGAGGGGGCTAAGCAAAAGTCCGGCGTCTTCACGGGCAGCCATGCGATAAACCCGGTCAACGGGCAGAAGATCCCCATCTGGGCCGCCGACTACGTCCTCATGGGCTACGGCACCGGCGCGATCATGGCGGTGCCGGCTCACGACGACCGCGACTTCGCCTTCGCGCAGGCCTACCAGCTGCCGGTCATCCAGGTCATCGCGCCGGCGGACAACGCGGCGGTGACGCTCCCCTTCTGCGACAAGGGCGGCGACGTGAGACTGGTGAATTCGGGCGACTGCACCGGGCTCACGCCGGCCCAGGCCAAGCAGAAACTCGACACGCGCTTCGAACAGGAAGGCCGCGGCCGCGGCGCCGTGCAGTACAAGCTCCGCGACTGGCTGTTCTCCCGCCAGCGCTACTGGGGCGAGCCGTTCCCGATCGTCTGGGTGGCGGAGGCCGACTACGCCACCGCGGTCAAGCAGGCCGGCTCGCGGCTGCCGCTGCCGGCCGACGCGGTCAGCTGCGTGATCGACGGCACGAAACGCCTTGCCCTGCCCCTGCCCGAGAGCGCCCTGCCCCTGCGCCTGCCGCAGGTCACCAACTACCAGCCCACCGGCACCGGCGAGAGCCCGCTCGCCGGGATCACCGACTGGCTCGAGATCTGGTATCACCCGGCCACCGGCGCCGCGGTGCCGGCCGCCGAGGCCCGGCCCGGCGCCGACTGGATCCGCGCCCGCCGCGAGACCAACACCATGCCGCAATGGGCCGGCTCCTGCTGGTACTACCTGCGCTACCTCGACCCGAAGAACGACAAGGCCTTCTGCGACCCCGCCAAGCTGAAACACTGGCTGCCGGTCGATCTCTAC
>OMJT01000135.1 GCA_900299415.1 Opitutales bacterium
CAACAAGCTCACCCCCGAGCAGCTGGCCAACCTCGCCAGCGGCGGCCGCGGCGGTGGTCGCGGTGGCGCCGGCGGTCCGGCGGTCCTCGCCATGAACACACCCTCGACGGCGACCAAGGCGGAGTGGGAGGCCGTGGCCGACATCTTCAACGGCATCCAGGCCAACCTGCCGGCCGGCATGCACACCTACTACCACTCGCATCCGCCGGATTTCAACACGATCAATGGCGTGGCGACTTGGGAGATCTTCTTCAGCCGCACTGTCAAGGACGTGTACATGCAGCTCGACCTCGGCCACGTCGGCACTGCCGGCAGGGATCAGGTGGAACTGATGAAGAAGTACCCGGGCCGCGCCAACACCGTGCACGTCAAGCCTGCCAACGGCGGCGGCGGCAAGCTCGTGGGCGACCCGACCGACGGCAACTTGGCCAAATGGCCCGCGATCTTCGCAGCCTGCGAGGACAAGGCGGTCGGCGGCACCGAGTGGTACATCCTCGAGTATGACGGCGGCAGCATGGCCCAGGCCGAAGCTACCGCCGCGCGTCTCAAGGAGTGGGGCAAGATCTGAGCCTCTTCTCCGGCGATTGAATTCGATCCCCGCGGCCCCGGCCGCGGGGATTTTTTTTGACCGTTCGACTCCGAATTTAGCTGGGGTCGCGACCCCGGAGAGCCGGCCTCAACGAGGCCTGCTAAGGTTGATTGGCGCAAACTGAGACACCCCCTTCCTCAACAGACTTGCGTTGAGGGACCAAAAACCAAAAGTGGTCGGTAGGCCCATTATGCCCCCTCCCAGATCACAGGGATAACCATCCGATCCGAGCGATGCTGCTCGAGGGCAAGCACCCGTTCCCGAAGGACATCGAGGATATGATCCGCCGCCTTCAGCATAAGCCGGGTGCGCTCACCACCGAGATCGCGATGGATGCCTTTGATTGGGAACGTGGCGAGCGGCTCGAAATCGGTCGAAAGAAGCTGGTGCCCCTTTGCAAGCAGCACGGGGTTTGAGCCAAAGGGCACGGCGGTAGTTTATTCGAAGGTAGCGCTGCCTCGACGAGGCGGCCGTTCGCGGTGCCGATCGAAAACATCGACGACGTCGTATCCCCGACTATCCGAGAATCGCGAAACCCAAATCCGGCCGGGTCATCGACCCAGCCCTACCTTTGATTCACACCTCAGGTACTCCGCTTCGCCATCTTCGCCGCCAGCGCCTGCAAGAACGCGGTGTCGCCCGGAAGGACCGTGACGGCTGCCAGTCCGCGGGCCGTGCACTCGTCCGCGAACCTGCGGGAGGCATCGAGCCCGTGGAGTTTCACATAGGTGGTCTTGCCGTCCTTGGCGTCCTTGCCGGCGGTCTTGCCGAGGGTCGCGGTGTCGGCCGTGGCATCGAGGATGTCGTCGATGATCTGGAACGCCAGGCCGAGCTGGCGGCCGGCGGTGCGCAGGGTCGTTAGGTGCGGCTCGGCGAGCCCGCCCACCAGGCCGCCCATCACGAGCGAAGCCTCGAGCATGGCGGCGGTCTTGTTGAGGTGGATGAATTCCAGCTCATCGGCCGTGGCCGAGGCCTTTCCTTCGGCGAGGAGGTCCTCCATCTGGCCGCCGATCAGGTGCCGGCTGCCCGCGGCCGAGCCGAGTTCGCGCACAAGGGCCGTGGCGAGGGCGGGGTGCCCGGCGTAGGATTCACCCAGCAGGGCGAAGGCATGGGTGAGCAGGGCATCGCCCGCGAGCACGGCGGTGGCCTCGTCGTAAGCCTTGTGCACGGTCGGACGGCCGCGGCGGAGATCGTCATCATCCATACACGGCAGATCGTCATGGATCAACGAGTAGGTGTGCAGGCATTCCACGGCGACCGCGGCGGGAACCGGGTCGATCCCGCCCTTGCCCAGGCCGGCCGCAGCGAGGAGCAGGACCGGTCGGAGGCGCTTGCCGCCGCCCATCAGGCTGTAGCGCATCGCGGCGTGGAGCCGGGCCGGGCGGGCATCGGCGGGCGGGAGGTGCCGGTCGAGCCCGGCCTCGACGCGGGCGACGCTGGCGGCGAGCAGGGCGGAAAAATCCATGGACACTCGGCCGGGCGCGCGGCCGCGGGTCACGGCATGGTCAGCTTCAGCGTGCTGCCCTCGATGGTGATGCTCTTGAGCTTGTTCCAGATGCCGGTCAGCTCCTCGGGAAAGGTCTGGGCGGCGAGGACCTTGTTGACCACCGCGCCCTGGATGTAGGGGAGCCGGCTGGCCGGAAGGGAGCCGACCTGGAAGTCGTCGATTTCGTAGCTGACCTTGCCGCCCTCGTTGCCGAAGTGGCCGGTGGCGACGACGACGAGCGACTGGTTGAGCCCGAGCAGGTCGATCGTGGTGGGTAGACCAATCTGGAGCTTGTCGCCGACGATCCGGAAATTCGGGCCGGAGGTGGCGGGCATGGACGGCGGCTCGTCGGCTTTCTTAGCGCCGGCCTTGGGGGCGGGGCCGGCCTTGGGCGCAGGGGCCGGGGCGGACTTGCCGCCGAAGAGGGAGTTCAGCTCATCCTCACTGACGGTGACTGACTTGCCGGCTGCGAGATCCTTGAGCTTGGCGTCGATGGTCTTGCCCTTAGCGGAGTCCTTCGAGCCCTGGATGAAGTAGACCATGTTGCGCACGATCTTGTCCTCCTTGGGCAGTTCCTTCACGACCGCGACGGCCTTGAGGATCAGGAAGACGATGGCGAGGCCGATGCCGAGGGCGAAGCTGAGGATGGCGCCGAAGATCACCTCGGTCCAGCTGGGGCCGTAGAGGGCGCGGTCGATCTTTGCCTGGGTGCTCATGAATGGGGTCAGGAGGTTGCGGCCGGGGTGGGGGAGGTTTTGGCCGGCGCGGCGGGCTTGGCGCCGCCGTCGGGGGAGCCGGACTTTTTCTTGTAGTCGGTGATGTAGAAACCGGATCCCTTGAAAATCAACCCCGCACCGCCCCCGACGAGGCGCTTGAGGCCTGCCTTGCGGCATTTCGGGCACTGTTTGAGCGGCGCATCCTTCATGGACTGGAACGCCTCAAAGGCGTGGCCACATTTGGTGCAGGCGTACTCGTAGGTCGGCATGGCGGGAGACGCCGGCCTGTATGCAAACCGCCGCAGGCCTTTGCGAGCCTGATTCGCACCGCTTCCAGCGGGCTCTCCGACGATGTTGGGGGCTTTTCCGGTCGGTTTCCGGTCGGGCAAGCCTTGGGTGCGCGCGGGCGCGTGTGGATGCTGCCCACAGTCTACCCAAGGATTGCCCAAGGAACACCCAAGGATTGCCCGAGGAACGCCCGAGGAATGCCCGAGGAGCCCCCGGGGAAACCCCGGGCGGTGGCCATAGCGCAAGGCCGAGCAGGCGGGCGGCCCAGATAAGGGTGCAGTGACATTACCCCATTTAAACCCAACGGATTGCTCTACCTTCCCGGCGTTACTTTCTGCCGCAAGGCAGGCTGGGAGGTATTACGATTTCCCATCACGGGACCACGGGCAACCGTGGTGTTGCTGTATTTATCCTTCGGTTGACGTTTAGTCAGGTGGCCACCGGCAACGCCTCGGGCTGCGTAAATCCTACTGACTACGGCCCGATCCTCTGCGCACCGCCCTTGTCTGTGCCACGTATGAGGTGCCATCTGAAGCTCCGACAGGAGCGAAAGATGGCGGGATGGACGGGACTCGAACCCGCGACCTTCTGCGTGACAGGCAGACGCTCTAACCAGCTGAGCTACCACCCCGAAATCGGGAAGAGGGCGGACCGTAGAATCGAGGCCTGTCGAGTCAAGTGCGGTTTTGCTGTTCGGGGGGCAAGTTTGGACGGACAGGTCAGTTTTCGATCACGCGCCAGAAAGCCGGGGCATCCGAGAGATCCCGCAGCACGGCCGTCGGCCCGTGGGCGTCGAGTTGATCCACGGAGTAGTTGCCCGTGGCCACGGCCAGCGTGCGGGCCCCGAAGGCTTGGCCGCAGGTGATGTCGTGGGGCGTGTCGCCGATCACCCACACCTGGTCCGGGGCGAAGTCGGCCCGGCCGGGGCGGTGGGCCCGGGCCCGGGCGAGGGCATGGGGCCCGAGTTGGTGGCGGTCCTCGCTGTCGTCCGCGAAGGCCCCGAAGGGGAAGTAGCGCCAAAGCCCGAAGCGGCTGAGCTTGGCCTCGGCGCCGCCGCGGAGGTTGCCGGTGAGCAGTCCCTGCGTGATCCCGGGGCGGCCCGCGGCCGCGGCGAGCAGGGGCTCGACCCCGGGCAGCACCCGGGCTGCCGACCCGGCCAGCTGGGCCGGCAGCTCCGCGAGGTAGCCCGCGGTGTAGCGGGCGAAGTTGTCCTCCGTGGCCGGCAGTCCGAACTTCGCGAACACCTGCCGCAGGATCCAGCGGTCGGTGCGGCCGGCGTACTCGATGTCGGCGAGTGAGCCCTGCAGCCCGAAGACCCGCGTGAGGGCGACCTCAAGCGCCCGCATGCCGGCGCCGCTCGAGAGCAGCAGGGTGCCGTCGATGTCCCAGAGCAGCAGACGGAAAGTGGCCATGCCACTTAGCTAGGAGCGCGGAGCCTTGAGCTACGAGCTTTGAGCGGCGGGTTGGCCGTGTGTCAGTTTGCCATTGTAGCCGGGGTCGCCGACCCCGGAGTGCCGGTCTCGACGAGGTCAGCTCCAGCAAATCGGCGCAAACTGAGACACGACTCGCGAGTTTCTAGCTTCCATCTCCGAGCTCCGGGCTCCCCGCTCCAAGCTCCTTCATTCCTTCACCGTGAACTCGGCGGCGAACTGCGTCTTCTCCCAGCTGACCTTGATCACGCCGCCGGTCGGGGTGTTCTCGACCGCGATCGTGAGCTGGTCGAGCTGGGCGGGTAGCTCGCTTTTCCGGAAATTCACGCGGGCGACGTCGGCGGTCTCGTCCACCGGGATGCCCCATTTCCCGATGTTGCGGCTGAACGCCAGCTTCGAATCGCCCGCCTCGCTCAGGACCCAATAGAGCGTGTAGGTGCCCGCCGGGAGCGTGGTGGATCCGAACACGAGGGGCTTCTGGGTGATGAGGGTGGTGGCCTCGTCGGCACCCATGCGGTCGGCTTGGCCCCAGGGCACAAGCCCACCGAAGATCTTCCGGATCTCGCCGGGGGGATTCGGATTCCTTGAATAGGGCCGGCCGTAGACGATGGTCACCCGCGGGCCGTTGAAGCCGCCGATCGCCGCGCTCCCCGTCTCATGCGGGCTGATTCGGCCGGGAGCGCTGGCCGGTCCAGCCGGCCCGCCGGGACCACCGGGCCCGCCGCGGGGCGGCTGGGCTCCGAGGGAAAGGGCGCCGAGCAGCACGCCGGATAACAGGAGGACGAATTTCAGAGGTGACGACATGGAGTTGGGTGGGGGAGGACGGGATGGGAGGGACGGTGGCGGGGACTATTCCCGACCGTCGGCCCGCGCCGTGGACAGCTTGGGAATAACCCGTGAACAAATCGCAAGGTTTTCGGTTTGCCGCGGGAAAATGCGACTCTCAACGTCGCGTTTTCATGTATCTGAAGGCGCTCAAGCTGCATGGCTTCAAGTCATTCGCAGACGCAACCCAACTCAATTTCGAACCCGGAGTCACCGCTGTCGTCGGTCCGAACGGATGCGGCAAGTCCAACATCGCCGATGCCATCCGCTGGGTGCTGGGCGAGCAGAGCGCAAAGGCCCTGCGCGGCGGCAAGATGCAGGACGTCATCTTCGAGGGCGCCGACACGCGCAAGCCGGCCCAGCTTTGCGAGGTCGCGCTGCTCCTGACCGAGTGCGAGCAGCAGCTCGGGAGCGAGTACCACGAGATCGAGATCATGCGTCGCGTCCACCGCGACGGCCAGAGCGAGTATTTCTTCAACGGCCAGCCGTGCCGGCTGAAGGACATCCACAAGCTTTTCATGGACACCGGCATTGGCCGGACCAGCTACTCGATCATGGCGCAGGGCCAAATCGACCAGATCCTGTCGTCCAAGCCCGAGGAGCGCCGCGCCGTTTTCGAGGAGGCCGCCGGCATCACCAAGTACAAGAGCCAGCGCCGCGAGGCGATGAACAAGCTCGCGCTCACCGAGCAGAATCTGGCCCGCGTGGCCGACGTGATCGGAGAGGTTGGACGGCAGATTGGCAGCCTCCGCCGCCAGGCCGCGAAGGCCATGCGCTACCGGCGCCTCGCCCACCGCCAGCGGCACCTCAGCCTGGCCTGGGCCGGCTTCAACCACGCTCAGTTCAGCGCCACTCTCGCCGGCCTCGAGTCGACCGTCGCCGGCCTGCGGTCCCGCGCCGAGGCCCGCCGTGCCGGGCTCGACAGCCGCCAGTCCGTGCTCGACGGCCGCAAGGCCCGCCGCACCGAGCTCGGCCAGCGCGTACAGGACGCGCAGCAGGGCGCCTTCGACCTGCGTTCCCAGCGCGAGGGGGCCGACAACGCGGCCAATCTCGCCGGCATCAAGCGCTCCGGCCTCGAGGAACGCATCGGCTCCTCGCGCGACGACCTCGGCGAACTTGAGATGCAGCTCCGGGAGGTCACGGCCCAGGCCGACACCGGCGCGCAGGACAAGCAGCTTCAGCTTGGCCTGCTCGGCAGCTCCGACGCCGTCTTCCAGCAGCGCAACCGCGAGCTCGCGCTCGCCGAGGGCGAGCTGAGCAAGCTCGAGCAGGAGCTCAACCAGTCCCGCTTCCAGCTCCTCCAGCTTGAGAGCACGGTGGCGCGTTTGCGCACCGATTGCTCGGGCTACGAGGTTGAGCAGAAGACCAGCGTGCACCGCCACGACCTCCTCGCCGCCGACCTCGGCCAAGTCCGCACCCAGCAGGAGCAGGCCACGCAGGCCGTCACGGCGGTGGCCGAGCGCGCCACCGCGGCCGACACCGCCCGGCAGGCGGCCCAGCAGGAGTCCGCTGCCGCGCAGCAGGCGATCACTGATTTGACCAAGGAATTCCGCGAGGCGCAGCGCCGCCTGCAGGAAACCGACCGCCAGCTCGCCCAGCGCACCGCGCGCCTGAAGCTGCTCCAGCAACTGCAGGAAAAGTGGGAGGGCTTCGGCGAGGGTGCGAAGGCCGTGCTGCAGGGCCGCCTCGACGGCGCGCTCGCCGGTGCCAAGGTTTCCCCCATCACCCACGGGCTCGAGGTGAGGCCGGAGTTCGGCCGCGCGGTCGAGGCCCTCCTCGGTTCCGCCGCCGAGGCGATCCATGTCAGCGATGTCGCGACCGCCGGCCGCATCCTGGCGCAGTTGGAGTCCGAGCAGATCGGCTCCGCGGTGCTGCAGGTCGCCGGGGTCGGGACGGGGGCCTCCGCCTCCGCCGCGTTGCCCGCCGGGCTCGTTCCCGCGCTTACGGCGCTCGGCGAGATCAGCACCGGGCATCCTGCGCGCAGCATCCTCGCCGAGTGCTACCTCGCCGACGACCTGCCCGCGTTCCTGGAATTCTGGCAGGCCAACCCGGCCTTCGGTTTCCTCGCCGTCGCCACGCGCAAGGGCGAGATCGTGGACCGCCGCGGCCTCGTGTCGGGCGGCTACCACAACCCGCGCAAGGCGGCCCAGAGCATCGTGCAGCGCGAGATCGACCTGCGCGAGACCAGCCAGGCCCTCGCCATCGAGCAGAAGGCGCACGATGAGCAGCGCGCCGCGATCGACGCCCTCAATGCGCGCCTCGCCGCCGCCGAGCAGACCCTCGAACAGCGCCGCGCCGATGTGCTCGCCGCCACGCAGACCGCCGCGGCCCAGCAGGCCGAGCTGCGCAACGCCCAGCGGGCCCAAGACGATGTCTCCGGCCGCGTCCGCCGCATGGAGGCCGAGCTGGCCGCCCTGCTGCAGGCCCGCAACGAGGCCCAGTCCCGCTGGGAAAAGGCGAGGGCCACGCTCGTCGGCGCCGAGGCGGCCGTCACCGCCCAGCGCGAGGTTGTTCAAAAGCTTGAGGTCCGCCTCAACGAGGTCCGCACCGACCGCGAGGTGAAGCGCGAGTCGCTCGCCCAGGCCCGGCTTGAGCTCGCGGAACGCCGCCAGAAGGTCGAGGTCCTCGACCGTGGCCTCGGCGAAATGGAACGCCGCCGCCACCAGCTCGGCGACCTGCTCGTCCAGCGCCAGCAGGAGATTGAGGCCTGGTCCGAACAGGTAGCCTCGCTCGAACAAGAGGCCGCCGCCCAGCGCTCCCGGGCCGCGGAGCTCGCCGTTACCCTTGAGGTTGCGCAGGAGCAGGTCACCCAGGCTCGGCGCGACCTCAGTGCGCTGGAGGAAGAGATCGCCACCCTCGAGTCGGAGCAGGCGGGCGTCCGCGCCGAGTCCGACGCCGCCCAGCAGGAACTGGCCGGCCAGGAGGTGCGCCTGGCCGAGACGCGCCAGCGCACGAGCTTCCTTGCCGAGGAGGCCCAGCGCGAGTTCCAGGCCGACGTGGCCACGCTCGATTGGCGCCACCTGCTCTGGCACGCCGAGGATGAGCCCGAGGGACTTAAGCCGCTCGACCTTGATGAGGATGACGACGCAGAGGACCGAGGACAGAAGCCAGAGGGCGGAGCGGACAGTGGCGCGGATGCTCCGCAAAAACGCCGTCGCAAGGCCAAGGGGCCGCGCGGTGAGCCCACGGCCGAAGATCTCGCGGCGCTGGAGCAGACCGACTGGGCCGCGGTGAAGACCGAGTCCGACGCGCTGCGGCAACGCATGAACAGCATGGGCGCCGTCAATCTCGTCGCGATCGAGGAGTATGCCGACCTAAAGCAGCGCCACGACTTCCTCACCGGCCAGTGCAATGACCTCACGGCCGCAAAGGCGGAACTGCTCAAGGTGATCGACGAGATCAACCAGACGTCGCTGAAGCAGTTCGAACTGACCTTCGAGCAGATCCGGAAGAACTTCGTCTACACCTTCCAGACCCTCTTCGGCGGTGGCCGCGCCGCGCTGGAGCTGATCCAGGCGGAGGACATCCTTGAGAGCGGCATCGAGATCGTGGCCCAGCCGCCCGGCACCAAGCTGAAGAGCATCTCGCTGCTATCCGGCGGCCAGAAGACCCTCACCGCGGTGGCGCTGCTCTTCGCGCTCTACATGGTGAAGCCCTCGCCCTTCTGCCTCCTCGACGAGCTCGATGCGCCGCTCGACGAGTCCAACATCGGGCGGTTCACCGACCTCTTGAAGAAGTTCGTGAGCGAGTCGCAGTTCATCATCATCACGCACAACAAGCGCACCGTGGCTGCCGCCCAGGCGATCTACGGCGTGACGATGGAGGAACGCGGTGTCTCGAAGACCGTCTCGATGCACTTCAATCACGAGCGCGGTGAGGCCGAGGCGCAGCCCCAGAACATCGCCGAGGCGGTGTCCGGCGCCCGCGTGGCGCCAGTGGGCGCCTGAACCGACGGTTTCACCGCCGATGACGCGGCCGGGCTTGGGTTCGCGATTCGCCCGAGGGTAGGGCGGGGTCGGCGACCCGGCCGGGCTTCGGTACCCCTCCTGGCGTTGTGGAATCACCGCAAGGCTTGGTAAAAAAGCATAGGACTTGCAGGCATTCCGTCTCTTCGGTTGATGGTTTCCGTCTATCCCCGGACTGGATTTCGGCTCTCAGAATTCCGGTCGTTTACCCGAACACCGTCAGATCCCCCGATCCCAATGCGCACTATCATCACATCGCTCGCCGTCACCGCGGCCTTGGCGACCACCCCCCTGGCCTTCGCCCAGATCAACATCCTCGACAAGGAGGTGGTCATGATCAACGGCACGGGCAACCCGGCCCTCAACGGCCCCCTGGGCAACTTCGTGGGCAACACGAACCAGTCCGGCAACCCGCCCGCGCAGCCCGACGGCACCGTCGGCCAGCTCCCGCCCGCGGATTTTGCCAAGACGCCCCTGATCACGCCGGCGCTCGAGCGTTCGAACCTGGACGCCATCACGGTACCGGACGAGTTTGAGGCGAAGGTCTTCGCCACCCCGCCGATCGTGAATTACCCGACGACGGTGGCTGCCGCGCGCGACGGTTCGATGGTGTTCGTCGCGGTCGACGGCAACGGTGCGCAAAGCGCCTGGTCCCACCTCGGGCGGATCATTCGCCTGAAGGATACCAATCACGATGGCGTCGCCGACGAGGCCACGGCGTTCGTGCCCGACGTCGACAATCCCCGCGGCCTCCTCTGGGACCATGACCATCTCATCGTCCTGGCTCCGCCCACGATCTCGGCGTACTACGACCGCAATGGCGACGGCGTCGCGGACGAGAAGAAGGTCCTGATCAATAATTTCGGCCGCACCATCGCCGACGCGCGCGTCGACCATGGCCAGAACTCCATCGAGCTGGGCATCGACGGCTGGATCTACGTCGCCCTGGGTGACCAGGGCGTGAATGGCGCCACCAGCACGGTGGATGGCCGCAAGCTCACCCTGCGGGGAGGCGGCGTGGTTCGTTTTCGCCCGGATGGCAGCGGCTTGGAGGTCTGGGCGCACAACACGCGCAATATCTTCGGCGTGGCGGTAGGCCCCACCCTGGAGGTTTTCGCCCGCGACAACACCAACGACGGCGGCGGCTGGAATGTGCGTTTCCACCATATGAGCGGCATGACCGACCATGGTTATCCGTCGCTCTTCACCAACTTCCCGAACGAGGTGGTGACTCCGCTCGCGGACTTTGGTGGTGGTTCCGGCTCCGGCGGCATGTGGCTCGACGAGCCGGGCATCCCGGCGAAGTGGAACGATCTCCCATACACGGCGGACTACGGCCAGCGCGCCATCTTTGCCCAACATGTGCAGCCCAGCGGTGCGACCTTCAAACTGCCGGGCTTCGCGGTGATCGACAGCTCCATCAATGGCGTGCCCCTTCGGAATTCCGGCCAGGATATTCCGGCGGGCAACGAGCCCTTCATCGAATTCCCGAACCCGATGGATCCGGACGTGGACGGCAACAGCGTGATCTACGCCACCCATTGGTCCGGCGGCTTCTCCTGGGCTGGTCGCAACCAAGGCGTGGTTTACAGTATCCGGCCAAAGAACTTCACGCCGGCGCCGATGCCGAACTTCGACACCGCCTCGGCGGCTGAGCTCGTGCAGGTGCTGGCCGGCAACAGCAACATGCGCCGCATCGAGGCCCAACGCGCCATCCTCCGCCGTGCCGCCCAGATGGGCAACGGCATCGACGCGCAGCTGCTGGCCCTGGCGCGCGACACCTCGAAGTCCCTCAACAACCGCACCGCGGCCCTCTTCACGTACAAGCAGCTCCGTGGCGCCGCCTCGACGCAGGCCATCGCCGCGATGGTCTCCGACCCGACGATCGCCGCCCTGGCGCTGCGCGCCCTCGGTGACGACCTGACCCAGGCGAAGAACATCCCGGTCGCCACGGTCAC
>OMJT01000136.1 GCA_900299415.1 Opitutales bacterium
AACTCGGCCTGGCGCTGGACCAGGACCTTGAGCTGGGGATTGGCGGTGAGCGCGTCCTTGAAGGCCTGGTAGCTTTCGGGCGAGGCGAGGCGGGCCGTCACGGATTGGAAGGAAGAGCCGCGCTGGTAGGCGGTCTGGAGCACGGCGGCGTCGGTCCAGAGTTCGGACTCAGCCGTGCCACCGGCGGCGGTGAAGATGCCCACCACGTCCCATTCATTGTTGCCGAGCTTGACCTTGCGCCCGACCTCGAGGCCCGCGGAGGTGCGGGCGGCGCCGACACCCACCATGATCTCATTGCGGCCGGGCTCAAATCGGCGGCCAGCCACGAGCTGGAGGTTGTCGCGCACCGTGAAGGCGGCGGGACCCACCCCACGCAGCGGCACGTTGGCGTCGCTGCCGCTCTTCTTGCTTGGGAGGTTGATGATGACGAAAAGCTCCGCGGAGGCCTGGGCGGCGCCGCCGTTGCGGGCCACGCCGGGGGCATCGGCGATGATCTGCGTCTCCTCGCGTGACAGGGCACTGCTCATTTCGCCGTTGGCGCTGGCCCGCAGGACGATTGCCACGTCGGGTGCCCCCGAAGACTTCATGGTGCCGCGGAAGCCGGCGGCGATGGAGAGCACGCCGACAAACACCACGGCGACGCCCGCGACGCCGACGGCCGTGGCAAGCACGGCGCCGCGGCGCTGTCCGATTGTGCGCAGGCTAAAGGCCGTCACGGCTGCGACCTGGGAGAACCAATTGCCGGTGGCGCTCATGGGATCACGCGCTGCGCCGGAGCGCCTCGGCGATGCGCAGGCGCATCGCGGAAAGGGCGGGAAGGATGCCGGCGACGAGGCCGAGGACAACGACCAGGCCGGCGCCGGCCACGAGCTGCTTTGGCGGCAGGAAGAAGCCGGGGAGGTAAGTGGCGAGGGACGGGGCGAACGCCGCGACCAGCACCAGCGCGAGCGCGAGTCCGAGGATGCCGCCGAGCGCGGCGATCACGAACGACTCCGCTAGGACGATGCCGAGCACACGCTCATTGGAAAAGCCGATGGCCTTGAGCACGCCGAGCTCGTTGGTGCGCTCGCGGACCGATTGCGCCATGGTATTGCCGGCCACGAGCAGGATGGTGAAGAACACGGCCGCGAGGATCGCGAGCACGATGGCGGCGATGTCGCCGAACTGCTGCACGAAGCCCTGGGCGAAGGCGCCCTCGGACTCCGACTTGGTCTCGGCGGGCGAGTTGGCGAACTCGTTGTCGATGGCCCTTGAGATGGCAGCGGCGTGGTCGGGGCTGTCCACCCGCACGCCGTACCACCCGATCGAGCCCTTGCCCTGCTGGCGGGCCTCGTCGAAGTAATCGTAGCGGAAGTAGAAGCCCGAGGTGTCGGCGCCCTTCCGGCCGGCATCGTAGATGCCGACGATCTCGAACTCCCAGGTGTCGCTTGCCCCGCCCTTCGGCCAGATGGGGGACACGAGCGGGATGCGGTCACCGATCTTCCAGCCGAAGCGGTCGACGAGGCCACGCCCCACGACGGCGCCGGTGCGCGTCTCCAACCAGGCTTTCCGCTGCGCCGCGGGCAGGCTGATCTCCGGGTACATGTCGAGCAGGCCAACCGGATCGACCGGGAAGCTGCCGAAAAAGTTCTTCGGGTCCTGGTAGATGCCGTTGAACCAGATGAAGGGCGTGACGGAGACGACCCCGGGGATGCGGCCGATGCGGTCCATGTAGGCCAGCGGGAGCATCTGGATGATCGACACCCGATGCCGCACGATGAGGCGGTTGGCGTCGGAGAGATCCACGCCGCCCACGAGCGCCTGCTTGATCGCGCCAAGGAATCCGAAGAGCAGGAATGCCACCAGCACCGAGAGGATGGTGAGGGCGGTGCGCAGCTTGCGCCGCTTCAGGTTGCTCCAGACGAGGCCGGCGAACTTCATGGGCGTTCAGAGGTAGGGTTGCCCCGTCGAGGCGACCGCGACGACCCCTCGATCCATCCGGCCGGTTCGTCGACCCAGCCCTACCATCGATTCGTTGACCTTCATTCCGGCTTCTCCGCCAACAGGCGGCCCTTGTTGAGGTACACGGTGCGGGTGGCGCGAGCCGAGGCGTGTGGGTCGTGTGTCACCATGATGATCGTCTTGCCCTGCTCGCGGTTGAGGGCCTGCAGGAGCGAGAGGATTTCGTCGCCCGATTTTTGATCGAGGTCGCCCGTGGGCTCGTCGCAAAGGAGGATGGTGGGATCGGTGACGATCGCGCGAGCGATGCCGACGCGCTGCTGCTCGCCGCCGGATAGCTGGGACGGGAAGGAGGTGTTGCGGTCCTTCAACCCCACGATCTCAAGGGCGGCGGCCGCATGGTCGCGGCGCTGAGTGGCGGAGAGGGACGTGAGAAGCAGCGGCAGCTCGACGTTCTTCTGGGCATTGAGCACCGGGAGCAGGTTGTAGAACTGGAAGACGAGCCCGACATGC
This sequence comes from Opitutales bacterium, assembly GCA_900299415.1. Lineage (GTDB taxonomy): Bacteria > Verrucomicrobiota > Verrucomicrobiia > Opitutales > Opitutaceae > CAIYFD01. The sequence continues at coordinate 2,452 of OMJT01000136.1, forward strand.
CGGGCCCGCCACGCGGCCAGCTCGCGGTCGTTGAGGCCGTCGATGCGTTCGCCGCCGATCGCGACCGTGCCGCTGCTCGGGCGGTCGAGCCCGCCGATGAGGTTGAGCAGAGTGGACTTGCCGGAACCCGACGGTCCCATCAGGGCAAGGAACTCCCCGCGCCGGACCTGCAGGTCGAGCTTCTGCAGGACATGGATCTCCTCGGACCCGCGCCGGAACACGCGGTCCACGCCGTGGACGTCGACCAGCACTTCGTCGTTATTGCTCATGGTTTATCGAAGGGGTGGCACGCAGCGACGCAGAGGACGCAAAGGTCGGAAGAGGTAGCCCGGACGGAATGGCCGCAAAAAGGCGAAGAAGGCGCAAGAAAGGGCGTTCTGAATTCCGAACCAAAATTGCCGACGCTTGGGTTGGGGTATTTTTTGCGCATTTTGCGCCTTCTTGCGGCCAACGGGTTTGGAGGATGGATCTCTGCGTTCTCTGCGTCGTTGCGCGCAACCGGTTTGAAAGGAATTAGGGCAGTTCGTTGACGCGCGCGCCTTCGGCCAGTTCAACCGGGCCCTCGACGACGACCTTCTCGCCGGCGTTCACGCCGGCGGCGAGCGTGGTTTCCTGGGCGAGCGTTCCTTGGACCGTCACGGCGCGGCGCTCGACGCGGCCGTCGCGCACGACCCAGACGACATCGCGGCCGTCGGCCCGCCGCACGGCGGCCTGTGGCACCACAATCGCCCGGCTTGCGGCCGTGGGGGCCTCATTGCTCTGGAAGGCAACTTTGAGGCCCATGTCGGGCAGGATGCGTGGGTCGAGCTGGTCGAAGCCCACGCGCACCCGCACGGTGGCCTTCTGGCGGTCGGCGGTGGGAACGATGGCGATGACCTTGGCGCCGATCCTGGAGTCGGGGTAGGAGTCGAGCGTCACGGACACCGGCTGGCCCGCGCTGACGCGGTTGATGTAGCTCTCGTTCACATCGACCTCCACCTCAAGGGACGCCATGTCGACGATGGTGCAGATGCCGGTGCGGGTGAAGCCGCCGCCGGCCGAGACGGGAGAGATCATCTCGCCGGGCTGGGCGCTCTTGGCGACGACGACACCGCTGAATGGAGCCCGGATAATGGCGTCGTCGACCTGCTGTTTCCAAATGGCGACCTGGCGCTCGGCGACGGAGACATCCGATTGCTGCCGGGCGAGCCGCGCGGCATAGGTGGCGGCCTCGGCCTGGGCCTGCTCGAGCTCGGCGGGGCTGACGTTGCCGGAGGCGGCGAGGCTGCGGCTGCGGGTGAGATTGCTGTTGGCGAGATTGAGCTGGGCCTGTGTCTCGCCCAAGCCACGGCGGGCGGAATCGAGCTGGGCCTCGGCCAGCTTCAGGCTGGCCTCGGTGTTGGTGGCGTCGAGGTGCGCGAGGATCTGGCCCTCCTCAACCTTCATGCCTTCCTCGATGAGGACATTAAGCACGCGGCCCGTCACCTTGGAGGAGACCGTGGCAAGCCGCCGGGCGGTGACATAGCCCGAGGCGTTCAGGAGCGTGCGGGTCCCGCCCGCCGAGCTGACCTCCCGGGCCGCGGCGGTGCGCACGGCGGCCGGCTTGGGCCGTTGGAACCACCAGCTGATCGCGCCGATCACCGCGATGACCGCCACGATGTACGCGATCCGCGGCCCGAGTGGGGCACCGGCCGGCGCGGCGGAGCGGTCGATCTTCAGGCGGTCGAGGGATTCCTTGGTGGGGGGCATTGCCAGGGAAAGGGTGGGTCTGAGAGGGAATGACAACCCCGCATCGAGTAAAGAGGCAAAGGAGGGTAACGCCGGAAGTCGCTCACGTCCGCTGGTGGATCGACTCAGAGCCCCTCTGCCCGCTGTCCTCTGTCATCTGTCCGGTGTTTCCTGGCACACCGCCTGGCATTCACTTTAGGCCTGTGATCACGACTTTGCCGTCGTGCAACTCGAGGGTCACGAGGGTGGGTTCCCCCAGATGGTGCTGAACCGCCAGGTCCTGAGCCACCGTGACGTAGTTGAGGTGGTAGGTCGTGCCGCTCCTGGGCCCGCTGCCCGAGGTCTGCTCGGTGGCAAGGCTGCGGTCCCCGGCTGGTCGGCCCGGCATCTGGTGGAAGCTGATCTGGTAGTCGCCGGTAAAGTGATCCGGCCAGAAGGTGGACGGCTGGTGAACAAACGTGGCTGTGGGCTTGCCGGACCGGCGCAGGGCCTTGGCCTCGTCGCGGATCTGGAAGGAGAGGCGGGTGGCGGGGTCTGAAAGGATGTTTTCCGCCACGCAACCGATCGGCAGCACCACGAGAAGGAGCAACCAAGCCCATCGTTTTCTCATGCCCGGAGGATGCCGCTGGGAAGCAGCAGGACAAGCCCGCCGCGCGTGCGGCGGAGGGGCACTCAGGGGCCGCTGAGGGCGCAAGGTAGGGGGCGGAGTGTGGATCTTCGTTCATCCCCGCTGATGGGGATCGGGCCCGGTCTGGGGTGAATCGACGTTATCCGTCCGATACCGACGGACGTCTGCTCTTCCGCTTCTCGGCCCTCTGCTTCATCATCTCGGAAATGACCAACTGGCGCACCGGCCGGCCTTCCTTTTTGGCCCGGGCCTCGTAGGGTGCCCGTTTCGCGGGATCGGCTAGCACCCCTTTGGCGTACGCCATGGCGATCCGGAAATTCTCGCGGGTGGCCTTCTGGGCCTCGGTCTGCTTCTTCGGGTTAGGCCGGCGGCTGAAGAACAGTTTGCCATTCATCTCCCGGTAGACCCACTCGCTCCTTTTGCCCCGGCGGATGTCGTAGATCAGGTTCAGGTCAGCCCGCGGCATGATCGCCCTTCTCCCAGCCAGTCTGGCCGGGTTTCCTCAGGCTCACACGGGGTTGGTCCGAGCGGAGACGCAGTTTGGCAAGGGCGCCTCCGTGTCTCGTCCGTATCTCCTCCGTATCTCGGCCGTGCCGGCTCCCTGCGGAGCCCGGGATCCGGGGCCTGCGCCCGGGCCAGGGGGCCTGCCCGGCCAGGCCCGGGATGCCGCCGACCGAGGCCGTGCAGGAGGCAGATCCCCTTGCCCTGATTGAGGGCCCAAGCTTGGGCCTGTTCAAACACATCAGAGATATCGGCATGCCATTCCGATACGCACGGAAATTAGTATGGCAAGAATAGTACTGAGGAACGTATTCGGAAAATGTGCTAAAATTCTCGATGAGAGGCCCAGCCCCGCGTTTGAGCCATCCCAAGGCTGGCCGGACTGCCGCCTGCTATTCGTCCTCTGTACTTCGGCCCGTGGAGCTCATAGGTCCGTGGCCGGTCAAAAAGGCCGACGAAGACGTCACGTCAGGATTCAGGACAGCGGGGCACTTCTATCCCGGATCCTGACGTGACGTCTTCGACCCGGCTATAGAGTTCGGCGCGGGGCGCCGTTTTGCCTGTGGCACATCGCGGCCGAACCGGCGGGTCTGCCCTACCGCCGGGCACGAAAAAGCCCGGCCATCGGAGGATGGCCGGGCTGATTGATTCGTGGCCGGAACGCCTTACTTCGCGGGGGCGGTCAGCTCGGCGGCGAGGAGGTCACGGACCTTCGCCTTGGCGTCGGCCAGCGGGATCTCGCCCTTGTCGACCTTCGCGAGGAGGGCCTTCTGGGCGACGTAGTCCTTGTTGGCCACGCCGGCCTTGCTCTGGAGGATGCGCCACGACTTGCGGCGTTCGACGGCGAACAGGACCATCTGGCGGGTGACGGCGTAGTACTTAAACTTCCCGCCGGTCTCGGCCTTGATGTAGCAGCCGAAGTTCGGGACGAAGCTGCGGTGCTTCGGGTCGAACACGCGGCGGTGGATCACGTCGTCCTGGGTGATGAAGGGCAGGAGGTCGTCGAGGAGCACCAGCTTGGCGGCCTCGTCCTCCTTGATCGACTTCACGTGCTTGCGGAAGCGGCCCTCGGTGATGGCCCAGTGGGCGACGCCGAAGTTGTACTCCTCGCCGGTGGTGGCGTACTTGGTGCGCCACCAGTCGCGGTCGATGCTCGGGTTGCCCTTGAGGTCGAGGGCCTCCTGCGAGGACTCGCCGCGGCGGGGGTTGAAGACGAACTCCGGCATGCCGCGGGCGTCGCGGACCATCTTCGCCTGGTCGGCGCTCATGTTGTCGCCCACGCCGTGCTCGGGCTGGCAGGTGGTGTAGCTCTGGAAGAACGCCGTGCCGCGGTACTCGAGGCCGTCGAGGAGGGCCTTGTAGAGCTTGGCGGCGTTGGCCATCGAGACCTGGGCGACGAACGGCGAGCCGTGGCCGCTGGTGAAGGCCTCGGCCACGTTCTTCTTCTCGATCAGCTTGCCCTGGGAGGCCGCGCCGAACTGGTTCATGTCGTAGCCGCCGAGCATCGTGGAGGAGTCCGAGTTCTGGCCGCCTGTGTTGGAGTACACCTGTGTGTCCAGCATCAGGATCTTCACGTTCGGGCGGTTCTGCAGCATCACCTTCGAGACGTTCTGGAAGCCGATGTCGCCGAGGGCGCCATCGCCGCCGATGACCCAGACCTTCGGGAGCTCGCGGATTTCCTGCTCGGTCATCAGCGCGTCGTCGAGGTGGGTGAGGGTGAAGTACTCGAGCTCGTTGGTGACGTCCGTGGCGCGATCGAGCAGGGCGTCGACCATGCGCTCGGGCGAGACCGAGGTGCGGGCGTGGTTGACGATGACCGACTCGGCCATGAGCCACGAGATGGTGGAGCCGTCCTGGAAGAGGGAGTTCATCCAGGGATAGGCGTGCGGGTTGCCCGGGGGCGTGGAGCCGTAGACCGTGTTGCAGCCCGTGCTGGCGCCCATCATCATGACGGACATGCCGTCGGCGCGGCGGCCGTCGACCGACTGGAGGTCCTTGTGGTTGAAGGCGTCCTGGCGGAGCACCGCGGCGAGGCCGCCGAGGAGGTGGGCGTCGGTGATGGCGCCGTTCTTGGCCTCGTAGGCCGCGATACGCTTGTCGGTGTCGGCATCGTTCTCGCCGCCGAGGCCCATGATGACGTGGGCGAAGGACTTCACGTACAGCTTGTACTCGGACTCGCTGCGGGCCTTGAGGGCGGCGAGCTTGGCGGCGCCCTCCTTCTCGATGCGGTCGGCCTTGGCGCGGAGGCGGTCAGCCTTCTTGTGGTAGATCGGCCGCATGTAGGCCTCGGTGACCGAGGCGACGGAGCGGAGGATGCTCTTCTCGCCGCAGCCGGCGCAGGCGCCGTCACCGGAGACGAGGGCCTCGTAGTTGCGGCGCACCATGAGGTGGTTGCGCAGGGCGGCCTCGCGGGAGCCCGCGGCGTCGGCATCGTTGTAGAGGCCGAGGTACTTCTGGGGGGTGTCGGGCAGGAGGCGCGAGAACACCTGGGCGGTGGCGAGCTCGGCGTTGAGCTCCTCGGTCTCGCGGGTCATGCGCAGGGCGTCATGGTCGCCGCAGACCTGCACGCACTCGCCGCAGCCCTTGCAGAGGTCGGAGACGAAGATCGAGAAGATGCCGCCGGCGCCGGCGGTCTTGGCCTCGATGGACCGGAAGATCGCGGGGACGTTGCTGTAGGCGAGCGGGAGCTTGTCGATGATCGTGGTGAACTCCGCCTTGGTGGCGTCGGAGATCGTGGTGAGGGCGGTGACCTCGGCCCGGATGATGTCCTTGAAGGGGACGTTCGTCTTGGCCTTGACCGACTCGTTCATCTTGGCGCGGGCGCGCGACTCGATGCCGGCGAGCTCGGCGCCAAGCTTCTGGCGCTGGTCGCGGTCGCGGACGTAGTTGTTCACCGCGGTCTTCAGGATCGTGCTGATCTCCTGCGCCATGTTGGGCAGGGCGGTGTCCGGGCAGGCCGTGATGCACTCCATGCACTGGGTGCAGTTCTCGGCGATGTAGACCGGGGTCTCGCGGCGGGCGACGTACTTGGACTGCGTGGCGCCGGTGCCGGCGCCCATGATGCCGACGGAGGCGAAGGCGCCCGCGGGCTGGTGGTAGCCGAGGCCGGCGCGGAACTCGGAGTCAAACTTAGCGATCGTCTGGAGCGGCGCGCGCGCGGGCTGGGCGGCGGGCATCGGGACGCTGCCGCAGCCGGAGGTGGCGCAGCCGGCGGTCGGCGGGAAGTGGTGGTCGCCGAGCGGGGCCTGGAGCGGGTTGCGCATCGAGGAGCGGTCGGCGTCGCCGGACTCTCCGATCTTGATCTCCACGACCCGGGAGAAGCCCTCGGTCATGACGGTCATGTTCGAGGCGACGACGGCCTCACCGAAGCGACCGAACTTCTTCTCGTACTGCTTGTGGACGACCTTGTGGAACTGCTCCTCGGAGATGCCGAAGGTCTTGAGGAAGGGCGACACGCGGAAGAAGGCGCCGAGGAAGGAATTGCCCTGCATGCGGAGCTGGAGCTCCGTCTGGTTGGTCGCCTTGCGGGCGATGTCGAAGCCGGGGAGGATGAACACCCGGATGTTGTTTTCCTTCACGAACTGGCGGTACTTCGCCGGCACGCGCTGCCAGGCGGTCTCGGGGGAGTCGCTGGACTCCCAGACGAGGCAGCCGCCCTTCTTGATGCCCTCGAGGGGGTTCGTGTGGGTGAAGGCCTTGGGATCGCAGCAGAGCACCACGTCGACGTGGTTGAGCTCGCAGTTCACCTTGATCTGGGAGGGGGCGACGGTGAGGTAGTAGTTCGTCGGGGCGCCCTTCTTCTCGGAGCCGTACTTCGGGTTGGCCATGACGAAGAGCTTGTCCTTGAGGAAGCCGTCGTCGTCGTAGCTCGGGTTCTGCTCGGAGATGAACTGGCCGAAGTCGCCGATGATCGAGCCGAGGTTCTTGCCGGTGGTGATCATGCCCCAGCCGCCGATGGAGTGGAAGCGGACGGCGATCGCGCCCTCGGGGAGGAGGGACGGGGTGTCCTTGCTGATGACGGCGTACGGGTGGTCGACGCCGAGGACGAAGAAGCCCTCGCCATCGGCGGCGCTGCGGCCGTCGGTGCGCTTGGAGGCGCCGGTGGCGTACTCGTAGGCGCCGATGGAGTGCTCGGGACGGAAGTCGCGGGAACCGATGCCGTACACGCCGCGGAAGAGGCGGGGCGTCTCGGCCTGGGTGAGGGCGGGGATCTTGCCGCCGAACTTGACGGCCTCGTGGGCCTTGCCGAGGGCGACGCGGATGTCGCGGGCCAGCGGGTTCTCGCCGGAGAGGCCCTCGTCGGTGCGCTCGAGGATGATGACGTTCTTCTTGCCGCGGAGGGCGTTGATGACGGCGGCCTCGGGGAAGGGGCGGATGACGTTGATGTGGATCGAGCCGACCTTGGCGTTGCGCTGCTCGCGGAGGTAGTCGCAGGCGGCCTCGATGTTGTCGGCGGCGCAGCCGAGCGAGACAAACACCGTGTCGGCGTCCTCAGTCTTGTACTGCGAGACGAAGCCGTAGTGGCGGCCGGTGAGCTTGCCGAAGTCGTTGTAGGCTTGTTCGAGGAATCCGAGGATGGGCTCGTTGAAGTTGTTCCGGCGGGCGACCACGCCGTTCATGTGGTGCTCCTGGTTCTGCACCGGCCCGAGAAGGACCGGGTTCTTCAGGTCCATCATCTGCGGCACGCGGCGGCGCTTGGGGCCGAAGAGCTCCTTCTGGGCCGGGGTGGGGCAGTCGATGATGTCGTCGCAACCGCCGAGGTACTCGCGGAGGAACTCGGCTTCGGGCGCGAGGTACATGCGCTCCGAGTGGGTCGTGAGCATGCCGTCCTGGATGTTCATGCCCGGGTTGAGGGCGAGTTCGCTGACCCGGCGGAGGATGATGGCTTGGTCAGCGGCCTGCTGGGCATCGCGCGACATCAGCATGGTCCAGCCCGTGTCGAGGGCGGCGTAAAAATCGTCGTGGCCGCAGTGGACATTGAGGGCGTGCTTCGTGAGGGCACGGGCGCCGATCTCGAGCACCATGGTGGAGAGCTTGCCCGGCGCGTGGTAGTACTGCTCCATCGCGTAGACGATGCCTTGGCCGGACGTGAAGTTGACGGTGCGGCGGCCGGTGACGGCGTAGGCGGTGGCGCCACCCTGTGCGGCGTGCTCGCCCTCGGTCTCGACGGCGACCTTCTGCTGGCCCCAGACGTTGAGCTCACCCGACGCGAAGGACTGCTGGTAGATTTCGCCGCCCTCGGTCGAGGGGGTAATCGGGTAGAACACGCCACCCTCGGTGATGCGGGTCTCCACGTACTGGGTGACCAGGTAGTTGCCGTTGCAGGTCACGCGGATGCCGGGGTACTTCGGCTTGGCGCGTCCGGACGACGACTTCGCGGATGATTTGGGATCGCGGGTGGCGGAGGTGCTCATGAGAGGGGGCTAAAAAATGGGCAAGGACGAGCCGGGGAGTAAAGATAGGTGACCGGTGAGTAAAGATGGGTCCCGCACGGTGCGGGATAATCCGGGCGGATCAAAGGCAAAAGTGGGCTTTTTTCAGTTAACAGATCCGCTGCCGCAGCTTTGTCCCAGCTGATGGGAGATCTGCAGCCGCGATTTCACCGAAAAAAGCGGAGAATGCGCTCGAGCGAGGCCGCGAGGACCTCGATTTCCTGCGCCGTGTTGTAGACGTAAAAGCTGGCGCGGGTGGTGCCGGTAAGGCCGAGCTTGCGCATCAGCGGCTGATTGCAGTGATGGCCGCCGCGGAGTGCCACGCCGTCCTCGTCCGCGAACGTCACGATGTCGTGCGCGTGGATGTCGCTGAAGGCGAAGCTCACCAGGCTGCTCCGGCCACGGGCCGGGCCGAGCAGGCGAATACCAGGCAGGCGGCTGAGGCGCTCATAGGCCAGCTCGGCCAACTCGCGGTCGTGGGCGGCGATCTTGTCGCGGCCGAGGGCGTCGAGATAGTCGCAGGCCGCGCCGAGGGCGATGGCGTCGGCGATGTTCGGCGTGCCGGCCTCATGGCGCTCCGGCGAGGGCTTCCAGCGGCTTTCCTGCCAGTCCACATGGTTGATCATGCCGCCGCCGCCCTGCCAGGGGGGCATGGCGTCGAGCAGCTCGCGCCGGCCGTAGAGGCCGCCGATCCCGGTCGGGCCACCCCTCTTGTGGCCGGAGAAGGCGAGGAAGTCGCAGCCGAGGGCGCGGACATCCAGCGGCAGGTGCCCGACGGACTGTGCGGCGTCCACGACCGAGATCGCGCCGACCTTCCGGGCCTTGGCGCAGAGCTCGGCGGCCGGGTTGATCGTGCCAAGGGTGTTCGAGACGTGGGTGAAGGCGAAGAGCTTCACCTCCTTGGTGAGCAGCCGGTCGAGCGCGGCGAGGTCGAGCCGGCCCTCGTCGCCGAGGACGGGCACGAAGCGCAGGCTGGCCCCGGTGCGCTTGGCGGCGAGCTGCCAGGGGACGAGGTTGCTGTGGTGCTCGGCCTCCGTGAGGAGGATGGCGTCACCCGGGCGGAGGTTGGCGGTCGCCCAGCTGCCGGCGACGAGATTGATCGATTCCGTGGTGCCGCGCGTGAAGACGATCTCCTCGGGCGCCGCGGCGTTGAGGAACTTGGCGACCCGGGCGCGGGCGCCCTCGTAGGCGTCGGTCGCCCGCATCGAGAGGGCATGGAGCCCGCGGTGGACGTTGGCGTTGTCGTGCCGGTAAAAGCGGTCAAGCGCGTCGATCACCGCCTGCGGGCGCTGGGTGGTGGCGGCATTGTCGAGGTAGACGAGCGGCTTGCCGCCGACATTTTGGTTCAGCGCGGGGAAATCGGCGCGGACGTTGGACCAGGAAGGCATGAAAGGTGAAACCTCAGTCATTGTGAGTTTCGGTGGTGGCCGCCGCGGCGTCACCCTTCAGGGCATTGAGCGCGGCGTGCCAGCCCAGCGTGGCGCACTTGATTCGGGCGGGGAAGGCGTGGACGCCGGCGAAGGCCGCGAGGTCGCTGATCTCGTCGGGCGCCTGGCCGGTGGTCACGATGTGGTGAAAGGACTCATAGAGCTTGGCGGCCTCGGCGGCGGTGCGGCCCTTCAGCTGGGTCGTCATCAGCGAGGCGCTCGCCTGGGAGATAGCGCAGCCAGAACCATCGAACGAGATCTCGGCGATCCGGTCGCCATCCAGCCGGAGGTAAACATTGCACTGGTCACCACAGGTCGGGTTGTCCCCGTGGGCGACCCGGTTGGCCGTCGGCAGTCGCCCGCGGTTCCGGGGGCGTTTGTTGTGGTCGAGGATTACCTGCTGATAAAGGTCGGCGAGGTCGGACATGGAAGTTCTACCGTGCGGGTGGCCGCGAGAAACGCAAAGCCGGGTTTTGTCTTCACGATACTACGGCAGTAGCGGCCTTTTTCCGGCGTCACTCGCATCTTCGGGCACGTAAGTAGATTTACCGCATTCCGGGGATATTTCTTAGGGAATTCCAGGCTGATTGGAACACGTTAATTATTGTGCTTTAGCATTTAAAGTTATGTTTAAAAAACTTTTTACGGCAGGTGAGATCGGATCTGGTCGCCAACTTTCTGCTTGTGGATGCCTAGGATTTGCAATTCAAAGCACCTCACTCGGGGCACATTTGGCTCCGGCGAATAACATCAAATACATCAGATCCCATGAACAAAAACACCTCCAATAAGGGCTTCACCCTCGTCGAAATCATGATCGTCTTCGTCGTCATCGGCCTTCTGGCCGCCATGGCGATTCCCGCGTTCCAGAAGGTCCGCTCCTCCTCGCAGGACAAGGCCATCACGAACAACATGCGCCAGCTCGGCGCCGCGGCTGAACAGTACTTCCTCGAGAACGGTACCTCGACCGTGCAGCTGACCTCCCTCATCGGTTCCTCGGCCTACGTGAAGGCCCTGAACACGGTGGCGAACGAGGCCTACCCGCTCAACTTCACCAAGGGCAATGCCATCATCGTCAGCGGCATCGCCGGCGCTCGCACCCTCACTTACCTCCAGTAAGCGAGTTTAGGGTTTCCAATTGCGAACCGCCCGCCCAAAAAGCGGGCGGTTTTTTATGCCCCGCTCTCGCCTGATCATCGGCGTGGTGGTCGCCGTGGCGGTCCTCGCCGTGGCGGCCCTCAGCCATCGGCTGCCGGTCGCGGCGCTTGCCTTGGTCGCGGGTGACGCGTCCGGAGTGCTCGAATACTGGCGTGTCTGGGTCATCGGCGCCGTTGCCGGCTTCGGTGTCGTGCGCCTGCTCCGGGACCGACCGGACGAACAGCGCTGGTGTCTCTTCGGGCTGGTCGCCCTGCTCGCGATCGTCTTCGGCTTCATCAGCTACCGTCAGGCCCCCGGAGCCGCGGTCTGGTTGGTCCGTCGGTTTGGTTATTGGCAGATCCTCACGGTCACCGGCCTCTTCGCGTGGACCTTGGTGCAGAGCCTCCGGGAGGACGTTCGCCAGACTGTCGCCGCCTGGCGCAGCTGGATCGGTCCCGCCGCCCTGATCCTGGGGTCGGCCATGTTCCTGCACGTGCAGGAGCCCCATGGCTTCAAGATCGTGATGGACGAAGTCGTTCTGCAGGCGACGGCGATGCGGATGCACTTCGCCCGGGAGGTGGCGGTGGTGGTGCGGGGCTATGAGATGGTCGGCAACTTCACCCCCCTGGCGGCGTATGTCGACAAGCGCCCGCTGTTCTATCCCTTCCTGGTCTCGGTCCTGCACGATCTCACCGGCTACCGGCTCGACAACTCGATTGTCCTGAACGTCCTGCTGACCCCCGCCCTGACCGGCTTGATCTACGTCATCTGCCGCCGGCTCGCGGGTGCGGCGGCCGGCGTGGCGGGCGTGCTGCTGCTGGTCTCGATCCCGCTCGTGCACCAGAATGCCACCGGTGCGGGCTTCGAGCTGCTCAACATGGTCATGATCCTGTCGACCCT
>OMJT01000137.1 GCA_900299415.1 Opitutales bacterium
GGATCGGAGATTTTGCATGCCCGCTACTCGCTACCCGCGGCACGCGGCTTCTTGGGGAACCATGGCAGGAAGGCGCTCGTGGTCTCTTGGTAGCGGCGGTAGGCCTCGCCGCGGCTGCGGAGGCTTTGCTCCTCGGTGAGCGGGATGCCGGTGACGCGCAGCAGCAGGTAAAGGATGGCGGCCGGGCCGATGAGCGCGAGCCAGCCCCCCGGTGAGCCGAAGGCGAAAAGCGCGTAGGAGACCCAAATGAGCCATTCGAAGAAATAGTTCGGATGCCGGCTGTAGCGCCAGAGGCCGACGGCACATACCCCGCCGCGGTTGGCGGGATTGCGTTTGAAGGCCGCGAGTTGGGCGTCGGCGAGCGCCTCACCCGCGACCGCGACGAACCAAAGCGCCAAGCCGGCCGATTCCAGCGGATGGAATCCCGTGGCGGGATTGAGGGCGGCCACGAGCGGCGCCACTCCCAGGAGCACGACCGAGGCGGCCTGGAGCTGGAAGAAACCGAACATCTTCGCGGCGAAGCCGGCGGCCCAGTCGCGGCGCAGTTGCTGGTAGCGACCGTCCTCGACCGGATGGTGTCCCAACACGCGTATCGCAAGGTGGGTGCCCAGACGCAGGCTCCAGGTGATCATCATCGCGGCAAAGACCAGGCGGCGCGGGAACCAGCCGGGTCCGGCCAAGGCGTAGAAGAGGGCGATGACGCCGAAGGCGTAGGACCAGGCGATGTCGACGATGCCGTAGTTGTCGATGCGGCGGGCCACGGCGTAGAGCGCCGCGAAGGCCGCCGCGAGCCCCGCAAGGGCGGAAACGGCCAGCAGCAGCGCGGTGGTCATGGCACCGGGTGCTCGGGCAGCTTGCCGGCGATGGCCTTGGCGGCATTCTCGATCTTCACGCGTTGAATGCCGCGGAGCGCGGGCCGGGCGATGAAGTACACGGCGAGGATCCAGGCCGGCGCGAGCAGCGCCCACGCCACGACGCCATGAACGACGGTGCCGCCGAAGCGCTGGAAGAAGAGGTTCCGGTCATCCGAGAAGAGGTCGTACATCTCCCGGAGATAATTGAGGCTGAACTTGGTGTGCGGGGTGTCGAACAGGCTCTCGCCGAACCGGAACATCACGATGATCAGCGGGAGGTGGATGGGGTAGCAGAGCAGGTTTACGACCTGGATGATCGGCTGGTTGAGGCGCAGGACGATGCCGACGACCAGGCACAGGATCGTCGTGGTCCCAAGGATGGGAAAGAGCGCGAGCGCGCTGCCGACGGACAGGGTGAGGGCCAGCTTCTCAGGCGTCACGCCCTGCGTCATTTGGTTGACGATCGGGTCCCGCACCCGGCGCTGCCAGAACGTGCGGGCCTTGGTGGGCGGCTTGGGTTCAGCGGAGGAGGGTTCCACGCGGGAGAGCAAGGCTTACTCGGGTCCGCCGCTCAAGCCAACGCCAGCGCGATCACCGCCACCCCCAGCCCGGCGAGGACAAGGCCGAGCGGATCGGGGCCGTTGCGCCGGGTGGTCAGCACCGGGGCGAGCCCGTCGCCCGGAGCAGCGCGGAAGAGCTCGGCCAGGCAGTAGACCGACATCGCGATGTTGCCGAGGAGCAGTATGGCGACGAGCCAGGCGCCGCGGGCGATCCCGGACGTCTGCTTGTAAAACACCCAGACGTAGAAGGTCAGGAAGCCCCAGTAGGTGTCGGCCATCGTGGCGATGAACCAGGGATGGGCATAGACGTCGCGCGGCACCGCGAAGAGCGGGCACTGCAGGCTAGCCCACGAGGTGACCGAGAGCATCGAGGCGAGGACGACGAGGAAGAGGGCGCGGAGCGCGAGGATCATGAGACGGGAGCCGGAGGGTTTCAGCCCGCGCGCGCGTGCAGCGTCTGCACGACCGAGATGTGACGCTGGGCAAAGGCCGCCTCGCAGTAGGAGAGGTAGTAGCTCCATTTGCGGATGAAACGCTGATCAAAGCCGAGGGCGCGGACCTCATCGAGCCGGGCGAGGAAGTTATCCTGCCAAAGCCGGAGCGTGCGCGCGTAGTCGGGCCCGAAGTCGTCCTTCTCCCGCAGGGCAAAGCCGCCGGCCTCGGCGAGGCAGCGGTCGACCCGGGCGGGCGAGAGCAGGAGGGAACCGGGGAAGATGTACTTCTGGATGAAGTCCACCCCGCGGCGGAGCTGGTCGTAGCGGTCGTCGGGACAGGTGATGAACTGGAGCGCAACCAGTCCGTCGGGCCGGAGTACGCGGTCGAGCACGGCGCAGTACTCCGGGAGGTAGCTGTGGCCGACGGCCTCGAGCATCTCAATCGACACGATCTTGTCGAAGCGGCCGGTGAGCTCGCGGTAGTCGCGCAGCTGCACGTCAACCCGGTCGGCCAATCCGGCCTCGGCCACGCGCTGGCGGGCGAGCTCGTGCTGCTGGGCCGAGATGGTGACGGTGGTGACGCGGCAGCCGTGGTTCCGGGCGGCGTGGATGGCCCATCCGCCCCAGCCGGTGCCGATCTCGAGCACATGATCGCCGGACTGCAGGCGGAGCTTCCGGCAGAGGGACGCATTCTTCTCCTGCTGCGCCTCCTCCAGCGTGAGGTCCGGGGTCGTCCAGCGCGCGGACGAGTACATCATGGCCGGATCGAGCATCAGGGCGAAGAAGTCGTTCGAAAGATCGTAATGGTCGCTGATGTTGCGGCGGGCGATTTTCCGGGAATTGGGCCGGAGCAGGTGTCGGAGCCGATTGGCGAGGGCGAAGACATTGCCGGAAAACAAGCCCTGCCGCTGGGAGCCGGATAGCGTGGGGGCGTTCTCGTGGTTCTGGATGAACCAGGCGATGACAGCGGTCAGGTCCGGGGTATCCCAGTCACCGCTGAGGTAGCCTTCCGCGAACCCGATGTCGCCTGCGAAGACACAGCGGTGGAAAAAGTTCTCGTGATGGACGCGGATCACGGCGGCAGCCACGTGGGTGTCGTTGCCGAAGCTACGGGTGCGGCCGTCGGGCAGATGCATCTTAAGGTGCCCGCGGGTCATCCGGGAAAGCGCGCGCAGGACTAGGACGCGGCAGATCGAGGGGCACGGGACAAAAAATTGTCCGGTGGCAGTCTTAGTCTGGGAGGTCATGAGGAAGGACTGCGTGGTTCCGGCGCGAGCGAGGAATGGGGCTGGTGTACGTCGCGTTGATCTGCCGGCCGGGCAGCCTTGGCGAACCAAGGCGTTTTCTTGGCCCAGAGCAGCAGCGCATGCCAGTGAATAAGGGTTATAATTCTTAGGCTCAGTAGGGGATATTTTAGCCCGTACCATGCCAGCCGCGCGCCGGTCAGCGACTCCCGGCGGCCGTTGAGCGTGCTGGTGAGTGTGCGAGTGGACCCGGTGAAATCGTCGATGCGGATCGCGAGGCGTTCGCCGGGGACAGGCAGGTGAAAGTCGAAGGACACGTCCACATCTGAAAACGGGGAGACGTAAAAGAATTTGGCTTCCCGGTGCTGGAAAACCGGTGGTTCGTCTGCGCCGGCAAAAGCCAGCCGTTCGGGCCCGAGCAGGTAGGGCTTGGTCTCGTGGAAGGTGTTCGTAACTTCCGCAATGGCGGCGAGCGGCTCCCCCTGCCGGTCGAAGCAGAAATAGAAAGACACCGGGTTGAAGATATGCCCAAGGATGCGCGGTAGCGTGACAATCAACACGCGTCCGCCACCGAGTTCGAGGCCGCGGGCGCGAAGAAAGGCGGCGACGCGTTCCTTCAGCGGGGCTTCGGCCGGGGGCACGCCGGCCGGAGAAGCGGCGTTGTGGACGGGACCGTCGAGGCGGAGGTAGTCGGATTGCCGGAAGGAAAAGAGATTGGCCCGGTCGACCGAAAACGCCGGCAGACGGCGGTGTAGCTCGGGCAGTTCGTCGAGATCGATCGCGAAAAGGAAAATCCGGTAGAGAAAGCCATGCGTTGTCGGGGTGAAGCGGTGGTGCATCACCAGGCAGGGATAAAGGCACGACATCATGACGGGGTCGTTACGACGCTGGCTGAGTTGGCCGTGGCGTCAAATCGCCCGTTCTTTTGGCCAGGGATACCTTCCCAGCAGGAGCGTGGCCAGTTGGTGGGCGCTGAGGAGGGCATCCTCGTGGAAACCGTAACGGAAATAGCTTCCGGCAAAGTAGGTTTCGGTTGAACCCCGGGCGGCGGCATTGAGCCCCGGGAGGGCGGGCTGGGCGGAAAGCGCCGCGAGATCGAAGAGGGGGTGCTCGTAGGGGATGCGGGCCAGCACGCGGGCGGGATCGATCGCCTGGGGCCGGTTGATGCTGACGAAGTAGTTCTCCCGGTCCGAGACTCCTTGGAGCGAGTTCATCCAGTAATGGGTGGCCGTGGAGCCCTCGTCGCCGAGCGGGGAGGCGATTTCGTAGTTCCAGCTCGACCAGGCGAGGCGGGTGCGGGGCATCACCGAGGTGTCGGTGTGCAGCGTGGCGAGGTTGGGCTGGTAACGGAAGGCGCCGAGCAGCCGGGACTCGTCGGGCCGCGGATCCTGCAGCAACCGGAGCGCCTGGTCGGCGTGGCAGGCGAGGATGACGCGGTCGAAGCGTTCGGTGGTGCCGGACCCGAAGGTCACCTGGACGCCATCCCCGTCACGGCGCACGGCGAGAGCCGGCTGCCCGAGCAGGAGGCGGTCGCGCCACGGGGCGGTCAGCTTCGCGACATAGCTGCGCGAGCCGCCGCTGACGGTGCGCCACGGATGCTGGGTATGGAGCCCGAGGAAGCCGTGGTTGTGAAAGAAGCGCAGCAGGGTCGCGGCCGGGAACGCCAGCATCTGCCGGGGGGGCGTGCTCCAGACGGCGGAGCTCATTGGCACGAGGTACAGCTCGAGAAAATCGCTCCCATAGCCGCGGCGGCGGACGTAGTCCCCCAAGGTCTCGCGGGCCGTGCCGGTATCCTCCAAGGCGGCGAGGGCCTCGCGGTTGAAGCGGCCGATCGCGAGGAGCATGCGCAGGAAGCGCGGCCGAACGAGGTTGCGCCGCTGGGCGAAGAGGTGGTTGAGCGACGAGCCACAGAACTCGAGCCCGCTCGCGGCGTGGCGCACGCTGAACGACATGCTCGTGGGCTGCGTCGCCACGCCGAGGTCCGCGAACAGGCGGGTGAGGAGTGGGTAGGTGACGTGGTTGTACACCATGAAGCCGGTGTCCACCGGCAGGGCGCGGCCCGTGCCGGGTTCGGCGACATCGATGGTGTTGGCGTGTCCGCCCGGCTGAGGCTCGGCCTCGAGGAGCGTGAGTTCGCAGTCGTGCTGCAGGAAGTGGGCGCAGCCAAGACCGGCGATGCCGGTGCCAACGATGGCCAGGCGCGGCCCTGCCTGTCTCACTTGTTCCGGGCGGACTTGGATCGTCCGGCCGGCGGGTCCTCAGCGACCATCAAGGCCTGGGGATCGCGTTCCTCGAACACGATCGGGTCGCGGGCCACCAGGTCGCGCTCGATGCACTTCTGCACGTAGGTGCTGAACGGCAATCCGAGGCGCTCGGCGCGCTGCTTGGCGCTGGCGAGAAGCTCCGGCGGGAACGAAATGCTCTGCGTGACGAACGTGCGGCCTTTGTCCTGGGGCATGATGCAGGCCGGAGCGTGCAGGCTTGGCAGGCAAAGAAAAGACGGAAACCTTGTTGACAGTTATTAACGGGCCGCAACGGTCTGTACTGATGGAACGTGACAGGAGCATGGAGGAAGTCCGGCTGCCGCTGGGATTGCAAAATCTCCTCGAAAAGGAGGCCCGGCGCCGCAACTGCACGGTGAGTGCCCTGATCGAGCGGGCGGTGCGGGCGGACCTTGAGCGGGGTGACCTCGATTTGATCCGGACACTGCGGGGATCCTCCCCGCGGCGGGCAGCGGCCAAGCCTCAGGATCGGCCGGAGCCACCGGCCTGACTAGCCGGGCTGGTGCGGGCGGACGGGGCGCGGTTCTGCGCGGGGGCCGCGGCGGGATCGGCGCGGTGGACGGTGGGCGCCACGACCCGGGGGGCCACTCCGTTGTTGGCGGAATGGACGGTGGCGACGGCGATGGCAGCGGCCGCGGGCATCACGCGGCGGAGGGTCGAGTGTTCGGCCCGCGCGGCGGCACGGTGCGCCGCGGCCACGGAGGCGTGGTGATCGGCATGAGAGCCCTCATCGAGGACAGACCGCGGCACGGGCTTGAGGCCCCAGATCAGGCCGGTCCAGGAGAGAGCCTTGAGCCCGTAGTAGGTGGGGTCGATCTCCCACCAATAGAAGCCGTTGCGGGTGGCGGACTGGTAGCGGTGGTGATTGTTGTGCCAGCCTTCGCCGAGGGTGATGACCGCCAGGAGGAAACTGTTGCGGGAGTCGTCGTCGGTCCGGTAGCGCTTCCGGCCGAGCAGGTGGGCCAGCGAATTGATGCAGGCGGTGCCGTGGAAGAGGACCGTGGTGCTGACAAAGAAGCCCCACACGAGGAGCTGGGGGCCATTGGTGCCGAGGCCGGGCGCGAGGTGCGCGAGAAGTTCGCCTGTGCCGAAGACAGCGGTGGCGAACAGCACGGGCACGACGAGATCGAAACGGTTGAGCCAGACGAGCTCAGGGTACCTCGCCAGGTCCCTGATCGTGGAATAATCAGTCGGGAAATTGCGCCGGCTCGTGATCCAGCCGATGTGCGACCACCAGAAACCATGGACATGGGGCGAGTGCACGTCCTCGGCCTCATCGCTGTGCGCGTGATGGTGGCGGTGGTGGTAGGCCCACCAAAGCGAGCCGCGTTGCACGGCGGTACCGGCCCAGACGGCCATTAGGAACTGCACGGGCCGGGAGGTGCTGTAGGTCTTGTGGGAAAAATAGCGGTGATGAATCGCGGTCACCGCGAACATTCGCCCAAAATATAGGGCTACGGAGGTCCAGACAGCGAATGGGCTCCAGCCGACCCAGAGAAACCCGAGGCAGCCGAGGTGCAGGAGAATGAATGGGGCCACGCGTACGAGGTCGACTCGGTCGGGTGCTGCGCGCATGGCCTCGGGTCCCTCAGGACAATAATCCGCGTCAATCCACTGGATCAATGCCGTGGCGATGCGTCGGGGCAGTGAGGGGGATTCGTTCACGTGTGGTCGCAAAGGTTTAGAAAAAGGCCCGGTGATGGTCTTCCGCAAGCGACCTTTTGGGGTCCAGTGGATTATTGCTGTAATTCAGGCGCCGGAATCTTTGTCGCGACCGGCCAAACCCGGAGGGTGCCGTCGGCGAACTGTGCGACAAGGGTGCCGCCATCCTCGCTGAACACGAGCGCTTGGATTGGGCTCCGGGAGGTTCCGCCAGGAATGCGGGTGAGCTCCGACCAATCGGCCGTGTCAAAGACGGAAAGGGCCCCATAAGACTCCGCTGCGAGAATCCGTCGGCCTTCGCGATCGAACGCCAACGCGTGGAAGCCCATGCCGGGGGTCACAACCCGGGCGGTAAGTGCGAGATCCGGGAGATGCCTAAGCTCAAGGTCGCCGGAA
>OMJT01000138.1 GCA_900299415.1 Opitutales bacterium
ACCGTGGTATAGTATTCAAGTGGGGCGGAGGTTGGAACCCTCCTCACCCCACCGGCCGGTCCGGCCAACGCGGCCCCGGCCGCCCCGGCGGGACGCGGCAACTGACACCCCAAACAGCTCCGTTCTGGCAGACGCGCTGGCTTACGCCGGCGCGTCTTTTTTGTGCATGAATCTCTCGCCCGGGGCGTGACCCTCGGCCAACACTCGCTGGGCCCGGAATTTCCCTGCCCGCTTCGCATCCCATGTCCATGTCCCGGTTGCACCCCGTTTTTCTCGCGGCCTTGGTCGTGCTGGCTCCGTCCCTGTGCTGCGCGCAGGGACTCCGGCCGGTCCCGCAAATCCAAGCCGTGGCCGAAGCCGACGGGGTGCACTCGGGCGGCACGATGCGGCTGGCCCTTCGGGTGACCTTGCCGGCGGCGTTTCACGTCCAGTCCAACGCCCCGCGGGATCCGGCCCTGATTCCGACGCTTTTGACGGTGACGGCTCCGCCGGGCGTGACCGTGGAGGAGATCGTCTATCCAGCGGCGACGGACCTGCGACAGGCCGGCCAAGCGCAGCCGCTGGCCGTGTTCGGCTCGGAATTCGTGATTGGGCTGCGCGTGGCTGCCGCCGCCGGGTTGACCTCCGGGGCGCTCGAGCTGCGAGGCAAGCTGCGTTACCAAGCCTGCGACGAACAGGTCTGCTTCACGCCGGCCACGGCCGACGTCGCCTGGACGCTCCGGGTGGTGCCGGCAAATGCGGTGGTTCGTCCCCAAAATCCCGCGGTCTTCGGACCCGCGACCGCCACGGCGCCCCCGGCAGCCGAAATCGTTTCCGCGGTGCGTGCGGCCAACGCGGCGAAGGATTTCGCCCGCGGGGAACGACTCCTCGCCGACTACCGCGTGGCGCACGGCGTCACGCCGGAATTCCTGCTCGCCCATTCGTGGCTGGG
Organism: Opitutales bacterium; assembly: GCA_900299415.1. Classification (GTDB taxonomy): domain Bacteria; phylum Verrucomicrobiota; class Verrucomicrobiia; order Opitutales; family Opitutaceae; genus CAIYFD01. The sequence continues at coordinate 932 of OMJT01000138.1, forward strand.
CCGCGGCGCGCTGGCGGCGGGTCAGCCCGACCGGGCCGAGGGCTATGCGCGGGCAACCTATGACCTTTGCCTGGCCGAGTTGCAGCGCCGCCCGCTCGACCAGGAGACGCAGCTGCCGACGGCGCTCGGCGCCGCCATCGAGGTGCTCGGCCAGGCGCAGGCGGCGCGCGGCGCGCGCACGGAGGCGGTGGCATTCCTGAACCAGCAGCTCCGGACCTACGAGGCCACGTCCCTGGGCAAGCGCATCCAAAAAAACCTCAATCTCATCAGCCTCGAGGGCACGGAGGCGCCGGCGCTTGATTTCGGGGAGACCCAAGGCGTGGCGCCGGCGGCGCTCGCGGCGCTGAAGGGCCGAGTCCTCGTCCTCTTTTTCTGGGCCCACTGGTGTCCCGACTGCAAAGAGCAGGGCCCGGTGCTCGAGAAGCTGCTGACGAAGTATGGCGCGCAGGGGCTCACCGTGGTTGCCCCGACGCAGCGCTACGGCTACGGCGCGGCCGGAGCAGAGGTCGGGCCCGAGGAGGAGGCACGTTACATCGCCCAGGTGCGGCAGCAGTATTACCCGTGGCTGGCGTCCGTGGCCGTGCCACTCAGCGCAGCCAACCATCTGCGCTACGGCGTGAGCACGACGCCCACGATCGTGGTTGTCGGGCGCGACGGCCTCGTGCGCTCGTACCATCCCGGCAAGATGACCGAGGCTGAGCTCGAGGCGACGATTCGACCGCTCCTGTAAGAAGAACTGCCGCGACTCGCCCAAAGCGAGTCACCGGCTGGTTGAACCTAAGCAGCCGCCAGTGTGCCCGGCGCCTCGGCCGCAAGCAGGTCGACTGCATGGCGGTACAGCCTGAAGTCTTCGACGTTCAACTCCTCCAGGGTTCGCCGGGTCGCATGGTCCAGATCGTAGGCTGACTCCCTGCGCTGGGGATTGATATTCTGGGGCGGGATGCGGGCCGGACTGGCCGGCCAATCGAGAACGGTCGCCATGTGTTGTATTGATTCGTCGAACGCCTCGACCACTCCAATGGCGGCGAAGTTGGCGGGAGTCAGGCTCGCGAGATAGTGGGTCATGGTGTTTCGCATCCAGTCCAGTTCCGCAAACTGCAGCAGAGTGAGGTCCTACTCGTGGAGGGCGCGGCAGCATGAATCGCGCAAATCCGGGCTTCGCCGGCAATGGTGGTAATTGGACACGACGCGCTCGACCGGATCTCGCACCCAGGTTATGAGCCGGGCTGTGGGCAGCAGGTCGCGGAACGTGTCGGCCAGGAAATGGCCTTGAATGCAGTCCGTACCGGTCGGTACTAATCCCTCCCGGGCCTCGGCGCGGGTAAAGGCTGTGCCATAATTCAACCACAGACCTCGGCCATGCGTGGCGCGCAGCAGGTGGTGAAACGTTGTGCCAGCGCATTTAGGGATATGGACGCTGATGAGCATGCCGGTGGGTAAGGGATGGATCGAGCGAGAGGGAGCGGGATCCGCGCCAATCTGTATTTATGAAAAACTATACCCGCCCATGATGGAGGAATGACGCCTGTCGATGACGGTGGTTAAAGGGTAACGAAAAGATAATGCGAGGCGCTGTAAATATGAGATGAGAGGATGATACCAGGGTGGGCCCGATGGCTTGGGTGACCGGGGATTGTCGGGGAAAAGGATCCCGAGGGGCACGTGGAACACGCGCTACCGCCGCTCTTCTGGCGGCGGTAACGCCGCGAATCGTTCTTCAGGCCAGGAACGTCAGAACGAGATGGCGGGTGTGTGGGGCGCGCCGGTGTTCCCACAGGAAGATTCCCTGCCAGGTCCCGAGTAGCAGACGGCCGTCGGCGAACGGGATGGTTTCGCTGGTCCGGGTCAGGGCCATCTTGATGTGGGCCGGCATGTCATCGCCGCCCTCGTGCGTATGGGTGAAATCGGCATCGTCCTCCGGCACCAGCCGGTCGAGCCACGCCTCGAGGTCGCGCCGGGCGGAGGGGTCGGCGTTTTCCATCATGATCAGGCTGCAGCTCGTATGCTGGCAGAAGACCGTGGCGACACCCTGCCGTTGCCCGCTTTGCCGCAGGGCCTGCGCTACCTCTGCGGTAATCTCGTGGGTGCCGGCGCCGCGGGTGCGGAGCGTGAGCGTTGTCTGGTGAACGGGCATTTCCGGTAGGAGCGATGATCGCTTCGCCCCGCGCAGGCAATCGCATCCGCCGACCGGCGATCGTGGCCTTTTTGGTTACAGGGCGAAATGCCCGCCTTCGTCTTCGCCTCCGGCTGGCCGCTGGCGCAGCCAGCCGTCTGGTCCGCCATAGCCTTGGCGACGGCGAAAGGCTCGGCGGAGGCTGGTGCCCGGGGTGGGGGTCGAACCCACATGACCTTGCGGTCTACGGATTTTAAGTCCGGAGCGTCTGCCAATTCCGCCACCCGGGCATGCCGAGCCAAGGCTGGGGGCGGAAGCCGGGGGACGGAAGACGGAAAGGGCGCTTCCCTTCCCGCAGGGCTTTGCGTTTCAATCCCATGGTGAAGATCGGTTTTCTCGGCGGCAGCTTCGATCCCGTCCATTTCGGCCACCTCCTGGCCGCGCAGGACGCCTATGAACAGCACGGGCTCGACCGGCTGGTCTTCGTGCCGGCGGCGCAGGCCCCGCTCAAGCCGGCCGACGTGCAGTCCAGTCCGGAGGATCGGCTTGCCATGCTGCGTGGGGCGATCGAGTGGGACAAGCGCTACGAGGTGTCGGACTTCGAGCTGCGGCGCGGCGGCGTGAGCTACACGATCGACTCGGCCCGGCATTTCCGGGCGCTTTACCCCGCCGACGACCTTTACTGGATCATCGGCGGCGACCAATTGCCGCAGCTGCACCGCTGGAAGGACATCGCCGAGCTCGTCGGCCTCGTGTCGTTCATTTTTCTCGAGCGCCCCGGCTTCCCCGTCAAGGCCACGCCCGACATCCCCGGACTGCGCCTGCACCGCTGTGACGGCCACCTCATCGCCGTGAGCTCGACCGAGCTGCGCGAGCGCGTGCGGCGGAATCTCTCCCTTGACTATTTCATGCCGGCGGCCGCGATCAGGCACATCCAGACCCGTAACCTCTACCGCTGATGAACTCTCCCGATTCCCTCGCGCTCGTCACCCTGTGCTGCCGCGCGCTGGCCGAGAAAAAAGCGGAGGACCTTCGCGTGCTGGCCGTGGGCGAAAAGTCGTCGGTCACCGACTACCTCGTGATCGCGACGGCCAACTCCGAGCCGCACCTGCGCGCACTGCGCGTCGAGCTGGAGAAGGCGGTCGACGCGAGCGGCACCAAGGTGGTCGGCACCGAGAGCCCCCACGGGAGCGGCTGGACGGTGATGGATCTCTTTGACGTGATGGTGCACCTCTTCCTGCCCGATATGCGCCGGCGCTACCGCCTGGAGCATCTGTGGCGCGAGGTGCCGGAAGTCTCCGTGCCCCGCCTGCTTGGCGAACCCGAGCCTGTGCCAGCGCCGGTGGTCCCCGCCGCGGGGCCGAAGAAAAAGGCCCCGGCGAAGAGGAAAGCTGCCCCCAAGAAGACCGCCAAGGCCGCGAAGAAAAAGCCCGCCGCCAAAAAGAAGGCGCCGGCGAAGAAGAAGCCGGCCGCGAAAAAGCGGAAGTAAGGACCCGGCGGTGCCGGGGCTTAGCTTTTCGGGGCCCCGGGGCCGGGCTTTCCCGCGAATTTGCCGTCCGGAAGGCCCTCCGGATTTTCCGTTGACCCGGGAATGGGGTTGAACCTTTGTTTGCCCCCTTAGCCAGACGGACAGGTCGTTTCAACGACGGGTCCGGGGCCCACCGGAGAGGTGGCAGAGTGGTCGAATGCGCTCGCTTGGAAAGCGGGTGTAGGGCAACCTACCGTGGGTTCGAATCCCACCCTCTCCGCCAGCCTTCGCCTAGCCTACGGCTGGCTGGCGCCAGCCAGACGAACTGAGGCGAAGGTGAAGGCTGTGCGCCGTAGTCCGCGGAGGCGGGCATTTCGCTCCGTCAGGTGTTCACCGGTTGATCTTGGCACGGCCATCCATTTGCCCCCCAGCAGGCTAGCCCAGTTGGCGGCATTTCCATGCTAAATCAGTAAATCCCGACGCGCCCGGCACGCGTCGCGCTGTTAGCGGCCGATCGTCACCCAAAACCCGCTTGCCCGGCCTTCGGCGGCTGGTACGGTCCTCCGGTTTACGAGCGTCGAAACGATCCCATCATGGTAACCGCGAACAACGAGCTGGCCTACAACAGCAAGATCGAGGGCGATGTCATCGTCACCCGGGCGGATGCCGTCATCAACTGGATCCGCACCAACTCGATGTGGCCGATGCCGATGGGCCTGGCCTGCTGCGCCATCGAGCTGATGGCCACCGCCTCGTCGCGGTTCGACATCGCCCGGTTCGGGGCCGAGGTCATGCGTTTCTCGCCGCGCCAGTCCGACTGCATGATCGTGGCCGGCACCGTGACCTACAAGATGGCCACCGCCGTCCGCCGGATTTACGACCAGATGGCCGAGCCCAAGTGGGTCATCGCCATGGGTGCCTGCGCGAGCTCGGGCGGCATGTACCGCAGCTACGCCACGCTCCAGGGCGTGGACCGCATCGTGCCGGTCGACGTGTACGTCAGCGGTTGCCCCCCGCGTCCCGAGGCGCTGCTCGACGCGCTCATGCGGCTCCAGACCAAGGTCAAACGCGAACGCTCGGCGGAGAAACTGCTCTCCGCCTGATTTCGCCCGGAGGTTCGCCCGACTCCTGATATTTTCGCCACGCGATGTCCGCCCCCGCCGCCGCCCTGACCGCCCTCCGGGAAAAGTTCCCCCGGGTCACCGAGCGCGCGAGCGCGGACCACCCCGCGGCGGACGTGCCGGCCGAAGAGCTCCTCGCCGTCCTGCGCTGCCTGCGCGACGAACACGGTTACGACCTGCTGGCCGACCTCACCGCGGTCGACTGGGCCGAGGGCGCCTCGCCCCGCTTCACCGTCATCTACCACCTGCTGTCCACAGCGACGCCCGGCTACCTCCGTCTCGCCACCGCCTGTGCGGGCGACACCGAGCCGGCCGCCCCGAGCGTCACGGGCCTCTGGCCTGCTGCGAACTGGCACGAGCGCGAGGCGTACGACATGTTCGGCATCCGCTTTACCGGCCACCCGGACCTGCGGCGCATCCTGATGTGGGACGGTTACCCGCACCACCCGCTGCGCAAGGAGTTCCCGCTCGCCGGCGTCGAGACGCCGCTGCCCGACCCGGAGATCGTCGCCGAGACCGGCGCCAAGGCCATCGCCGCCCCGATGGCCGGCGGCCCGTTCGTCGCCTCGCCGGGCGAGATGAAAATGACCGAGGCCGAGCCCCGGGCGAAGGACGAGAGCTGGAACGAGGCGAAGGACAAGCCGGAGTGACGCGCGACCCGATGGCCACCGAGATGAACATTCCCGACAGCGCCGCGCGCGGTGCCCAGGTGCCCGCGGGTTTCGACAGCGAGCGCATGTCCCTCTCGATGGGCCCGTCGCACCCCTCGACCCACGGCGTGCTCCGGCTGCAGATGGAGCTCGACGGCGAGGTGCTGACGAAGTGCGACCCGGTCATTGGCTACCTGCACCGGGGCGACGAGAAGATCGCCGAGAACATGACCTACAACCAGTTCGTGCCGTACACGGACCGGTTGGATTATCTCGCCCCGCTCGCGAACAACATGGCCTACGCCATCGCGGTCGAGCGCCTGGCGAAGCTCGAGGTGCCGGCGCGCTGCCAGGCGATCCGCGTCATCACCGCCGAGCTCGCCCGCATCTCCGCCCACTTGCTCGGCCTCGGCGCCTTCGGCATCGATACCGGCGCGTGGACGGTGTTCATGTACGCCTTCACCGAGCGCGAGAAGCTCTACACGCTGTTCGAGGAGCTCACCGGCGCCCGCTTCACCACCAGCTACGCCCGCATCGGCGGCGTGGCGCGCGACGTGCCCGAGGGCTGGACGCAGCGGGTGGACAAGTTCTGCGACCAGTTCCTGCCCATCCTCGAGGAGATCCTGGCGCTGCTCTCCCGGAACAAGATCTTCATGGACCGCACCGTCGGCGTTGGCGTGATCTCGCGCGAGGACGCGATCGCCTACGGCCTGACCGGCCCCAATCTCCGCGGCTCCGGCGTGCCGCTCGACCTGCGGAAGGACCGGCCGTACTCCGGCTACGAGCAGTACGATTTCGACGTGCCCGTCGGCACCACCGGAGACAGCTACGACCGCTACCTCGTCCGCGGCGAGGAGATGCGGCAGTCGGTGCGCATCATCAAGCAGGCGGTCGCGAATTTCCCGACCGGTCTGTGGTATGCCCCGGACGCGAAGCGCATCTTTGCGCCGCCGAAGGACAAGGTCCTCACCTCGATGGAGGAACTCATCCAGAACTTCATGATCGTGACCGAGGGTCCGCAGCTCCCGCCCGGCGAGGTGTACTTCGAGGCGGAGAACCCGAAGGGCGCGCTTGGCTTCTACATCGTGAGCAAGGGCGGCGGCGTGCCGTACCGCCTGCGCATCCGCGCCCCCTCGTTCTGCAACCTCTCGATCCTGCCCAAGGTCTGCGTCGGCAACCTTGTGTCCGACGTTGTCTCGATCCTCGGCTCGCTCGACTTCGTGATGGGGGAGTGCGACCGATGAACCTCAAGCCCGAAACCCTGGCCCGCATCGACGAGGTGATCACGCATTACCCCGTGAAACGCAGCGCCACGCTCCCGCTGCTGCACCTCATCCACGAGGACATCGGCCACATCCCGGAGGAGGCGATCACCTGGATCGCCGGCAAGCTCTCGCTCCAGCCGATCAATGTGTACGAGGTGGTCACGTTCTATCCGATGTTCCGTCGCCACCCGATCGGCCGGCGCCACATCAAGGTCTGCCGTACGCTCTCCTGCGCCCTGATGGGCGGCTACAAGACCTGCGCGGCCTTTGAGAAGGAATTCAACACCAAGCTCGGCGCGACGTCGCCCGACGGCGAGGTCACGGTCGACTTTGTCGAGTGCCTCGCCAGCTGCGGCACCGCTCCGGTCGTGATGATCGACGACGAGCTCCACGAAAAGGTCGACGGCGCGAAGGCGAAGCAGCTGAGCGACCAGATCCGCGCCGAGGCCGCGAAGCGGACCTGACCACTTTCCCTTTCACCCTCACTTTCACTTCGCGATGCCCGCCCCCGTCCAGCGCCGCCTGATCCTCGAGCACATCGACGAGCCCGGCTACACCAACGACCTCGCGTGCTACCAGCGGCACGGCGGCTACGCGGTGCTGCGCCAGGCGGTGACGCGCAAGCCCGAGGAGCTGATCGACGAGGTGAAGAAATCCGGCCTGCGCGGCCGCGGCGGCGCCGGATTCCCCTGCGGCGTGAAATGGAGCCTCGTGGACCGCAAGAGCGGCAAGCCGATCTACCTGATCGTCAATGCGGACGAGTCCGAGCCCGGGACCTTCAAGGATCGCTACATCATCCACCAGGATCCGCACCAGCTGATCGAGGGCATCATGATCTCCTGCTTCGCGAACAACGTGAAGCAGGCCTACATCTACATCCGCGGCGAGATGCCCCATGGGGCCCGCATCCTGGAAAAGGCCATCGCCGAGGCCCGGGCGGCGAACTTGGTCGGGCCGAACATCCTCGGCACCGGCTACGGCTGCGAGATCTTCGTCCACCGCGGCGCCGGCGCCTACATCTGCGGCGAGGAGACCGGCCTGATCGAGTCGCTCGAGGGCAAGCGCGCCAATCCGCGCATCAAGCCGCCCTATTTCCCCGCCGTGCTCGGCCTCTACCAGTGCCCGACGATCGTGAACAACGTCGAGACCCTCTGCCACGTGAAGCACATCACGGCGATGGGCGGCGCGGAGTACGCCAAGATCGGCACGCCCGGCAACACCGGCACCCGCATCTACTGCGTCTCGGGCCACGTCCAGCGCCCGGGCTACTACGAGTTCGAGTGCGGCCGGATCACGCTGGGACAGCTGCTCAATGAGGTCTGTGGCGGCCCGCTGCCCGGGCGCACCTTCAAGGCCGTCATCCCCGGCGGCTCCTCGGCCAAGATCCTGCGCTTCGGCGAGCGCTTCAAGGGCAAGCGCAAGGTCGGCGCGGACATGGTCGACTACGACTGGGGCGTCGAGGACGTGCCCATGGACTTCGACTCGCTCGGCATGATCGGCACGATGGGCGGCTCCGGCGGCGTGATCGTGATGGACGACAGCGTCAGCATGGTCGAGGCCCTCGCCAACATCAACGCGTTCTACTCCCACGAGAGCTGCGGCCAGTGCACGCCCTGTCGCGAGGGCTCGCTCTGGATGAAGCGCATCACCACCCGCATGGTCCACGGCCAGGCCCGCACCGAGGACGCCGCGCTGCTCAAGGGCGTGGCCGACCAGATCCCCGGCCGCACCATCTGCGCCTTCGGCGAGGCTTGCTCGTGGCCGACCCAGAGCTTCCTCGCGAAGTTCGGCGACGAGTTCAAGGGCTACGCCACCGCGAAGAGCGAGGTGCCCGAACGCACCCACACCCTCATCTGAGCGCGCCGCACCCCTTCCCATGATCCAACCCGCAAAGCCCGACCTCGTGACCGTCAATATTGACGGCAAGGAGATCGCCGTGCCCAAGGGCACGAACGTGATCGAGGCCGCGCGCCTTGTCGGGG
>OMJT01000139.1 GCA_900299415.1 Opitutales bacterium
CCCTGGAACACGCCGGGGAGGAACGCGGACTGGTAATTGGCCGCGCCGCCGGGCGGGAGGCCGCCGGTGCGGAGCGAAATGAAGCCGGGGAGATTCTGGTTCTCACTGCCCAAGCCGTAGATCGTCCACGAGCCCATGCTGGGCTTCGGGATGCGCAGGGAACCGGTGTTCATGAACACGGTGGCGACCTCGTGCGCGGGAATGTCCGTGTACATCGAGCGGATGATCGCCATGTCGTCGACGTACTTGCCGAGGTTGGGGAAGATCTCGCTGACCTCGATGCCGGACTGGCCCATGCGGTTGAACTTGAACGGCGAGCCCATGGCGATGCCGCCGTCGGGCAGCGTCTGGCCGTTCATCTTGGAGAGCTCGGGCTTCGGGTCCCAGGTGTCGAGGTGCGACGGGGCGCCCTGCGCAAAGATGTGGATGACGGCCTTCGCTTTGGCCGGGAAGTGCGGCTGCCGCGGCAGCAGCGGGTTGGTCGAGAGGGCCGGCCCGGTGGAGCCGGCGGCAATAAGGTCCGAGGGATCGAACAGCGTGGCGAGGCTGAGGGCGCCGAGGCCCAGGCCGGCCCGGTTCAGGAATTGGCGGCGGGTGAGGAAATAGTCCTCGGGATTGGTGGAGTAACCGCAGCACCCGTGGTGATGGTGATGGTCGTGCGACATGGCGAACGGGGGTTGGTCGGTAGAATGGTCTTTTCTGGCGGAAAGGCGAGCCGCGATGGCAAGGGTGGGAGGGTGGCTTTGGTCGGAGGGGAGGTTTCCCTTCCGACGCCCATCAGCGTGCGCCCAGCGCATTGCCGATTGGTTGCATCGGCATTACAGTTTGGCAACCGACCGGGTGGCCGGCGGCGGTTCCCACCGCTTGCGCAAGCAAGGAATCAGGCGGTGCGTTTCGATCGGTCCCCTTTGGCAGCCTAGCATTTGGTGGTCCAAGCGTGCCAATCCGGACGGAATATGCGGTACTTGAAGGCGCGCCGAATGACCTGATGTCGGACCCAGGGCACTGGCCAATATGGTCGCGCATTGCACTGCCGTTGTGCCATGGGCGCCAACTTTCCGCTTTCCTGTCCGCGGGGCCTGAACACGCTCACCGGCATGTCCGGCACCCCGTCCCCGTCCCTTGCCCGCGCCCTTCGGCGGCTGGGAACGGCTTGGCTGTTGGCCGCCCTTGCGGGATTGGCGGCGGGCCAGGCACCGGCGCCGGCCGAGCGGACCCTGCGGTACCGGGCCGACGGGCAGGATTTTGTCATCGAGAACGGCGCTGGCCGGTTCAACCGGGCTCTCTACGGCCCGAACGACGCCTTTCGGATCGATGCCGGCGAAAAACCCGACCTCGCGCTGGCGTTGCCGGCGAAGGGAGGCCTCGTGCGGCTGGGCGTCAGCTCGGCCACGGGCACCCGCTGGCTCGCTGCCGCGCAGCGGGTGACCGCCCGCTACCGGGCCGGGGAGATGATTTATGAGGTGCGCGACCCGGCGGTGGGAACCGGCGTGATGACGCGACGGCACCACTGACCGCCTCGCGCTGAACAACCCGACCAACTGGTGGCCCGTCGACCAGGACTTCACGGCCGGCGACGACCACGGCTTCCGGCCCGGGCCCCAACTCCCCCTGCGCCTCGAGCTCGGCACCGGCCGGATATATGTGCCGGGCCCCGAGAGCCGCCCCGCCGGCGGCGCGGCAAATCTTGTGGCGCTATCCCTCGATCCCGAAAAGACCCTCCTTTCCCTCACGCTTCGTACTCTCGCCAACGATGTGGTCGTCGGGTTGATGGCGGTGACGCTGGCACGATAGGTCCCTGGCGTGCTACCGAGTCATGCCGCGGGCTTCCTCGGGGCGGGAAAGAGTGGTGGTTCGCGTGTCAGACCTCGTTTTCCAAGGATGCGGACCTCTCGCCGGGCTGTCACGGTTCAGAGGCGCGCGATTGCCGATTCGCATGCCGGGGCCAAGCCGGCACTGTTCGACACTTCGAAGCCGAGGTCGTGGAGCAGTCCATCCTTTAGGCCGTAAATCCAGCCGTGGACGGTGAGGGGCTGTCCGCGGTCCCAAGCATCGCGCACGATGGTGGTGCGGCAGACGTTGGCGGCCTGCTCGAGGACGTTCAGCTCGCAAAGGCGGTCGGCTTGGTCGGAAACCGCCGGGATCCGAGCAATCCGGGGCGCGTGACGGGTGCGGACATCTTGCACATGCTGGAGCCAGTTCTCGCTCAGTCCGAGGCGGGCACCGTCGAGCGCAGCGCGCACGCCGCTGCAGCCGTAATGGCCGCAGACGATGACGTGGCGGACCTTGAGCAAGTCGACCGCGAACTCGAGGACCGAAAGGCAGTTCAGGTCGGTGTGCACTACGACGTTCGCGACGTTGCGGTGGACAAAGATTTCGCCGGGGAGCAGTCCGACGATCTCGTTTGCCGGCACGCGGCTGTCGGAACAGCCGATCCAGAGATAATCCGGGGTCTGCTGCTGGGAGAGCTTGGCGAAGAAATCGGGCTGCTGCCGGCGGATGCGCTCGGCCCAGGCCTTGTTGTTGGCGAAGAGGTCTTGGGTGGGGGACGACATGGAGGGCGCAGGCCCAGTCTTCGGAGCGGCCGCACCGCGTCAAACCCAAGCGCCGGGCGCCCGCTTATTCCCCGGCCTCGGCGACCTTCTCGCCGGCGAGCTCGTAGATGCCCGTCATGATGCCGAAGGCGTCGTAGTTCGTGTTCACCTTGAAGGTGCCGGAGACCTTGACGACCTTCTCCGAGACGGCGGGGACGCCCCTGGCCATTTTCACCACGACAAAATGGTTCATCGATGGGTTCGAGCCGTAGCAGCAGGAGCTCATGTCGCGCATGAGGAGGAACTCGGTGACGAGGCCCTTCTCCAACCGCATCGGGAGCATGTAGCCCTTGAGATCGGCCTTCTTGCCGCTCCAGCCTTTCACGACGTCGGGGATCTGGTCCTGTCCGTTCCAACGCGGCAGCTTCTGGTCGGTCGGTTGCGGTTGCAGCGTGAATTCATAGCCCGCCAGGCGGTCGAACCCGAGCTGGAGATAGCCCTTCACCACGGTGGGAGGAGGCATGTCGGTCACAGACGGCGGTGCCTCGGACGCCGGGTCCGAGGAGACGTCCTGCGCGACGGCCCGCGCCAGTGCAAACGCGACGAACCCAAGCGTCGCGGCGAAAACGAGGCGGGGGGCAACTTTCATGATATCACTGATAGGACGAGGGACGCCTGTCGTCAACCTGCAGTTCAGACCGCCGCCCATCGATTACTCCCCGGTTAGGGGCAAGAAAACCGCCACAAGTTGCGAAGTTCGGGTAAATCCCGGGAACGCGGGGGTGAACCGACTTGCAGGCCCCGGCGGTGGGGATAGGATGGCCACATGCCCGCCCGTTCCGCCCTCCTCGGCTTGATGCTTGTCGCGGCCGCGACTGGCTTCGGACAGACTTACCCGCGCGCGGGCACCTCGTCCCCGGCGCCGGCCCAGCCGGCGGCGAAGGCGCCCGCCCCGCAGGGCCGGGCCGCGGACAAGGCCGCCCCCGGCGGACCAAAAAAGAAGGAGGAGGAGCCGAAGATCGATGGCCTCACGATTCCCCGTGCCAATGGCACTTTCCTCGGGCTGCAGGTCGTGAACGGAAACTTCGTCCATACCTTCTACGACAAGGAAAAGAAGAAGGCTGCGGTCGACGCCGCCCGCGCCACGGTGCGCTGGCCGGTGAAGTACCAGCCGGCCGACGAGCGCACGGTGCTCAACCCGGGCGGCCCCAACACGCTCACCTCGGGCAAACTCGTGCGGCCGCCGCTGAATTTCCGGGTTTATCTCGCGCTGTTCCGCGAGGGCTCGGACGACGCCCTCGAATCCTTCGTGGTCGAGTACAGCGATTCGGCCCCCGCGGCCAAGGCCCCCTGAGCGCGGCGCGGCCTCCCGGCCGCGCCGGATGAACCCCAGCGGCGCCCGTGCAACGGGCCCTGGCCGAGGACGGCACCGCGGTTGACACGCCCGCCGGCTTCCCCTGACTCTGATCCTTCTTTGCCATGACTTCCGTCTCCGCCCAGGTGCCCTTTGACTCCGTGGAGTCCGCGATCCAGGACATCGCCGCGGGCCGGCTCGTGATCGTGACGGACGACGAGAACCGCGAGAA
>OMJT01000140.1 GCA_900299415.1 Opitutales bacterium
CCGCCGCGCGGCCGAGCTGACCCCGGACCGGGCGGAGTGGCCCCGGCTCCCCGCGAAGCCGCTGTTGGGGTGGGGCCGGATGCCGGAGCCCACGGCGGAGCGCGCCGCGGCCGAGCGGCTGCAGGCGAACCCCTGACCCCGTGCCATGGCCCCGCCGGTTCCGTCCCCCGCTCCCGCCGCGTGGCGGCGCCTCGGCCTCCCGCTGCTCATCGTGGCCGCCGTGCTCGCGGCGTATTGGCCGGTGGCCCATGGCGCCGCGCTCTGGGACGACGACGGGCACATCACCAAGCCGGAGCTGCGTTCCCTCGCAGGACTCGGGCGCATCTGGACCGAGCCGGGAGCTTCGCAGCAGTACTATCCGGTGCTGCACACGGCGTTCTGGCTGGAGCATCGGCTGTGGGGTGATGCGACCCTGGGCTATCACCTGGTCAACGCCCTCCTGCACGCGGCCTCGGCGCTGCTGCTGGTCGTCCTCCTGCGTCGACTGGGCGTGGCCGGTGCGGCGTTCGCCGGGCTGTTGTTCGCGCTGCATCCCGTGGCGGTGGAGTCGGTCGCCTGGATCACGGAGCAGAAGAACACGCTCTCGGTGTGCCTCGCGCTGGCCGCGGCGGTGGTCTACACCGGCCGCGGTGCCGGCTGGCGCGACGCCCGCTACTGGGCAGCGACAGGCCTCTACGTCCTGGCCGTGCTGGCCAAGACGATGGTCGCCCCGCTGCCGGCCGTGCTCCTCGTGCTGGCGTGGTGGCGCGACGGCCGGCTCGAGCGGAAAACCTGGGTTCCGCTGGTTCCCTGGGTCCTCTTCGGCCTGACCTTGGGCCTGTTCACCGCGTGGATGGAGCACAGCGTGATCGGCGCGCAGGGTGCCGAGTACGCGCTGACTTATTTCCAGCGGCTGATGCTGGCGGGCCGGGCGCTCTGGTTTTACGCGGGCAAGGTGGTCTTGCCCGGCACGCTGATGTTTTTCTATCCGCGGTGGGACGTGCCCGCCGCGGCGGCGGGGTGGTGGCCTTGGCTGCTTGGGGTGCTGGCCGCCGGGGCCGCACTCGCGTGGTGGGCGCGGCGCGACCGCGGCCCGCTGGCGGTGGCGCTGATTTACGCCGGGCTGCTCTTCCCGGCGCTGGGCTTCTTCAATGTCTACCCGTTCCGCTTTTCCTACGTGGCCGACCACTTCCAGTACTCCGCGCTGGCCGCGGCGGCGGCCTGCCTCGGGGCGGCAGGCGCCCGGCTAACTCGGGCGTGGCCCGCATCGCGGCTCGGTCTCGCGACCCTCGTGCTGGCGGCGGCCGGAGTGCAGACGTGGCGGCAAAGCCATACCTACGTGGACAACGAGACCCTCTGGCGCACGACGGCGGAGCGGAACCCAACGAGCTGGCTTGCCCACAACGATCTCGGGCAGGCCATCCTCGATGCCGGCCGGGCGGAGGAGTCGCTCGCACATTTCGAGGCGGCGCTGCGGCTCACGCCGGGCGAACCCAAACCGGAGAATAACTATGCGCTCGCCTTGGCCGCGGCCGGGCGGGTGGGGGAGGCCGCGGCGCATTTCCGAAGGGCGCTGGAGCTCGATCCCGACTACGCCGACGCCCGGGCCAACCTTGGCTCGTTGCTCGCCCAGACGGGAGAGGCGCCGGCCGGGGTCGAGCAGCTAACTCGGGCCGTCGCGCTCAAACCAGCCGAGCCCCGCTACCGTTACAATCTTGCCCTGGCCCTGCGCGGGGCCGGACGTGCCGCTGACGCGGAGCGCGAACTACGCGAGACGCTCCGCCTCAATCCGCGGCAGGCTGAGGCGTGGAACGCCCTGGGCTATGCCCTCGCGGCGGCCGGGCGCTGGACCGATGCCGAGTCATGCTTCCAGACCGCGCTGCAGCTGCGGCCGGATTTCACGAGCGCCCGCACTTACCTTGGTATCGCCTACCTGGAAATGCATCGCTGGACCGAGGCGGTCGCCGCCTTCGAGACGGTCTTGCGCGCGGAACCCGGCAACGCCGGCATCCATAGCAACCTTGCGATCGCGTTGCGTCAGCTCGGCCGCGCGGACGAGGCCGCCCAGCACGAGGCGAGGTCGCGCGAGCTGCGCGCCGCCCCGCGCTAAGAGGGTTCCGCCTACTTGAGCGTTGAGCGTTGGGCGTTCGGCGTTGAGCGTTTCAGCCCATGCCCCCGTCCCCGCCGCCCCGTCAGCCGACCGCGTTCCGCCGTCCTTGGATGGCGGCCGCCGCGCTCGTGGTGGCCGGCGTGGCGGTCTATCTCAACGGCCTGCGGACGCCGTTCGTCTTCGACGACCGCGACGTGATCGAACGCAACCCCTCGATCCTGAGTCTCGCGGATTCGTTTTTTCCCCAGGCGGCGGACGGCATGACCACCAGCGGCCGGCCGCTGGTCAACGTGACGCTCGCGGTCGACCATCTGCTGGGCGGGATGGATGTCCGGATCTACCACGCCACGAACCTCGTCATCCACTTGCTGGCCGCGCTCGTGCTGTACGCGCTGCTGCGCCGCCTGTTGGGCGCGGCTGGGGACATCGCGGCCTTCCTCGGGGCGCTGCTTTGGACGGTGCACCCGTTGCAGACGGAGTCCGTTACCTACACCGCCCAGCGCGCGGAGTCGCTGGTGGGGCTTTTCCTGCTGCTCACCCTTTACGCCCTGGTGCGCGCGGCGGACCCGGCGGACGCCGTCCGACGCCAGCGTTGGCAGATGGCCACCGTGACGGCCTGCCTGCTCGGGGTGTTCTGCAAGGAGGTCATGGTGGTCGCGCCCGTGGTGGCGCTGCTGCTCGACCGCACCTTCCTCGCGGGCAGTTTTGGCGCGGCCTGGCGGGCGCGGCGCGGGCTTTACCTCGCGCTGCTGGCCACATGGTTGCCGCTGGCGTGGCTCGTGGCGGGCTCGGCCGGCCGCGGTGGCACCGCGGGGCTCTCGGTCAACGTCTCGTCCTGGCACTATCTCCTCACGCAGACCTGGGCGATTCCGCATTACGTGCGGCTCGTGTTCTGGCCGTGGCCGCTGGTCTTTGATTACGGCGTCGACCTGATCCGCGAGCCGGGCCAGGTCGTCGGCCAGGGCCTCGTGATGCTTGCCCTGCTGGGCACGACGGCGTTCGCGCTGGTGCGGCACCCGCGCACGGGTTTTGCGCTGGCGGCCTTTTTCCTCGTGCTCGCGCCGAGCTCGAGCGTGGTGCCGGTCGCCACCCAGGTGATCGCCGAGCACCGGATGTACCTTGCGCTCGCGGCGGTGACGACGCTCACGGCGGTGGGACTGCAGCGCTGGTTGGGGCGCACGGCGCTCGTGACGGGCCTCGCGGTGGCGTTCGCGCTGGCGGCGGCCACGGTGGCGCGCAACCGGGATTATCAGAGCGAACTGGGCCTGTGGCGGGACATCGCCGCGAAGCGCCCGCAGAACGCCCGGGCTTACGCCAACATCGGGCAGCTGCTCTCGGAGCAGGGGCGGGAGGAGGAGGCGCTCGCCGCCTATGCCGAGTCGCTCCGCCTGCTGCCCGAGCAGCCGCGGACCTTGTTCAATGCCGGGCTGTCGCTCACCGCGCTCGGCCGGGATGACGAGGCGCGGGCGAGCTATGCGCGGTCCGTGGAACTCGACCCGAAGTATGTCGATCCGCGGGCCAACCTCGGCCTGCTGCTCCTCGAACAGGGCGCGGTGCCGGAGGCGCTGGCGCACCTCGCCGAGGCCGCGCGCCTGGCGCCCGACCGCCCCGAGACCCTGAGTGCCTACGGCACGGCACTGGCGATGTCGGGCCGGTTCGGGGAGGCCGAGGCGGTCTTCGGCCGGGCGCTGACGAAGGCCACCGACCCGGCGCTGCTTGCGACGCTGCACTTCAACCTCGGCAACGCCGCCATGGCGTCGGGCCGGACCGACCAGGCGGCGAAGGAGTTTGCCCTCGCGGTCCAGTTCGATGCCCGCAATGCCGCCGCGCACTTCAACCTGGGCGTGGCGCTACTCCGGCTGGGCGGGCGCAATACCGAGGCGGCGGCGCAGCTTGAGGAGGCCCTGCGGCTCGACCCGGGCCTGACGCCCGCCCGGACCATGCTGGCCGAACTGCGGCGCAGCCAGCCGGCCGCGAAATGAGCGTCCCGGCCGCGCCTTCCCCGCGTGTCCCCGCCGGCCGGCGCCGGTGGTGGCCGGTGCTGCTGCTCGTGGCGGCGGGGGTGGCGGCCTATGCGAACAGCCTCACGACGCCGTTTCTGTTCGACGACTTCTTCTCGATCCAGCGCAACCCGACGATCCGACAGCTCTGGCCGCTGGGCGTCCCGCTCTCGCCGCCGGCCGACGGGTCGAGCGTCGATGGCCGTCCGATCGTCAACCTGAGCTTCGCCTTGAACCACGCCGCCGGGGGCTTCGCGGAGCCGGGCTACCACCTCGCCAACCTCGCGATCCACCTGGCGGCCGCGCTGGCGCTGTACGGTGTCGTGCGGCGCACGCTTGCCGGGCCGCGGCTGGGCGCGCGGTTCGGGGCGGAGGGGGAGTGGCTCGCGCTGGGCATCGCGCTCGGGTGGATGCTGCATCCACTGCAGACGGAATCAGTGACGTTCGTGGTGCAGCGGACCGAGTCGCTGCTGGGCCTGTTTTATCTCCTCACGCTCTACGCCTTCGCGCGGGCCGCGGAGGCTCCGGCGGCGCGCGGCTGGCCGGTGGTGGCCGTGGCGAGCTGCCTCCTGGGGATGGGGACCAAGGAGGTGATGGTGACGGCGCCGCTGATCGTGCTGCTGTTTGACCGGACTTATTTCGCCGGGACGTTTGGGGCGGCGTGGAAGGAACGCCGCGGCCTGCACGTTGCGCTGGCCGTGACGATGGCCGTGGTCGGGTGGCTGGCGGTGCGCTCGGGCGCGAGCCGTGGCAACGGGGCCGGCGGGGCGGAGGCGGTGACCTCCTGGCATTACCTGCTCACCCAGGCGAAGGCCCTCGTGCTGTATGTCCGGCTGGCGCTGTGGCCGCATCCGCTGGTGGTCGACTACGGCACGAGCGTGGTGACGAGTCTCGGCGAGGTCGTGGTGCCGGGGCTGCTGGTCCTGACCGCGCTGGGTGCAACGGCCTGGGCGCTGGTGCGCCGGCCGGCGGTGGGGTTCCTCGGGGCGTGGTTCTTCGTGATCCTGGCGCCGAGCTCGAGCGTGGTGCCGCTGGCAACCCAGACCATGGCCGAGCACCGGATGTATCTCCCTTTGGCTGCGATCGTCGTGGCGCTGGCGCTGCTCATGCGTCGCCTCGGCGCCCGGACGGCAGCGATCGCCGGGGCTGGGCTCGTGGCGCTCTGGGGCGGGCTGACCGTCTGGCGCAATCACGACTACCGTTCGTCGGTGGCGATCTGGGAACAGACCGTGCGATACCAACCGAACAACGAGCGAGCGCACAACAACCTCGGCCAAGCGCTTTACCAGGCGGGGCGCCTGGCGGAGGCCGTGCCCGAGCTGCAGGCGGCGCTGGCGATCCGACCCACGGTGGAGGTCCACGGCTTGCTCAGCCTCACGCTCGCAGCTCTCGGCCGCGCGCCGGAGGCGCTGCCGCACGCCCGTGAAGCGGTGCGGCTGAATCCCGCGGCGGCCCCGGTGCACGAGGCGCTCGGGCGGGTCCTGGCGGATTTGGGCCAGCTGGAGCCGTCGGCGCGGGAATTGCAGGAGGCAGTGCGGCTCGACCCAGCGCTGGCTGAGGCGCGTGCCAGCCTTGGGCTCGTGCTTGCTCGGCTGGGCCGGCTCGCGGAAGCGCGGG
Organism: Opitutales bacterium; assembly: GCA_900299415.1. Lineage (GTDB taxonomy): Bacteria > Verrucomicrobiota > Verrucomicrobiia > Opitutales > Opitutaceae > CAIYFD01. The sequence continues at coordinate 5,707 of OMJT01000140.1, forward strand.
GGCAGTTGGAGGCGGCGTTGAATTTGGAGCCGGACAATCCCATGGCGCACGGCAACCTCGGCAGCGTGTTTTTCCAAATGGGCAATCTCGACGAGGCCGCACGCCAATACGAGCAGGCGGTGCGGCTGAACCCCGCTTACGCCGAGGCCTACTTCAATCTCGGGATGACCCGTGAGGAGCAGGGGAGGACGGGCGACGCTGTCCGCCAGCTCCAGCGCGCACTGGAACTCCAGCCCGACCTCGCGCCCGCCCGGGAATTGCTCCGGAGCTTGCAGGCTCCGGTGGGCGGCCAACCCTGACTCCCCGCGCATGAAGGCCGCTGCAACGTCTCCGACCGCACCCCGCTTCCCGGCGTGGGCGGCGCCAGTGCTCGTGGCGGCGGCGGTGCTGCTGGCCTATGCGAACAGCTTTTCCGTGCCGTTCCTGCTCGATGACGAGGGCTCGATCGTGTCGAACCCGACCCTCGGCAGTTTCTGGGACGCGCTGCAGCCCCCGCCGGGGGGCGACACGGTGTCGGGCCGGCCGCTGCTGAATGTCAGCTTCGCGCTGAGCCACGCCCTGAGCGGCCTCGACGTCTGGGGTTATCACCTGCTGAATGTGCTGATTCACGCCGGCGGGGCCCTGCTGGTGTATGGTCTGGTGCGGCGGACGGCAGCCCGGTCCGGCGGCGATGCCGGCTGGTTCGCACTGGTGGTCGCGTTGATTTGGGGGCTGCATCCGCTGCAGACGGAAGCGGTCACGTACATCTCGCAACGCGCCGAGGCGCTCGTGGCGTTCTTTTATTTGCTCACGCTTTATGCCTTCGCACGGTCGGTGGAATCGCCGGCACCGTTCCGCTGGCAGGTCCTGACGGTGGCCGCGTGCGCGCTGGGCATGGCGGCGAAGGAAGTCATGGTCTCGGCGCCGTTGCTGGTGCTGCTGTACGACCGGATCTTCGTCGCCGGGACGTTCCGCGCGGCCTGGCAGGCGCGGCGCCGGCTCTACCTGTTGCTGGCGGCGACCTGGACCGTGCTGGCCTGGCTGCTCTGGGCCGGCGCCGGCCGCGGCGGCACGGCGGTGGCAGGAGATGCGTCGTCGTGGCCGTACCTCCTCACGCAAGCCGGGGCGATCGTGCGTTACGTGCGCCTGAGCCTGCTGCCAACGGGGCAGGTTTTCGACTACGGCACGCGGCTCGTGTCGGGGCTGGGGGCGGTCTGGTGGCAGGGCCTCGTGGTGCTGGCGCTGCTGGGCGCGACGGCGTGGGCGCTGGTGCGCCGGCCGGCGGCGGGTTTTCTCGGGGTGCTGTTTTTCGCGGTGCTGGCGCCGAGTTCGAGTTTCCTGCCGGTGCTCTCGCAGGTGATGGCGGAGCACCGCATGTACCTGCCGCTGCTCGCGGTGGTCGTGCTCGGCGTGGGGGCCCTGCGGCACTGGCTGGGCTGGCGCGGGCTCGTCGCGGCCACCGTGGCCGTGCCCGTGCTGGCGGTGGCGACCCTGCAGCGGAATGCGGTTTACCGCGACCCGGTCGGGCTGTGGCGCGACACGATCCGGAATCACCCGGGCAGCGACCGCGCGCACAACAACCTCGGCGCGCTGCTCATGGCGCAGGGCGACCTGGCCGGGGCGGCGGCGGAATACCAGGAGGCGCTGCGCCTGCGGCCCGACTACCTGCGGGCGCTGAGCAACCTCGCCCTCGTGCTCCTGCAGCAGGGCGACACGGCCGGCGGCCTGGCGCGGATTGCGGAGCTGCTGCGGCTGCGGCCGGAGGACTTCGACAGTTGGGTGAACTATGCGCGGCTGCTCGAGAAGACCGGCCGCGCGGCGGACGCCGTGGCGGCCTGGGAGCAGGCGGCGAAGTTGCGGCCCGCCGCGGCCGACGTGCGCAACAGCCTCGGATCCGCCCTGCTGCGGGTGGAACGGGCGGCCGATGCCGTCGAGCAGTTCGCGGCGGCCGTGCGCCTGAAGCCCGACGACCCGGTCTATCTCGGCAACCTCGGCTCCGCCCTTGCCGCCGCGGGCGGGCTGGAGGAAGCCGCCACGGCCTACAACCGCTCGCTGGCCCTTCGGCCCGATTCGGCCGCCGTGCACGCCGGGCTCGCGCTGGTGTTGCGGGCGCTGGGGCGCAATGGCGAGGCGGTGACCCATGCCCGCGACGCGCTGCGGATCGACCCGGGACTGGCGGCCGCGCGGGCGCTGCTGAACGCCCTGACCGGGGGGCAGTGACTGATCGTTGCCGGTCAACACTTTTCCCGGGCCCTTTGTCGAGGCACAACTGGCCGGGTAATTCCCGGAATTTGGCTTGCGCCGACCGGGGCCGGATCTAATCCATGAGCCGTCAGTCGTCAGATTCCTCCCCAAGATAACCCCCCTGATCTTAGCCAAGTCGCTGTTCCCGTTTCTGCGGATGCTTGTCCCGGGAACGAAACAGCGCTCGACCAATCAATCTGGGGAGGTCCAGTTCCCAAGCCCAAGATCCCAAACTAAACCTTCACCGTCCCAAAACGGTTCAGATCCAACAACAACACGGTTCCCTATGAAACAGTACTATAGCTCAATTCGTGTCGCCTCTGTGCTGGCGGCCCTCGCGCTCAGCGCTCTCACCGTCTCCGCCCAGGCTCCTGGCGGTGGCGCGGCCCCCGCGGCCGGTGCCGCTGGCGGCGGTGGCGCCCGTGGTGGTGGTGGCGGTGGTGGGGGTGGCGGGGGGGGGGGGGGGCGCGGGGGCCCCCCGGTCCCCCGGAACCCCGGCGCGGAGACCCCCAAGATTAAACAAACCTTTACCACCCGGCCCCCGGGCGAGACCCCGGGCCGAACGGGAAAGCACAC
>OMJT01000141.1 GCA_900299415.1 Opitutales bacterium
AAAATGGGCACTGTGCTGACGGCGTTTCTTCGACATGGGGATCGTTTTCCTGACTTTGGGTTAACGATCCGACCTGTCCAACTTTCGGGGACCACCTCACTCCACCTCCGCGAGGTTCTCCTGGAAGATCACGTAGGCCGGGCGCTTGGGGTCGCCGACATACTCGTTCTCGAGGTCGACGAAGTTGAACGTCGTCGGCACGAGGTCGAGGCCCGGCAGCAGCTTCTCGCCGGCCTTACCCTCGACGACGTCCTTCACGATGATGTCCTTCAGCCGCGCCTTGCCCGGGTCGAAGAGCGAGTAGACGGCGCCCTCCCCCGTCGTGTTGATCTTGTTCCAGCGATCGAGCTTCAGCAGCCAGATGCTGGCGTTGGACTGCGTGTCGAAGTCGCAGAGGAGGACGCGCTTGCCGGCCTTGGCGAGGCAGGCGGCGACATTGACGATCAGCGAGGTTTTGCCGACTCCGCCCTTGTCGTTGATGAATGCGATCTTGCGGGCCATGTGATGCTGGAGATGCCCGTTGCAGCGCAAAGACATGCAATGCCGCAGGCGCAACATAGCGCGAGTCAAAAAACGAGCCCGGACTTGACGGCTTTTTCGCAATCGCGGCGTGATGGTCGGATGAACAAGGAGGCCCTGCGCGACGAGATCTGCCGGCGGCTGCGCGCCCAGCTTTCGCTCCAGACCGGCGCGGCGGCGCTCGCCCGCGACGAGGCGATCAGCGAGGAAAGCCGGCCCGAGAACAAGTACGACACCCACAGCCAGGAGGCCGCCTACCTCGCCGAGGGGCAGGCCCGACTGGCCGGGGAGATCGAGGCCGACATCGCGCGCTGTCTCGCCCTGCGGTTTTCCCCCGCAGACGCGACGGGCCCCGCGGCCATGGGCGCCCTGCTCGAAGTGAGCCGGGGAGGCGCCAGCACCTGGTATTTCCTCGCGCCGGCCGCCGGTGGCCTGGAGGTCGAACTCGACGGCGCCACGATCCTGGTGCTCACCCCGCAGTCGCCCCTCGGGCGCACGCTGCTGGGCCGACGCGCGGCCGACACCGTTGCCCTTCCGCCGCGGGGCTCGGGCCGGATCGTCCGCGTGCTCTGAGGACGCGACAAGGATTGCCGCCCGGGGTCGGCCGGCCATCGTCCCCCTTTCCATGCTGCTTCGCCTCCTTTCCGCCCTCCTGCCGGTGCTCGCGGCCGTCTGCCTCGGGGCCGCACCGGCCCCGGCCGATCCGCTCCCGGCGAACCTGGCGGACGCACTCGAGGCCTTCCGCTCCGACGGCCCGAAGGGCTGGACCTATAAGCAGACCACCGTGGCGGGGAAGGAGAGCCTGGAAGAGACCTTCGACCCGGCCCGGCCGGAATCGGACCGCTGGGCCCTCGTCGCCAAGGACGGCCGCGCCCCCACCCCGGAGGAATTGAAGACCTACCGGGAAGGAAAATCCCGGCGCGCCGGCGGCTCTTCCCCGCCCCGGATCCAGGACCTGGTCGACCGAGCCAGTGCGACCCGGGTCCGCTCGGAGGGTGAACTCACCTGGTGGCGCTTTGGGATGAAGCCCGGCGGGGCCGACGACAGCTCCGCGGCGCACCTGGACGTCATCATCTGCTTCCACCTGCCCACGCTCACCGTTGCGTCGGTCGAGATCGCCAGCCGCGAGGCCTACTCCCCGATGATTGGCATCAACATCGCCGAAACCCGGACCGTGATGACCTACAGCCTGCCGGAGGCCGGGCGGCCCAGCCTGCTGCAGAAGGTGACGCTCCGTGTCCGCGGCCGGGCGTTCTGGTTCAAGTCCCTCGACCAGGACATGACCGTGACCTATTCCGGCCAGCAGCCCGCGGTCCGGAAATGACCCGGCCGGTCCGGGACCGGGAGGGGTTGTCCGCCAACCCGACAATAGGTTGACGCAGCGGAGATTGCGGCCTTACCTCCGGCAGCTCGCTCCGTTACGTAAGATTCCCGAATCGCCCCCGGGCTTTTCGGGCTGGTTTGTTTCACGCCCAGATCCGCACTTTTCCTCCCCAGCAGTAAAACCATGTCACGAGGCCTCCCCCTGCAATGGAGGCTGACGCTGCTCATGACCCTGGTCAGCACGCTGACCTTGGACGTGGCCATCTGCGGTTACTACTGGGTCGCGGTCGGCAAGGTGCACGAGGCGGTCGGAAACAACGCCAGCCGCGTCGCCACTCAGGCCGCGCGCGCCATCGCGGAGATCATCGAGAAAGGGGACCGGCCAACCGACGAGTTCCTCCGCACTTCCTTCAACGACAACGACAACATCCTCGCCGGCTCGCTCGCCTCCATCAGCACGGCCAGGAAGCGGATCCGCGAGATCGAGGCCGAGCTCGCGGGTTAAGAACCCTCCCCGACCCGGTCATTTCTTCGGCTGCGGAGGCGTGACGATCGCCGTGAGTGCCGCGCGCTCATCGAAGCTCAGGCCCCCGAGACTGGGCACGCGGTTGAGCGCACCGGCGGGATCGGCCTTCATCCAGGCCCGCACGAGGGGCTCGAGCTTCTTCACGCGGTCCTCGCTCGGCGGGCTGTAGCTCAGGGCCCAGTCCACCGCGCGGGCGGGGTCCACCAGCGCGATCTTGGTCGCGGCCTGGTCCACGGCGCGTTGGCGATTGTCGGGATTAAAGAACTGGGTCAGCAGCTGCGAGGCCATGGCGCTATCCTTGCCAGCCGCCACCGGCAGGAAGTTGATCAGCGTATTGTCGTTCGCCGCGCTCGGCTTTTGTCCCGACAGCCACGCCACCGCGGTCCCAGGGTCGCCACTGTCGGCCCACTGCTTGAAGACGGCGGCGATCGCCTGGTTGCGTCCGGCATTGGCGGGGGGATTCGAGGCCAGCTGCAGGCCGAGACCGGGCTCCTCCTCCGAGATCGTGCGGGCGAAACGCGCGGCGGCGTTGTTGCGGACGGCGCCGGCGGGGAGAGACATGAGCCAGTTGACGCCATTGCCAGCATCGTAGCGCGCGAGGTAGTCGGCCATCTTCACGGCGAGCTGCGAGCGGTAAGCCGGATCGGTGGCATGCTCGAGCGCCGCGGCGAGCAGGTCGGGCCGGTCCGCCGCGAGCAGGGCGTCCGCGAGCGCATTGTAGCGGGCGGTATTGGGCGGGTTGGAACTCGTGCTGGTGAACGGCGGCGGGTTGGCCTCCATCCAGTCCATCACGCCGGCCGGGTCCACCATGGCCCAGCCCTTCATGATGTCGCCCTCGCGCGCCTGGCGCTCCGGCACCGGGAGGTTCGCCACCGAGGCCATCGCCTTCTCAGGATCGACCTCGCCCCAGCGGCTGTAGAGCTGGGCGATGAGTTCATCGCGCCGCTTCGAGGCCGGCAGCTTCGCCACCTCGCCAAACATCGCCGCGATGGACGACGGACTCGCCGTCCCGATCCGCAGCGCCAGGGCATCGGCCGTCGCGGTCCCGCCCGAGCGCACAAACTCGGTCCCGGCAAAGTTGATCCCGGCGGAGCCCTCGACGGAACCGGCCGCGCCCGCCGCAGTTGAGTCGCCCGACGCGGCGCCGGGGGAACGGGCCGGAGTGCCGGCCCGTGGCCGCGCGTCGGTAAAGTCGCCGGCCGTCCCGAAGGAGCCCTTGCGGCCCACGGCCGCAAACGCCCCGGAGAGCCCGCCCGGCTGCTTCAACAGCAGGGCCACGGTGAAGGCATTCACCAGCAGGGAAAGCACGAGCAGGAACGTACGGGGTTTCATTACTGAACAGTTGTTCCGCAACAGCTAAGCCTAGGCGCCGGAAAGTCGAGCATGCGGCTGGGTGGCTGATTCCATCGCGATCTCGCCTTTTTTACCTAGCACCGATGGCTTTCCGGCCGTGTCACTTGCCACCGCCCTGTTCGACTACCCCCTGCCCGCGCACCTGATCGCGCAGGTGCCGGCGGCGCGACGGGATGAGTCGCGGCTGCTCGTGGTCGACCGGGCCACGCGCATGCTGGCCCACCGGCGGTTCCGGGACCTGCCGGAATACCTGCGGGCCGGCGATGTGCTGTTCCGGAACAATGCCGCGGTGCTGCCGGCCCGGCTGCATGCCCAGCGGCCGACGGGCGGGGCGATCGAGTGTTTCCTGCTGCGGCCGGAATCCGACCCGGCCGTGTGGACCTGCCTCGTGAAGCCGGGCAAGAAGCTCCCGGTCGGCGCCACCTTCGCCGGTCCGGACGGTGCGTTCAGCGGGGAGATCACGGCCCGCCATGCCGACGGTTCGGCCAGCGTGCGGTTTGCCACGCCGGACGGTGAGGCGATCACGGCTGTGGCCAACCGGGTGGGCGCGGTTCCGCTGCCGCCTTACATCGAACGCAAGGATGCCGGTTCGCGGGGTAGCGATCTGGAACGTTACCAGACCGTCTACGCCGAGAAATCGCGCCAGGTCGCCGTGGCGGCGCCGACGGCAGGACTGCATTTCACGCCTGAGTTGTTGGCCACGCTGGCCGGCCGGGGGATCGGCACCGCCGACGTGACGCTGCACGTCGGGCTCGGGACGTTCCGACCGATCAGCTCAGAGACGATCGAGGGGCATGACATTCACCGGGAGTTGTATGAGATTCCGGCGGAGACTTTGCGCGTGCTCGAATCGCTCATCCCGGGTGAACCCACCCGGGAACGCGGCCGCCTCGTCGAGGCATCCCTACCATCGAGACGCATTGCGATCGGCACGACGACCGTGCGGACGATCGAGCACTACCTGACCCAGCCCGCCGCGCCACATCCGGAGGGTGTGATCGCCGAAGCGGATCTGTTCATCTACCCGCCCTATCGATTCCGGGGCATCGACGCGCTCGTGACGAACTTCCACCAGCCGCGCTCCACCCTGCTCTGCCTGGTGGCGGCGTTCCTCGCGCCGGGCTCGACGGATGGCATTGCCTGGCTGAAGGAGATATACGCCGAGGCGGTGGCGCGGGAGTACCGGTTCTTCAGCTATGGGGACGCCATGCTGATTCTATAGTCGGTGCATCGCACAGGAACCAAGCACCGGAGT
>OMJT01000142.1 GCA_900299415.1 Opitutales bacterium
AACCCCGCCTACACCTATCCCGGCCCCACGCCCGCCCCCGCCGCCGAAGGCCATCCCCCCCCTACCCCCCTCCCCCCCCCCCCCGCTCTGTCAGCCATCTCCCTGCGCGTGCCCGCCGGCAAGACCGTCGCCCTGGTCGGCGCCGTCGGCAGCGGCAAGAGCACCCTGCTCAACCTCATCCCCCGGCTCTACGACCCGCCGCCGGGCACCGTGTTCGTCGACGGCCACGACGTCCGCGACCTGCCGCTCGGCCTGCTCCGCACCCAGGTCGGCGCCGTGCCGCAGGAGACGTTCCTCTTCAGCGAAACCATCCTCGAGAACATCGGCGTCGGGACGACCGGCACCAACCAGGAACCGGAAACCGACAACCAGGAACCCGCGCCCCATGGGGCGCAGGCCTGGCTCCGCGAGTGCGCCAAGCTCGCGCCCCTCGACGAGGATGTCACCGCCTTCCCCAAGGGCTACGCCACCCTGCTCGGCGAGAAGGGCGTCAACCTCAGCGGCGGCCAGCGCCAGCGCGTCGCCATCGCCCGCGCCGTCGCCCGCCGGCCGCGCATCCTGCTGCTCGACGACTGCCTGAGCGCCGTCGACACCCAGACCGAGGCCCGCCTGCTTGGCAGCCTGCGGGAAATCATGGCCGGACGCACGACGCTCATCGTCAGTCACCGCCTCAGCACCGTGGAGCACGCCGACGAGATCCTCGTGCTCGCGGCGGGCCACATCGCCGAGCGCGGCACCCACGCCGAGCTCCTCGCCCGCGGCGGGAAGTACGCCGAGCTGTGGGAAAAGCAGCAGCTCGAGCAGGAAGTGGAGGAGACGACATGAAATTCCCAGTCATGTTTTTACAGGAGGAAGCCCGAGGGAATGGAGAATCCATTCTCCTCGATTCTCCGTTGCCTCCGTTTCCTCCTGTAAAAATCCGGATCGGTTCGCTTCCCCATGAGTGACGACTTCGAGGACGACCTGCGCCAGGAGCGCATCAAGACCAGCACGCTGGACATGGCGCTGCTACGGCGGATGCTGGCCTACGCCTGGCCGTACCGAGGGCGCGTGGCGGCCGGGCTCGGACTGGTGCTGGTCAGCGCGGCGTGCGCCGTCATGCCCCCGCTGCTGGTGGGCGCGATGGTCGACATCGTCTTCCGCACCGGCGAATCGCTGCCCGGCAACGCCGTGGCCCGCGTCATCGGCTTCTTTAGCGGACTCGACCCGGCGGCGATCCGCGATTGGCCGGAGACGCGCCTGCTCGCGACCTTCGGCGGGCTTTTTCTCGTGCTGCGCACCAGCGCTTTTCTCATCGATTGGGGCGGCGCTTACCTCCTGATGGGCTTCGGGCAACGGGTGCTGTTCGACATCCGCCAGCAGCTGTTCACGCACATCCACGGGCTTTCGCTCAGTTTCTTCCACCGCAACCCCGTGGGCCGGTTGGTCAACCGCGTGGCCTATGACGTCGGCAATATGGAGCGGCTGTTCAGCGTGGGGATCGTGACGCTCACGAAGGACACCCTCATGCTTGGCTCGATCGTCACGCTCCTCCTGCTGATCGACCTCCGCCTCGCGCTGATCGTGATCTCGGTGATCCCGCTGATCATCGCCGCCACGGTAGTCTTCCGCCGCTTCAGCCGCACGGCCTACCGGCGCTGGTACGCGGCGCAGAGCAAGCTGAACGCCTTCATGGCCGAGACCCTCGCCGGCGTGCGCGTGGTGCAGCTCTTCCACCGCGAACGACACCACGAGGCGGCGTACGACCGCGTCGCAGAGGAGTTCGGCCGCGAGTTCCTCGCCCAGCGCCGGGCCTGGGCCTGGTACCGGCCGCTGGCCATGACCTTCTCCGCCACCGGCGTGGGACTCGTGCTCTGGGTCTGCGGCGATGCCGTGCTGCGCGGCACCGGCCTGCCCCCGGCGGCCCTCGCCGCGTCCGGGGCGATCTCGGTCGGCGTGTTCGTGAGCTACCTCCAGTACGCCGAGCTGTTTTTCCAGCCGATCCGGGACATCGCGGAGAAGATCGACATCGTGATCGGCGCCATGACGAGCGCCGAGCGGATCTTCACGATCGAGGACCAGAAGCCCGAGGTCGCCGACCTGCCCGGCGCCCGGGACTTCGGCCGCCTACGCGGCGAAGTGCGATTCGAGCAGGTCGACTTCGAGTACAAGCCCGGCGAGCCCGTGCTGCGCGACCTCGACCTCGCGATCGCCCCCGGCCAGACCGTGGCGCTCGTCGGTCATACCGGCGCGGGCAAGACCACGATCATCAATCTCGTGAACCGCCTGTACGACGTCACCTCCGGCCGGGTGACCGTCGACGGCCGCGACGTGCGGGAGTACCAGCTGCAGGCGCTGCGCCGCCACATCGCGGTCGTGCATCAGGACGTCTTCCTCTTTGCCGGCACGATCCTCGAGAACCTGACGCTCGGCGATGACACCATCCCCCGCGAGCGGGTCGAGGCCGCCTGCCGCCAGGTCGGCGCCGACACCTTCATCCTCCGCCGCCCCGGCGGCTACGACGGCCTGGTCGAGGGCGGCGGCAAGACCTTCAGCGCCGGCGAACGCCAGCTCCTGAGCTTCGCCCGCGCCCTCGTCTTCGACCCTGCCATCCTGATCCTGGACGAGGCCACGAGCAGCATCGACACCCACAGCGAGGAGCTGATCCAGGCCGCCCTCCGCACCCTCACGACCGGCCGCACCAGCATCGTCATCGCCCACCGTCTCAGCACCGTCCAGCGCGCCGACCGGATCGTGGTGATGCACAAGGGCCGCCTCGTCGAGCAGGGCACCCACCGGGAGCTGCTCGCGCAGCGAGGGATCTACTGGAAACTGTACCGGCTGCAGTACCGGGAGGCGGCTTAGCCGGAGGATTGCCGCACAGAGGGCAGAAGGTGCAAAAACGATACGAGAGTAAGACCTTTGATCCCACGCATGCGAACGTTGGGAACAGCCTCTTTGGTGTCGGAGCCGCTCACACCCAGACACGCGACCGAGATGTTCGCGGTGCTGGGCGATCCGGCCATCTACGAGTTTGAGGGAGAGCCTCCCGTCTCGGAGGAGGCACTGGCGCGGCGTTACACTTTCCTCGAGAGGCGGCGTTCCAGCGACGGATTGGAATCCTGGCTGAACTGAGCGATCCGGTTGCCCAGCGGCGAGCTGGCCGGCTATGTCCAGGCCACCGTAATGGACCCCGGGGTCGCATACGTGGCTTATGTGCTCGCGAGCCGCCACTGGCGCCAGGGCATCGGTAGCGCCGCCGTCGCCGCCATGCTCGTCGAGTTGCACACAAACTATTCCATCAACCTCAATGTCGCGGTCCTGAAGGCAGCCAACTACCGGTCGATCGGGTTGCTGCGGAAGCTCGGGTTCCTAGCCGCGACGCGCGCACCCCATTCCCGGTTCGACGCGGAATCGGACGATATCGTCATGGTGAGGCCAAATGGCGTCACCCAAAACGCCCTTTTGCCTCAACCGAAATGAAGATCACGCTGATCCGGCACGGCGGGCCTGTCGCGGATCTGCGGCGTCGCATCACAGGCACGGAATCCGGGGCGTGCTCGCGGGCGAGCCGAAAGCTCAGTCCGAGGTTGTGACCAAGCCTGCGCGCATTTGACGCTGGCTTTTCGGTCCACAAGCTCAGTTCGCCCCAATGCCCGCCCCAAAGTCCGCTGCCCCGATCCGTTTCCAGGCCAAGCTGCTCCAGCCGGCGGAGGGCGGGGACTGGGCGTTTGTCGTTATGCCCAAGGCGGTCAGCGCACAGCTGCCGTCGCGGGGACAGACGTTGATCGACGGGACGCTCAACGGCGCGTCGTTCCGGGCCACGGTGGATCCGGACGGGCTGAAGTCGCACTGGTTCCGGGTGGAGGCAAAGCTGCAGACCGCGGCGAAGGTGAAGGGCGGCGAGGAGGTCGAACTGGAGATCGCACCATCCGAAGCGGAGACGCCGGTGCCGGCCGACCTCAAGAAGGCGCTTGCCACCGCGCCCAAGGCGAAGGCCGCGTGGAATGAGATCACGATCAACGCCCGCCGCGACTGGATCCACTGGGTCACCTGCGCCAAGCAGGCCGAGACGCGCACCAAACGGGTCCACGCCGCCTGCGACATGCTCGCCAAGGGAAAGCGGCGCGTGTGCTGCTTCGACCGGTCCGGGTTCTACAGCAAGCAGTTCAGCGCGCCCAAGGTGGCGACGTGAGAGACCACGTACCGTTTTTAACCACGGATTACACGGATCATACGGATTGGATCCGATTCATCAGCCCCACCCCCATGCATCCCGATGTCAGCAAATACAACCGGTCGCTCGCCGCGGCTGAACGCAAGATCGCCGAGCTTTTGGCCAAGGAGATCGACCGGGCTTTACCCGAGGCCGAGAACAAGGTCTGGCATGCCCACCCGGTGTGGTTCCTGGAGGGCAATCCCGTCGTCGGGTACAGCAAGCTGAGGGACAGCGTGGGCCTGTTGTTCTGGAGCGGCCAATCCTTCGCAGAGCCTGGGCTCAAGGCCGAGGGCAGCTTCAAGGCAGCCGAGGCGCGTTTCACCGCGGCCGGCGAGGTGAAGACCGGGGCCCTGCGGCGCTGGCTGAAAAAGTCCCGGGACATCCAGTGGGACTACCAGAATATCGTCCGCCACAAGGGCCGGCTGGAACGGCTCAAGTGGGCCGAAGGCAGAGGACAGAGGCCGGAGGGCAGAAGACGGAATCGGAAATCGCTGGCGGCTCGTATTGCTTCGCCGCGTCTTCAGCCTTCGCCTGGCATGAGGTGGACAAATCGCCCCAGCCTTCCCATCGGGAGCCGCTCCGAGGTAGGGCTGCCTCGACGAGGCGGCCGCTCGCGCCGCTCACCGAAAACGCCGCAACGTCCCTCGGCGTCAATCCGCGAACCTCAAACCCGGCCGGGTCGTCGACCCAGCCCTACCATCGGTTCGTTTTTGCGCGTTTTGTGCCTTTTTGCGGCCATCTTCCGCATGACGTGCTTGAGCGTTGAACGTTGGAAGTTGCGCGTTGAGCGTTCCCCCCGCCCTCCGCCATGAGTGAATCACCGTCCTCGTCCCGCGCCGCCTTCGTGCTGGCGTTTGCGGTGCTGTACATCGTCTGGGGCAGCACTTACCTCGCGATCCGGGTGTCGGTCGCTACGATACCGCCGTTCGGGATGGCCGCCGTGCGCTTCCTCATCGCCGGCGGGCTGCTCCTCGGGTTCCTGCTCGCCCGGGGAGGACCGCGGCCGACGGGACGGCAGTGGGTGATCAACACAGTCATCGGCGCCTTCCTCCTCCTCGGCGGCAACGGCCTCGTGGTCTGGGCCGAGCAGTTCATCGCCTCGAGCGTGGTCGCGCTGCTGCTCGGAGCCACTCCACTATTTTTTGTGCTCACGGAGTGGGCCTGGCCGGGCGGTTCAAGGCCCCAGGCGTCCACCTTCGCCGTGCTGTTGCTCGGCTTCGCCGGCGTGGCCTGGCTCGCCGCGCCCTGGGAGGGCGAGGCCAACGGTGGCTATCCTCCCATCGCAATGCTCGCACTGCTGGGAGCGTGCATCTTCTGGAGCATCGGTTCGATCTATTCGCGCCATGCCAAGCACGGCGCCGACCCGTTCACGGCCTCGGCCCTGCAGATGATCGGCGGCGGCGCGGTGATCGGCGTGGTCGCGCTGCTGCACGGTGACTTCGCCCGGGTCGACCTCGCAGCGATCACGACGCGCTCGTGGGTCGCGTTCGTCTATCTCATCTTCATCGGCTCGCTGGCGGGCTTCTCGGCCTTCGTCTGGCTGATGAAGCACTGCCCGCCAGCCAAGGTGGCGACCTACGCCTATGTCAACCCGGTCGTCGCCGTCTTCCTCGGCTGGCTCATGCTCGACGAGCCCGTCACCTCCCGCACCCTCGCGGCCTCGGCCGTGATCCTGACCGCGGTGGCGATCATCACGGTGCAGAAGAACCGGAAGACCGCCTGAAACCGGAGGGGAACCACGGAAAACACGGAATACACGGAAGAAGATCGGAGGCCCATTTCCGTGTCTTCCGTGGTTTCCCTAGGCCCGAAAAGCACTTGTCGCCCTATCGCGGAACGGCACGCTCGGGCCGTGGCTGCCCTACCCCGCCTTGCCCTTGCCGTAGTGCTTTTGGGATTTGTCGCCTGCGGAAAACGCGAGACGGCCGCCGAGGCGGGAATCAAAACGGGGACGCTGCTGGTGGGAAATTCCTCCGAGCCGAAGGACCTCGATCCCCAGACGATCGTCGCGTACACGGACGCCCGCCTCCTTTTCGCCCTGTTCGAGGGTCTCACCGCGCTCGATGAAGCCACGGGGCAAGCCGTGCCGGCCGGAGCGAAAACCTGGGAGACATCGCCGGACGGCTTGACCTGGACCTTTCACCTCGACCCGGCCGGCAAGTGGTCCAACGGCGAGCCGGTCACTGCCGCCGACTATGTCTTTGCCTACCGGCGGATCCTCAACCCGGCCTTCGCCGCCGAGTATGCGTCCATGGTTTACCCGCTCAAGAACGCCCAGGCCTACAACAGCGGCAAGCTGAAGGACGCCACGCAGATCGGGGCGGTGGCGGTGGACAACCTGACGCTGCGGCTCACCCTCGAGGAGCCCTGCCCATGGCTGATTTCCCTGCTTGCCCATCAATCGTGGCTCCCGATCCCGCGCGCGGTGGTCGAGAAGTTCGGCGGCGGTGACAAACAGGGCACCGCCTGGACGCGACCCGGCAACCTCGTCAGCAACGGTCCCTTCTTCCTCAAGGAATGGCAGCCCAACGCCCGCGTCGTCCTGGAGAAATTCCCCGGGTACCGCGCCGCCAGCCTGGTGAAGCTAAACCAGGTCATCTTTTTCCCGATAGAGAACCCCACCACCGAGGAGGCGGCCTTCCGCGCCGGCCAGCTCCACGTGACCTACACGCTGCCCCCCGACAAGATCGCCGGCTATCGCACCGAGCCTTCGTCCCGGCTGCATTCCAATCCCACGCTCAGCACCTACTACATCAACTTCAACGTGAAGAAGGCGCCGCTGGACAACACGAAGGTCCGGCGCGCGCTGACGCTGGCCATTGACCGCACGGGAATCGCGGAGAAACTGCTGCAGGGCTCGCGCTCCCCCGCGCGCTCTCTCGTGCCCGACAACACCGGCGGCTATACCTCGCACGTGCAGATCCCGGACGACTTCGCCGGGGCCAAGGCCCTGCTGGCCGAGGCCGGTTATCCGGAGGGGCGCGGATTCCCGCCCCTCGAACTGCAGACGGGAAGCGGCTCCACGAACAAGCTGATCAACGAGGCGATCCAGGAAACCTGGCGACGCGAACTCGGCATCACGGTCACAATCGCCGAACTGGAGCAGAAGACCCTCTTCGCCAACGCCAAGGCCGGTGCCTACCAGGCGTCCAGCGCGGGATGGGTCGGCGACTACGTCGATCCCGATACTTTCCTCGGCGTCTTTCTTTCCGACAACGGCAACAACTGGTCCGGCTGGAACAATGCCGAATACGACCGGCTGGTGCACGAGGCCGGGCGCACCCTCGACACCAAGTCCCGCCAGGAACTGCAGCAGCGCGCCGAGGCCATTTTGCTGGCGGAGCTTCCGCTCGCCCCGACCCTGCACACCCAGGGCAATTACCTGATCGACCCGGCCGTGCGCGGATGGAAGCCGTCCATCCTCGGGCTGAACCGGTACATTAATATCGAGCTGCGGAAGTGATCCGATCCGACGGGATACTTTGCCCGGCCGAAAGTCTCGTGTAGCGCCGGCAGACCCCTGCCGGCGGATCCCCCCGGGCAGAGGTCTGCCCGGGCTACATCCGATCTGCATTCACGACCGCACGGACTGATGACAACGCCGTCACGATTCCGGGCCTGACCGGAGTGTTACCGCGGGAGCGTTGCCGCGGGATCCGCGCGCCGGAATAACCCCGGCCCGTGGGTGTCAGACCTGACCCCACCGACCCCTGACACCCAAACCGATGAAGACCCAGTTCTCGCCCGTGCGCGCGGCCATGGGCGCTTTCCTTGCCCTGAACTTCCTCGCCCAGACCGTGTTTGCCACCTGCGGCGGTGGCGGCGGCGGCGGCATGGGCGGCAGCGCCCCCGGCGGCGGCAGCGTCGTCTATGTCGTGCCGTGGGCCGTGATCTCCGAGGGCAAGGCCCTCCCGAAGGCCCCGCAGGCCTCGCTGATCGTGCTCTGGTTCCCGCTCTCGGCCAAGGCCGCGGCGGACTCCGACATGCGCAGTTCGAGTGCCCTCACCCTCGCCGCCGCGCGCTGCGTGGCCGACGCGCTCATCACTTCCGACAACAAGACCGTCCGTTCCAAGTACGGCATCGCCGACGGCACCGAGGCCGCGATCCTGATCAAGCCCGATGGCACCGAGATCGCCCGCGCCACCCTGAGCAAGAAGGGCGCCGTGGTCGTGAGCAGCATCGAGAAGGCCCTCAACACCGAGCTAAAGCCCCGCGAGAAGGCCCTCAACACCGCCCTCACCGCCGCGGAAAAGCAGCTCAAGGCCAAGGACCCCGCCGCGCAGGCCGCCCTCGAGCAGGTCTGGGCCGAGCGCTGCCTCTTCCCCAGCATCGGCAAGAAGGCCGCCAAGGACCTCAAGACGCTCGGCGTGAACGTCGACCCGGCCGAGCTGAAGAAGCTGGGCCTCGATACCATCGCCGATCCCGACACCACCGGCGCCCGCACCGCGGCCGTCGAGCGCATCCTCAAGGCCGGATTGAAGGCCGAGATGGCGGGCGACTTCACCACCGCCGGCAAGCGCTACAAGGAGGCCACCGAGCTCGACCCGTCCGACACCACCGCGCTGCGCTTCCTCGGCGAGTACTACCGTCACCAGACTGGTCAGTGGGACCTCGCCGGACGCGTCTTCAACCGCATCCTCGAGCAGCCGGCCGACCCGGTCGCCCGGGCCGTCGCCCTCCACGGCCTCGGCAAGATGACGATCCACTCCGGCAACTACGCCGCCGGCCTGGCCAAGTTCCACGAGTCGCTCGAGGTCTTCCCGCTCGCCATCACCTACCGCAACCTCGCGGTCTACTGGTTCTCCGAGAAAGAAACCGAGAAGGCCGCCGGCTACATGCAGCAGGCGATCGCGCTCGAGCCGAACGACCGCTACAACCAGATCTTCGCCGCCGTGTACCTCGCGGTCGCGGGCAAGGCCGACGAGGCCCTCACTATCGCCAAGGCCAACGAGGGCGTGCTGGAGGCGAGCTACAACCTCGCCGCAATCTACGCCCAGCTCGGCGACAAGAAGAAGGCGATGGAACTGCTCCGCCGCCACTTCGAGAGCTACGAGCGTTATGACGCCGTTCGCGCCATGGAGATGAAGGAGGCCCGCGACGACTACATGTTCCTCGCGATGCACCAGGACCCGGAGTTCATCACCATGACGAAGCTCGCCCGCAACGCCTGGATGATCGGCAGCGAGTTCTGCGACCCGGCCTCCCTGCTCGCCTCGCCGGAGGCGCCCCTTCGCCGCATGTGAATGCGGCTCGAATTTGAGATTTGAGATCTGGAGTCCGGGCCCCGGGAATGGGGTCCGGCCTTTTGTTGCGCCGCCTCCATGGCACGGCCGTGATCGGGTTTCGGGGTGGAGGTCCACCCCGGCTACATCCGATCTCGAGCAACTGTAGCAACGGCAGACCTCCGCCGGTGGCTCGTTGGCGGACAGAGGTCTGCCCGGCCTACCAGCATCGTCGTCACGGCCGGCTCGTCGAGCCAGACCTACCCGCAATCCGTCGATCCGGCCGCCTCGGCGAGGCAGCCCTACCGCTCAGCTCGGCTTCGGGTACAGCGCCGCGATCTGCAGGAGGAGCTGCTCGAGCTGGCGGTAGTATTCGTCCTCGTCCATCCGGCTCTTGTTGTCGCGGAGGGCGACGAGCTTGAGCTCGAGGGCGTCGCGCTGGGCGCGGACCTCAGGTGTAAGGCTGCGCTCCGCGGGGCTGGGGATGAGGGTGAGCTGCATGGCCCGGTTGCCGTCGGGGGCGGCGTTGTTCTGGGCACGTTTCACCGCGCGGACGCCCCGGAACCAGTCGGGCGGCGTGCCGAGGCCGTCGCCATTGTCGTCGAGCAGCGGGTGCTCGGAGGCGAGGCGGCCCTCGGTCTTGTAGAACTCGGCGAGGCTGGCGGAGCCGGCGAGGAAGGCCTCGAGCAGGGAGACCTGGCCGTCCTTGTCGAAGTCGCTGTCCTTGCTGAGCAGGGCCCGGACGAAATGGGTGCCGAAGCGGGTGTAGTTCTCCTCCTGGCCGCTGCGGGTGGCGGTGATGATCACGCGGCCGGCGCCCGCGAGCTTGTTCATGAACGGCGCGCTGGCGGAGGTGGTGTCGACCACGACAGTGGGCCGGGCGATGGGCTTGAGCCAGTCGGCGAGGTCGGAGCCGGTGACATCCGGCCCGCGCAGGTTGAACTTGGGCTCCTTGCCGTCGAAGGTGCCGTGGCCGATCATGACGATCCAGAGCTCGCCGCGACCCTGCCGGGGCTCGCCGGCCAGCGCGGCCTGCAGGCGCTCGCGGTCGGTGACGGTCGTGGCCTCGGGGCCGCCGATGAGCACGCCCTTGGCGTTCACGGAGCGGATGATTTCGTTCCACGCGTCAGCCTGCGCGGCGAACACGTTGCCGAAGTCCTCCTCGCCCTGCACGCCGACGACAACGATGACCGTGGGGGTGTCCGTGCTCGGGGCGGATGGCGCCGGGGCCGAAGCGGCCGGTGTAGCCGCGGCGGCGGCGAAGGTGGACGGGGCGGTAACCGCGAGTGAGGCGGCGAGGGTCAGGATGGCGGGAACCGCAGAGAGAAGGACCTCCAGCACGCGGGCGGAACGCCCGCGCG
Source organism: Opitutales bacterium (assembly GCA_900299415.1). Taxonomy (GTDB): domain Bacteria; phylum Verrucomicrobiota; class Verrucomicrobiia; order Opitutales; family Opitutaceae; genus CAIYFD01. Next base: position 10,782 of record OMJT01000142.1, read on the forward strand.
GCCGGCTCGGCGAGCCAGCCCTACCTAGGGGAATTTGAAATTTCAAATGGGAGAGCATGTCAGGGCAGGCCCTTAAAGCGGCGGACGCCCCACTCCAGCAGCAGGCAGGCGAGCGCGAAGGCGAACATCGCCGGCGTGTGCCAGAGCGGGTAGGACCAGGTCTCCATCACCGGGGCATGGAGGTTGGGGAGTTTCTTGACGAAGTTCTCGAGGTCGGCGGCGGCGACGACCTGGCCGCCGGTCTTCTGGGCGATGTTCTCGAGCAGGGCGACATTCGGCACGAGGGAGCGGAACTCGTCGGCCGCGGGATCGCTGCTGAAGCCACCCTCGGCCTTGCCGATCTCGGCGCCGACGGTGTTGGAGGCGGTGGCGGTGACCTTGTAGCCGCCGGTCAGGCGCGGCACGTAGTTGGTCTCGTAAAGGCCCAGCTCGCTCGCGGCCGGCTCGGCGCGGAGCTGGATCGGCTTGGCGATGGCACCGGGATCGACCGTGCCAAAGGTGATGGGATCGACCTCGATCACGACCTGGGCGTCGCCGAGGGGCTGGTAGCGCTGGTCGCGCACGCGGACCTGAAGCTTCACGGCGCCGTTGACGTCGTCCTCCTGCTGGTTGATCGCGAGCTCGACGCGCTTCGGCACGTCGGCGACGAGGCGACGGGCGACCTGGCGCCACCACTTGTCCATGTCGGCGTGGGCCTCGCCGTTGGTGAAGCCCCAGTGCCAGATGTCGCCGACGAGGATGGCGCCGGTCATGCCCTTGCCGAAGCGCTGGGTGATCATGGCCGGGGCCTCGGTCTGGCCGGGCGCGGTGAGGCTGGCGAGGACAGTGGCGCCGGGCTTGATGCCGTGCACCTTGTTCAGGACCTGGTAGGGCCGGACCGCCTGGAGACGGTCGCGCTCGTCGTCCTGGTTCTTGCGAAGGCGGACCCATGGCTCGAGCCAGCCCTCGCGGGAGAGGTTCATGAACCAGCCGGAGGTGGGCGCCGGCTGTTCGACGGGAGTGTCGAGGTAGACCGGGAGCATGTCGCCAATCGGCGTGCGCTGGTACTTGCCCTCCTCGAAGGACTCCATGCCACCGAGCATGAGGAAGCCGCCGCCGCGCTCGGAGACGAACTTCTGCACGAGGGTGGACTGGTCGGGCGTGAAGAAGGCGGACTCGAGGTCGTCGACGATGATGGCGTGGTACTCGTAGAGCTCCTCGGGCAGCCGGGGGAAGCCGGACTTGAGCTCGATCTCGTCCTTGGTGTTGAGGCGGATCATCACGGCTTGGTCGAAGCGCTCGGCGTCCTCGGCGGCCTGCTTGTCGTAGCCGCTGAAGAGCGGATTGACGGTCTCGCCGGCGCGGCCGAGGTAGTTGAACTTGGGCTCGCGCTTGGCGACGCGGATGAAGCCGACGATGTCGAGCTCCTTGTCCTCCTCGAGGGCGCGGTGGAGGAACTTGTACTCCCAGTTCGGGCGGCCGGCGACGTAGAGGATGCGGTAGGGGCCGGTCTCGCGGTTGACCACGACGACGCGGGAGTTGTTGACGAGCGTGGCCTCCTCGGAGGTGGCGGGCGGCTCGGCCGGGCCGGCCACGACCTGGTAGAACGCGAGGCCGGGGGTGTCGGGCTTGAGCTCGAAGCGGAAAGCCATCGCCTGCGCGCCGGGACGGGCCACGTCGGTCTTTTGCTGGATGGTCTTCCCGGTGCGGTCGTTGAGCTTCACCGTGAGCTTCTGGCCGGCGAAACCGGGGGCGTTGACATCGGCCTGGATGGTGACGGGCGCGTCCTCGAACGCGGTCTGGGTGACGGAGACCTGCTGGACGGAGATGTCCTTGATCGCGTCGGCTTTGCCGATCACGACCGGGTAGACGGGCGGCACGCCGGTGAGTTCGGGCAGCGAATTCTTGATGTCGGTGGCGTTGCCGTCGGTAAGGAGGAACACGCCGGCCAGCGGGCGGCCCTGGAAGCGCTCGCGCAGGGTGCGGAGGGCGCCGGCGATGCCGGAGGAGCGGCCATCGAAGACGAGCTCATGGTAGTCGCTGGTGGACTGGAGGCGGCTGTCGAAGAGGTACCGGCGCAGCTCGAAGGTATCGGCGATCTCGGCCAGCCACACGGCCTTGGCGGGGTCGACGAGCTCGACGAGGTTCTCGCCGCGGGTCTTGGTGGATCCGGTGTCCTTGATCTGCATGCCCTGGCTGTTGTCGGCCACGACCGCGATGAGGTTGGCGCCGGACTTGGCGCGCTCGCCGAACCACAGCGGCTCGAGCAGGCAGGCCGCGAGCGCGGCGAGACCCAAGACCTTGAGCGCGAGGCAGACCCAGCGCCAGCCACCGGCGCCTCCGCGGTAGCTCCAGACGAGCAGCCAGAGGGCGACGGCGAGGAAGGCGACACCCGGCCAGAGCCATTGGGTGCCGGAGAAAGTAAGGGCGGCGAGCAACATCAGGGCAGCGCGCCTTTGCCAACTTCCTCGGAATATTTCTGGACGGCCGCCGTGTGGCGGGTCGGCACTGGGTCACGGTCGATCACGACCGCGGGATTGTCCGAATCACGCCGGGCGAGTTCCTCGGCGATGCGCTGGCGGACCTCGGTGAGGGGCTTGATGATATCGAGCTCGACCTTGGCCCAGTCCGGCGGCGTGCCGTTGCGGTTGAACTCGAGGCGCATCAGGCGGGCGCGCTCGCGGGCGGCCGCGACGGCGTTGCGCCACTCGGGCGTGTCGACGATCTCCTCCACGTTGCGGAGGCCGTCGGACCAATTCGCGAAGCCCTCGCCGGTGATGGGGCCGGCATTGGCGGCGCCGGCGTTCGGGTTAAGCCCGCCACCGAGAAGGTTGTTGAGATTGAGGGGATCGTTGCCGACGCGCGCGCCACCGGGGCCGGCGGCATTGCCGGCGACCGTGGAGCGGCTGTTGCCGCCTGGCCCGCCCGCCTGCTGCTGGCCATTCTGCGGCTGTTGGCCGGGACGGCCTTGCTGCTGGCCCTGTTGACCCGGGCGCCCACCCTGCTGGTTCTGGGCGGTCTGCTGGCCCTGTTGACCTTGACCCTGGCCCTGGCCTTGCCCTTGGCCCTGACCCTGTTGGCCCTGTTGACCTTGGCCCTGCTGGCCCTGGCCGTTCTGGGCGGTCTGCTGACCCTGGCCTTGCTGGCCCTGTTGCCCCTGCCCCTGCTGGCCTTGCCCGTTCTGGCCCTGCTGGCCACCGGGGCGGTTTTGGTTGGCCTCGCTGCTAGCCTGGTCGATGGCACGGTTGAGTTCGTCGCTCGCCATGCGGAGGGCCTGGGCGTCGTCGCCCAACACGCTCGCGGCGGCGCGCTCGATGCCGTCACGGAGATTGTCGACGCCGGCCTGGGCGCGGCGGCCGGTCTCGGCGGCGGTGGCGCGGTCGCCCTGGCGAACCATCTCGCGCGTGAGGTCGATGGCGCGGCTGCCCTCCGGGGCGTTCTTGTCCTGGAGGAGCCGGTCGAGATTGCCACCGGTGGCGAGGCGGCCCTGGTCGGCGAGACGGGTGCGGAATTCCTTGGCCGTGCCCTGGTCGTCGGTCGCGACCTTGCGGATGGTCTCATCGAGATTCTGCGCAAGGAGCGGCTCGGTGTTCTCGGCCTGGACGGAGATCTCCTTGGCCTGGTCGACGATCTTCTGCATCTCGTCCTTTTTCTCGGCGAGCTGCTTCATGAGATCCTCGGGGGCGGCGCTGGGATCGGCGAGACTGCGGCGCTGGCCGGGGGCCGGATTGCCGGAGGCGTTGAGCGCGTCGTTGATCTGGCGCATCTCCGAGGAGAGCGCACGGGAGTCGGTGCGAAGCTGGCGCATCTGCTCCTCGAACTGGCTGGAAGTCTGGCGGCGCAGGTCCTCGCGGGCCTGCTCGAGGCCGCGCTCGGCCCGCGTGCCGGAGGCGAGGGCCTGGGAGGTGTTGCCCTGGGCGGCCGCGTCGGCGGCGTTCTGGGCGTTCTGGCGGACCTGGTCGAGCTGCTGGCGCTGCTCGGACATCGCGGTCTGGTTCTGCTGGTTGTCCATCCGCTGGCGCAGGTCGTCGATGTCGGAGATCGCCTGCTGCTGGTCCTCCTGGAGGCGCTTCAGTTCCTTGCGGGCCTGCTCGCGTTCCTGCTCGGTGCGGGCCTGCTGGAGGGCGGTCTGCAGCTCCTGCATGCGCTCGTTGATGGCCTGCTGGCGGCGGGCGAGCTCGGCAAGGCGGTTGGCGACCTGCAGCTGCTCGCTGCGCTCCTGGTTCTGCTGCTGCTGTTGCTGGGCGTCGCGCTGGGTCTCGTAGCGGTTCTCGTTCTGGGAGAGGTCGAGCTGGTTCAGCTGGCCCTGGTTGCCGGCGCCGGACTGCTGGCCGCCGCCGCGTCCCTGCTGGCCGCGCGAAACCTGGTTTTCCGTCGACTGCATCCGGAGGAGATTCTGGTAGGCGCTCTGCTGTGCGGCCTGGGCGGCCGTGAGACGCTGCGGGGAGTTGGCGGCGGCCTTGAGCTCGGAGGTCGCCTTTTCCATCGCCTCGATGACGACATCCCAGCGGGCCTGCGCGGCCGGGTCCTCGGCGCCATCGCGCGATTCCTTGGCCTGGTCGAGGGCGTTCTGCTGGGCCTCGGTCACGACATTGATGTCATCGGCCAGGCTGGGTGTGCCACGGGCCGCGGTGGTCGCG
>OMJT01000143.1 GCA_900299415.1 Opitutales bacterium
CGCGGCGCCGAGGCCGGCCGCGCCACCGCCGAGGCCCAACTCACCGTCGCCCAGGCCGGCATCGCCACGGCCACGGCCGCCCAGCGCGAGGCCGCCCGCAAGCTCGCGGCCACGGAGCTGCGCGCCCCGTCCGACGGCCGCATCGGCAACAAGGCCGTCGAGCCCGGTAACCGGGTGCAGTCGGGCCAGGTGCTGCTCGCCCTCTTCGAGCCGAATCCCTGGATCGTCGCGAACTTCAAGGAGACGCAGCTCGCCCACCTCGCGGTCGGCCAGGCCGTCGAGGTCAAGGTCGACGCCCTCCCGGGCACCGTGCTGCACGGCAAGATCGACAGCATCGCCCCGGCCAGCGGCGCCCAGTACGCGCTGCTGCCGCCCGATAACGCCACCGGCAACTTCAACAAGGTCGTCCAGCGTATTCCTGTCCGCATCGAGCTCGACGCCGAGAGTCGCCAGGCCGCTAGTGACAAGTTGCGCCCGGGGTTCTCGACCGTCGTGACCGTACGGGTGCGCTAAGCGCGCAAAAGCACCGAGCCGACACCCACCAACCATGCCTCAGGGAGGCATTGGTGTCCGTGCGGCCTCCGTATCTCCTCCGCATCTCGTCCTTGCCGGATCCATATTAGTTCCGGGGAGTCCGCCGCGTTCGCTAGACCCACCCCACCCGGAATCACCGCCCGCGGCGCTGTTCAGGCTGCCTTGGGCCGGTCGCGAACGAGACGACCTTCGACCTCGGAAAGCGAAAAAGTTCCCCACTCCGTGGGGCCGGTCGCCGGCAGGCCACGCTCGATTTTCGACCGGGGGAAGTGTCTCCTTAAAGCGTCAAACCGCCCTCCGAAATTGGGGCCAATCGGCGAATTCCGCGGTTCCTTACTCCGGTGAGTGGGAAGCCAAGCCAGATCCCGCTTGCCAAATCTCCGCTCAAGGACGACGTAAGGGCGTCCGATCCAGGAAGTGTTCAGACGCACGGTGGTCAGAGATCGTGGTTTGGAGTCCGACAGCGTGATCGTTACCTCGCAGCCCAGGCAGCGTCAGGTTCGTTGTCAGTGATCGCATCGCAGACCGCGCCCCCTTGGGCACGGCACCTGCTAAAGTATTTCGTTCCTTTCAGCCGTCAGCGGACAGAGCAGTTCACCGAATGCATCCGATAGGAGAAATTCCCATGAAACTCTCATTCCTCTTGGCTCAACGTCAGGCCCTCCTCCAGCAGGCGCGCCTGGCCCATCTCGCCCACGCCTACGACCGGCTGGACGACTTCGCCCGGCGCGTGGCCCGCGCCCGGCTCCACGGGCAGGTCCGCCTGCAGGTGACTTCGCAGGAAACCGGCCACTTCGCCGCGGCGCTCACCGCCGTCAGCGGCGCGCAGTCCGTGATCGAGGAGCATTTCACCGACGGGGACATCCTCCGCCTGGCCGACGCCGTGACCGATGTCACCGGCCGACTCGAACTCGACCTGACCTTCCCGCTCGAGGAACTCACCGCTCGCTTCCTCGCGCCCCTGCGCCAGCAACTCCTCCAGGCGGGGATCGAGCTCGACGACCACGAGCCTGCCGAAGGCCCGGTCGACCACAGCCAGCCCGAACCGCGCGGGTAAGGAGAGCCTCGGCGGGTGGACACGAATTTCACCTATTTCAACGAATCAGGATTCCGCTTCCGGCCAAAAGAGTGCGCCCTAGTGGGATTCGTGGTCTGCCTCCGGGCACCGAAATCCGGACATAAAATAACCGCTTCCGAAATCAGGAAGCGGTTGCGATGGTGGACCTTACTGGACTCGAACCAGTGACCTTTTCCATGTCAAGGAAACGCTCTAACCAACTGAGCTAAAGGTCCGAAATATTCGGTCGGAAAGTAAGCAGGCCGGCGCCGGGTCAGTGCAAGGAAAAATCTGCGTCAGCCCGGAGATGGCAGACTATCGGAACCCGAATCTTTTAACCACGGATTTCACGGATTGCACGGATAGCTCCGATTCCGAATTCCGATCCGTATAATCCGTGAAATCCGTGGTTAAGAAAATCAGCGCTTCGCCGCCTTGCGGAGTTCCTTCACGAGCTTGGCGAAGTCCTTCGGCGGGGCGGCCCGCAGGTCCAGGGGCTTGTGCGTGACCGGGTGCTCCACGACGAGATGCTCGGCGTGGAGCATCACGCGGGCGGGTTGCGACGACAGGCGCGGGTCGGGCTTCCAGCCGTAAATGGCGTCGCCGAGCAGGACGTGTCCTAGTGCCTTCAGGTGGACGCGAATCTGGTGGGTGCGTCCGGTGTGAATGGTGCAGCGGACGAGGGCGGCGATCCGGCCGAAGCTCTCGACGACTTCCCAGTCGGTGTGCGCATCCCGCCCGCCCTGCCCTTCCTCGAAGGCGGCCATCTTGTGCCTATGACGCGGATGGCGCCCAATCGGCTTACGGAGGCTGCCGCTGAGCAATTCGGGAACACCGCTAACGAGCGCGAGATATTCCTTCTGCACGGTGCGGCCGGAGAACTGCTCGGCGAGTCCGCGGTGGGCCTTGTCGTTCTTTGCCACGAGAATCAGACCGGAGGTCTCACGATCGAGCCGGTGCACGATGCCCGGACGTTCGATGCCACCGACGCCGCTCAGGCTGCCCTTGCAGTGCGCGAGCAAGGCGTGGACGAGCGTGTCCTCGCCCGTGGCCGCGCCGGGATGCACGACCATGCCCGCGGGCTTGTTGATCGCGAGGAGATGCTTGTCCTCGAAGAGCACATCGAGGGGGATCTTCACGGGCTTGAGCGTGGAGGCCTGGGTTGCCGGGAAAGCATAGCTGACGACATCCCCGCCCTGCAGCGTGTCGTCACGCCCCACGGCCTTGCCACCTACCGACACCAGGCCGGCGTCGAGCGCCCGCTGCCACGCCGTGCGGCTGTGCTCGCGGAAGGCCGCAGCCAGCAGCTTGTCGACCCGCGCGCGGCGCGTGCCCTCGGGAACGGTGTAGGTTTCGGCCATGGCGCGAGTTTTCGGTGCGACGGGTGCGGGGCAAGGATATCCCCCGGCAGAGGTCTGCCGGGGCTACATCCGATCTCGATTGGGGTGTAGGCCGGGCAGACCTCTGCCCGGCGGATCGAGCCCCCATTCCGGCCGGGCCAGCGGCCCGGCCCTACTCGCGAATCCGGTCGATCTCGGCGAGCATCGCGGTGCGCACGGCGGCGGGGACGTCCGCCACCTGCCAGCCGTTGCGGGCGAGCTGGGCCAACTCGGGGCGGGTGAAGCCGCGGCGCTCGGCGAGCGCGGTGTATTCGTCGGTGATCGTGTTGCCGAAAGAGATCGGATCGTCGGTGCTGACGGTGACAGTCACGCCAGCCTCGAAAAGCACGCGGATGGGGTGGGTCTCGAGCGTCACGCCGGGCATGAGCTTGTGATTGCTGATCGGGCAGACATCGAGTGCCACGCCGCGGCGCCGGATCTCCGCCAGCAGGGCCGGATCCTCCGCCGCGCGCACGCCGTGCTCGAGACGGTCGGGCTGGAGCTCATCGAGGATGCGCCGAACGAAATCTGCGCCCAAGAACTCGCCGGCGTGGGCCTTGGTGCGTTTCCCGGCTTTCCGGGCGGCGGCCCAGTAAGGCACGGTCCAGGGCTCGATTGGGAAACTCTCCGTGCCGTGGAGGTCGACCCCGGCGAGGTCCTTCCAACCGAGCGCCTGCTCGAGCACGGGCAGCATCTTGGGGCCGGCGCCGTTGTGGTGGATGCCGAGGAAGACCCTCACTTCGAGTCCCGCCGGTACCGCAGCCCGGATCGCGGCCAGCACTTCCTGGCCGTCGAGGCCGAGGAACTCCACCACGCCCGAGGCGAAGCTGGTCTCAACATAGCGTACGTTCCGCGTGAGGTGCCCGGCGAAGATCACCTTGGCCGCCTCATGGTAGCGCGCGGGTGACGTGTACCACGAGAACGCCATGTCGAGCAGCTCCTGCTCGAAGTGCGCGAAGTCGCGGAACTTGAAGTCCCGCGCCCACGAGGCCGGCGGCTGCCGGAACTCGGGCCGAACCTGCTGCAGCAGCGCGAACGGCAACGCGCCCTCGATGTGGAGGTGCGTCTCCGTCTTCGGCAGGGCGGCGATGAAGGCGGCGAGATCAGGCATGGGACGCGGAAATCAAGGCAGGTTTACAGGAGGGAGCGGAGATCCGGGAGTTCAGGCCTCCGTTCTCTCCGTTTCTTCCTGTAAGAACAATCCGCGGATGAACTTTCCGTGTCATCCGGGTTTTGCGTGGTTACTTTCCGAGGAGATACTCCGGGTTCAGCTTCTGCAGCGACTTCGGCACGAAGAGCCCGTCCTTGCGGATCAGCTTGTCGTCGAACCAAACCTCGCCGCCGCCATACTCGGGGCGCTGGATGCAGACCATATCCCAGTGGACCTGCGACTTGTTGCCGTTGCCGCAGTCGTCGTACGCCTGTCCGGGCGTGAAGTGAAACGAACCCGCGATCTTCTCGTCGAAGAGGATGTCGCGCATCGGTTCGAGAATGTGCGGGTTGAAGCCGAGGGCGAACTCACCGATGTACCGCGCGCCGGGATCGCTATCGAGGATCTCGTTCAGGCGTTTCGTGTTGCTCGAGGTGGCCTCGGTGATGCGTCCTTGGCGAAACGCGAGGCGGATTTGGTCGAAGGACGCCCCAAGATAGATACTCGGTGCGTTGTACTGCACATGACCCTCGACGGAGTCCTTCACGGGACAGGAAAACACCTCGCCGTCGGGGATGTTGCGCAGGCCGCCGCATTGTCTCGCGCCGATGCCCTTGATCGAGAAGCGCAGGTCGGTGCCCGGGCCCTTGATGTGCACGCGGTCGGTCGCCTTCATCAACTCGGCCAGCGCCTTCATGCCGGGCACCATGCGCCCGTAGTCGAGCGTGCAGACCCGGAAATAGAAATCCTCGAACGCCTCCGTGCTCATCGTCGCCTGCTGGGCCATCGAGGAGGTGGGCCAGCGGAGCACGACCCACTTGGTTTTGCCGACTCGGTGATCGAGGACCGGCTTCATCAGGCGCGAAACCAGCTGCACGCGCGCCGACGGCACATCGGACGCCTCAAAGATGTTGTCCGAGCCCCGGAGCGCGATGTACGCGTCCATTTTCCGCATGCGAGCCAGCTCGATCTCGGCATACGGAGCGTACTGCGCCTCCTCGGCTCCAAGGGCCAGCTCGCGGGTGACCCGAGCCCGGTGGATCTGCACGTAGGGGTGGCCGCCCGCCGCCCGCGTGGCGCGGACCAGAGCGATGACCATGGCGTCGGGGATGTCGAAGGCATCGATCAGGACGCGCTCGCCCTTCTTCAGGGCGGTGGAGAAGCGGATGAGACCTTCGGCGAGCTGGGTGAAGCGGGGATCGATGAGCATGATGGGGTACGGTGAATATGGCGGTTTCATCCGGTGAGTCGAGAGCGCGGCGAGGCCTGGTGCCGCGTGAGGCTACCCGGCGCAGCAAGGCTTCAATCTTAACCATCCCCGGGGCCCTCATCGCAGGCTTGCCCCGGCTTCGCTCCTGACTCCTGAATCCTGCCTCATGTCCGAACCCAAGCTCACCCCGATGCTGCAGCAGTACTTCGAGGTGAAGCGCGGACTGCCCAAGGGGACGCTGCTGCTCTTCCGGCTGGGCGACTTCTACGAGCTGTTCTTCGAGGACGCGATTGAGGCGTCGAAGCTGCTCGGCCTCACCCTGACCAAGCGGCAGGAGCACCCGATGGCCGGCCTGCCGTTCCACGCGGCCGACAACTACGTCACGAAGCTCCTCGCCGCCGGCCGGAAGGTCGCGATCTGCGACCAGCAGGAGCCGGCCAAGCCCGGCAAGCTGGTGAAGCGGCAGGTCACGCGCATCCTCAGCCCCGGCACCAACCTTTCGCCGGGCCAGCTCGACGCCAGCCGCAACCACTACCTCGCGGCGCTGGCCGTGGACGCCACCGGCCTTCACGCGGCCTGGCTCGACCTCTCGACCGGCGAGTTCCGCGTCGCGACGGATCCGCATCCAGCCAACCTGCTGCCCGTCCTCACCGCGCTTGACCCGGCCGAGCTGCTCCTCGCCGAGGGCGAGGCGGCCCGCTGGCAGGCGTCACCGCACGAGGACACCGGCCTCCACGCCCTGCACGCCTTCGCCACGGCGCGGCTCTGCACGGAGATCCCGGCCTTCCAGCTCGAGCCCGCCGCCGGCGCCCGCACGGTGATGGAGACCCTCGGCGTGCTGAACCTCCAGGGCTTCGGCCTCACCCAGGATCACCCTGCCCTCGGCCCCGCCGGCGCCCTCGCCGCCTACGCCACCGAGAACCTTTGCGCGAAGCCCGAGAACCTCCGCAGCCTGCAGGAGTACCGCAGCGCGGAGGCGCTCCTCCTCGACCCGGCCACGCTCCGCAACCTCGAGATCTTTACGTCCGTCCGCGGCTCACGCGACGGCTCCCTCCTCGCCGCCATCAACCTCACCGGCACCGCCGCCGGCGCCCGCTTGCTCGAGCGCTGGCTCGCCGCTCCGGCCAAGGACCTCGCCGAGATCCGCCGCCGGCAGGCCGCCGTGGGCGAGCTACTGCCCCGCCCGACCGAACTCGGCCTCATCGCCGAGAAACTCGGCGGTGTCCGCGACATCCCCCGCATCCTCGGCCGTCTCCAGAACCGCCTCCGCAACCCGCGAGAACTCGGCGGCATTCGCGACACCCTGGCCCAGCTTCCCGAGCTGCGCGCCGAACTCGCGAAGTTCCCCCCGTCCTCCGAGGTTTCAAATTTCAAATCTCAAATCCAGGAGCTGCCCGCCTTGCGCCAGCTCCTCGCCGCCGCCCTCGCCGACGAGCTCCCGGCCGACCTCAACGACGGCAATTTCATCCGCCCGGGTTTCGACGCCGAGCTCGACCGCCTGCGCGCCCTGACCAGCGGCAACCGCACCTGGCTCTCCGACCTCGAGCGCACCGAGCAGGAGCGCACGGGCATCCGCAGCCTGAAGGTCAGGTTCACGAACAATTTTGGGTACTACATCGAGGTTACCAAGGCCAATCTCCACCTCGTGCCGGCGGACTACATTCGCCGCCAGACGACCGTCGGCGGCGAGCGCTACGTCACCGAGTCGCTCCGCCAGAAGGAAAAGGAGATCTTCCACGCCGAGGAGAACGCCCTCGCCCGTGAGCTCCAGCTTTTCCAGGACCTCGTCGCCGCCGTGCTCGCGGAGGCCGCCGGGCTCACCACCACCGCCGGCGCGCTGGCCGAGCTCGACGTGCTCGGCGGCTGGGCGCGGCTGGCGCGGGAGTGGGACTACTGCCGGCCGGAGCTCGATGACGGCGACGACTTCGAGATCACCGACGGCCGCCATCCGGTCGTGGAGCAGATGCTCCGGCAGCCGGGCGCGGCCGGAGGCAGCCAGGCCTTCGTGCCGAACGACACCAGCCTCAGCGCCGACGAGGCCCAGATCGCGCTGATCACCGGGCCCAACATGGCGGGCAAGTCGACCTACATCCGGCAGGTCGCGCTCATCGCCCTGCTCGCCCAGGTCGGCTGCTGGGTGCCGGCGAGGTCCTGCCGCCTCGGCCTCGTGGACCGCATCTTCTCCCGGGTCGGCGCGAGCGATGACCTCGCCCGCGGCAACTCGACCTTCATGGTGGAGATGAACGAGACCGCGAACATCCTCAACAACGCCACCCCCCGCTCGCTGATCATTCTCGACGAGATCGGCCGCGGCACCTCGACCTACGACGGCCTCTCCATCGCGTGGGCCGTGGTCGAGCACCTCCACCGCGACGCCGAGCGCGGCCCGCGCACACTCTTCGCGACCCACTACCAGGAGCTCACGCAGCTCGAGAAGCACCTGCCGCGCCTGCGCAACCTTTCCGTCGCGGTGAAGGAGTGGAACGACGAGATCGTCTTCGTCCGCCGCGTCGTGCCCGGTGCCGCCGACCGTTCCTACGGCATCCAGGTCGCCCGCCTGGCTGGGCTGCCCCTGACCGTGATCGACCGCGCCCGCACCATCCTCTCGAAGCTCGAGAGCGAGGAATCCACCGTGACTGTCGCCGCCCCGGCCCCGTCGGCGCGGCCAAAGAAAAAAATCAGCGTGACCCCGACGGACGATTCACAGCTGGATCTGCTTTAGGGAACCGCAATTCCCCCCGGGAGAGGTCTGCCGGGGCTACAGGATCGAGATCGGATGTAGCCGGGGCAGACCCGTGCCCCGAGGTTCACGGAACCTCACCCGGCGCTGGGCTCAATCCTCCAGCACCCGGCCCTTGGTCTCGATCGCCCACGGCAGCAGGAGCAGGCCGGCCAGCGGCACGGCACCGATCCAGAACAGCGCGCGCATGGCGGTCGGCAGCGAGTCGGCGCCAAGGGTGGCCACATGGCCGACGAGGAACGGGCCGACCGCGGCGATGATGCGACCGGCGTTGTAGCAGAAGCCCGAGCCGGTCGCCCGCAGACGCGTCGGGAACAGCTCGGGCAGGTAGTAGGTGAACGAGCCGAAGACGCCGAAGACCGTCAAGCCGATGAAGAAATACCCGTACAGCAGGTCGTGCGGTGCGAGGTCGAGGCCGAAAGTGCCGAGCAGGGACAGGCCCGAGAGCAGGAAGTAGATCGCGTACATTTTTTTCCGGCCCATCCGCTTCGCCAGCGGGATGGTCAGCAGGGTCCCGATCAGGCCGCCGATGTTGAACAGGTTCGTCGCGAACTTGCCCCAGACCTGCACATGGGCGGTCACGTCGGTGCCCTGCAGCTTCAGCGCGGCCGCGTCCACGCGGGCCAGGCCGCCGGCAATGGTGCTGATGAAGGCATTGCAGCTCCACCACGAAACCAGCGCGACGAGCGCCATGGCCAGGCCGCTCAGCGTGGTAGCCCGCCAGCGGGGAGTGAACAGCTCGGAGATCGCGGGGGCGGCCGCCGCGGTGCTCTTCTGCCAGCGCTCGGGCTCCTTGACGAACATCCGGACCACGAAAGCCACGGCGGCGGGGATCAGGCCGCAGAGGAAGACATAACGCCACGCCACCTCGGGCCGGCCGACGAAGGCCACGCCCTGGATCCAATAGGTCGCGTAGGTGGCGAGGAACAACCCCATCGGGGCCGAGGTGTAGAGGATCGCGCCGGCCTCGACGCGGCGTTTCTCGGGCACGACCTCCGCGACCATCGACGCGCCGGCCGCCCACTCGCCGCCGATGCCCAGGCTGGCGATCGCGCGGCAGACAAACAGGAAGGTGATGTTCGGCGCGACCGCGCAGAGCGCGGTACCGAAGGCGTACATCGCCATCGTCAGCATCAGGGTCCGGGTGCGCCCGATGCGGTCGCAGACCTTGCCGAAGATGATGCCGCCGACCGCCCAGCCCACGAGGAGGAGCGAGGTGCCGATGCCAGTGTACTGCAGGGTGGCGGCGCCCGCCTCCTTCGAGCCAATCGGCAGGCCGAGCAGCGTGGGGATGCAATTGGACGAAACGTAATTGAACAACAGGCCGTCGAAAACATCGAAGCCCCAGCCCAGCCAGGCCGCGAACAGCACGGTCCACTGGTACCGGTCCATGTCCAGAAGCGTGCGCCGGTTGCCCGGGGGTAGGCCGCAGGGGTCATTGGGCGCAGATGAGAACCGAACGCCCGCGCCGCCGACAAGCGCGCAATTCCAAACCGAAACAAAAAGGGCCGGGCGC
>OMJT01000144.1 GCA_900299415.1 Opitutales bacterium
CAACCGCGCCAAGCAGCCCATCCTCACCAACGTCCGCGAGAGCGCCCGCACCAACGCCTACTGGATCGGCAGCGTGGTCAACAAGGCGCAGGAAAAACCGGAAGTCCTCGACTGGGCTCGCAGCCGCCAGGCCGACTTCGAGTCGATCTCCAGGGCCGAAGTCGACGCCCTCGCCCGCGAATACCTGGTCCCGGACCGCAGCTTCCAGGTGACGGTGCTGCCGGAGGGGAAGAAATAGATCGGGCGAGGTGCCGACCCACGCTGCATCCGATCTCGATGCATGCGAGGCGGCCGCCCCGTCCGTAAATTCATTCCGGGCTTGGTCTGACACGAGACCGGTCTAGCCGCTTTGACGAGCGTCATTCGCGCCAACGGACTGCAGCGAGCGATCGTGCAACCGGGGGAGGAGGACCAGCGCGAGCACGGCCCCGATGAGCGCCAGAAACATGTCGGACTGCGTGTCCCACACATAACCCTGGGTGCCGAGGAAGTCCTCCGCCGCCCCGCCGCCGAGGATGGCGGAGAGCCACTCGAGCAATTCGTAGAAAGCCGAGAACGCGAGACACACGCAGGTCACTAGGAAGCCCAGCCACCGGCTGGCGCGCAGCGGCGAGGTGCGGACCAGCAGCTCGCGCGTCAGGATCGCCGGCACGAATCCCTGCATGAAATGCCCGAGCTTGTCGTAGTTGTTGCGCGGCCAGCCGAACCAGTCCCGGGCCCACTCGCCCAGCGGCACCCGGGCGTAGGTGTAGTGCCCGCCGACCACGAGCACGACGGCATGCAGCCAGATCAGGACCAGCAGCAGCGTCGAGAGCGGGAACCGCCGGGCGAAGAGGAGAATCAGCGGCACGCCGAGCAGCACGGGAAACGACTCCAGCCACCAGGTGAGCCGGTCGTGCGGCCCGACCCAGGACCACGCGACGACCGGGAGCAGCGTGGCCAGGAACCAGATCAGCCGGCGGTCCATGGAGGATCCGTCCAGCGGCGGGCGGTGGGAGTCAAGCGCCGACCGGCCCACTCTGAAATTGTGGAACCCCGGGTGACGCCTTGGAGTCCCCCCGCCGTTCACCGCATGCACCCCTTCCTTTTCCGGCTACCGGCCCTCGGCGTGGGCCTGCTCCTGCTCGGGCTTCGCATCCACGCCGCCGCGCCCGCGGTCCCGATCGCGCCGGCTCCCGGTATCCCCGCGCTGCTGCAGGATGCGATGAAGAATTCCGCGATGGATGAGGGCCACTGGGCCTTCACGCAGACCGACTTGGTCGACGTGAAGGTGGGAAAGGAAACCAAGCAGCAGCAGACCGTCTTCCGCTTCGACCCGTCCAAGCCCTATGCGGAACAGTTCACCCCGCAGCTCGTGGAGGGCCACCCGCCCACCGCGGCGGACCTGAAGAAATACCGGCAGAAGGGCGAGGACCGCGCCAAGGATCTCGAGAAGCAGCAGAAGGAAAAGGAGCGCCTAGCCCTGAAGAACGCCGGCAAGCTCGAGCCGGAGGGCGAGGCCGAGCTGCGGAAATACGTCGATGTCGACCACATCAGCCTGCTCGCCGAGACCGCCACCGAGGCCACCTACGCCATCCCTATGCGGAAGGGCTTGAAGGCCGGGCCCCTGAAGCTGGAGAAACTCGAGCTCGTGATCCGCATCTCCAAGGCCGACCGCGTCCTCACCGGCCTGACGGTGCGCCTGCTCGACAACGTGCGCCTCATGCTCGTCGCCAACGTGAAGTCGGGCGAATTCTCGGCCGACTTCGTGCGGCCCGACCCGGCGCACGGGCCGATCATGGCCCGGCTGCAGGGCGCGGCCGACGCCTCGTTCCTGTTCAAGAAGTTCACGGCCGACGTGAACACCACGCGGAAGGATTTCGCGTGGGTCACGCCCTACGACGAGCGCTTCAAGGTCCAGATCGGCCCGCTCCGGGCAATCGGGTTCTGAAGGCGCCCGGCCCGCTCACAGCGTGAGCCGCGAATAACCCAGGCGCCGGGTCCACGTATCGAGCCGTGCCAGGAAGTCCGGGTCCACCGCGGGCCCGAGCTTGTTCGCGAGGCTGAACGCATCGCGCACAAGGGTGATCTCTCCGGAAAAAGCGTCGATCCCGTCCGCCAGCAGGGCGAGATCCGCCGCGGTGGGCGTCAGCATGGAGTTGCGCCACATCGCCAGCGCCAAGCCATAGGTACCCACCAGGCGGGGGCGCATGGCATCGGCCTGTTTCAGGAGCGCCCACACCGCCGTGGTCTCGGTGACGGGCAACGGGCTGAGCGGGTTCTGCGCCGCGAAGCGCTGGAGGCGCAGCTCGGCGAGCGCGACATAGGCCGCGGGCCGTTGGACCCGGCCCGCAACCGCCCGCTCCAGCCAGGTCAGCGCCTGCTCGTCGTTCCGCTCCTTCCGGGCCATGTCTCCCATCAGGAAGCAGATCACGGGATCACCCTCCCCCGCCTCCATCGCGCCTTCCAGCACCTCCCGGGCGTTGGCCAGGTAAACTTTCGCGGCGTCCGGCGCGACATTGCCGGCCAAACGCAGGTAGGCTTCCCCGACAATTCGCGCCACATCGCCCCGCGTGGCCTCGCGGACCAGGACAGGCGAACCGGGCGTCCGGTTGACCGGCGCGGGAATTTTCTCCCGTCCCACGCCCGAACCGCGTTCATTGAGCCGCACCTGCAACTGCTTGAAGTTAAAGCCGAGGATCTCCTCGAGCATCGTCTCGTCCGGCGCGCGCTCCGCCGCCCGGGCGACAAACTTCAGGAACGCGGCCCGGTGGCTGCCGTCGTCGGCAAAGAACCCCCAGTGGACAAACAGCGAGGCCCCCCGGATGTAGCGCTCCCGCTCGGCGCCGGACTTCCACCGGAACGACAGGGCGCCGCTATCCGGGTGCAGGTCGAACATTTCGCGCAACGTCAGCCAGGGCGACTCCCGGGACCCCAGAGCCCCGAGGATGGGATTGTCGTTGAAGCGGTTTCCCGACGGCCGCCAGCCTTGCGAGGGGAACACCACCCCCTCGGGCGTCATCGTCGCCGCGCGCAGGAGTTCCGCCATGCCGTCGCGATACCAGACCGGCACCGCTCCCGGGACCAAGCCCGTCACGCGGAGGAAATCGAGATCCAGATACTGCCGTCCCGCGCCCCAAGCCCGGGCGGCGTCCTCCGAGGGGAACGAGATCGACGTGTCCTGCCAGTAGATCGCGAAGGCGAAGGCCGCGTAATCCAGGCCCAGCCCGGTACTGAGCCGGCGCGTGATGGAATCCGACGCATAGTGTCGGAGAAAAAGCGACGACGGCGCGGTAGCCGCGAGATTCACGCCCGACGGCAGCAGCAGTGGGGTCAGCCAGCGCGCGTCCTGAACCCGGTTCGCAAAGGTCCGCGTCAAGGGCTCCGGCGCGAGGGACAGGACGGTGAGGTCGGGGGTTTCCGCGATGACCCAGGGGTGGATTTCCTTCACCTCGAACGGAGGCAGGACCACCACGCCTTCCGCCGCGCCGAGCGGCGCCAGGCAAAGCAGGGCGCAGAGCGGGGCAAGGAACCGGTTCAGCCGGCGGGCCATGGATGGATCATGTCCAGAGCCGGGACCGGAGAGTCAAGCGCTGGCCGGCCGGGCTTCTCGTGGTGAGAGCACCAGCGCACTTGCCAGGCCGGCAATACTGTAGCCCGGGTGACCTCACCCGGGGATCCGACTCACAACTTCGCCACCACGATCGACGCGTTGGTGCCGCCGAAGCCGAAGCTGTTGGCGAGGGCGGCGCGGACGGTCTTCTTCACGGCGGTGTTCGGCGTGAAGTTGAGGCCGGTCGCGGCACACTCCGGGTCGATGTCGTTGAGGTTGATCGTGGGCGGCACGAGGCCGTGGTGGATGGCCTGCACTGCGGCGAAGGTACCCATGGCGCCGGCGCCGCCGAGGAGGTGGCCGGTCATGGACTTCACGCCGCTGACATGGAGTGAGGACTTGTTCTCGGCGAACACGCTGGCGATCGCGGCGGCCTCCTCGCCGTCGCCGCCCGGGGTGGACGTGGCGTGGGCGGAGACGTAGTCGATCGCCGTCGGAGCGAGGCCAGCGCGGGCCAGGGCCGAGCGCATGGCGCGGGCCGAGCCCTCGGCGCCGGGGGCGAGCGAGGAAAGGTGATGTGCGTCAGCAGAGGCGCCGTAGCCGCACAGCTCGGCATAGATCCGGGCGCCACGCTTCTTGGCCAGCTCCAGCTCCTCGAGCACGAAGACCACGCCGCCTTCGCCGAGGACGAAGCCGTCGCGGTCCTTGTCGTAGGGCCGCGAGGCCTGCTCCGGGGCATCGTTGCGGGTCGAGAGCGCACGCATCTGGGCGAAGGCGCCAACCGCGAGCGGGGTCACCGTGGACTCCGCGCCGCCGGCCACCATCACGTCCGCATCGCCGCGGATGATCGCGGCGGCGGCCTCGCCGAGGGCATGGCCGCTGGTGGCGCACGCCGACGCTACGCTCATGTTGGGGCCACGCAGGTCGAGGAGGAGGGAGACCTGCCCGGCGAGCAGGTTGGGAGCGATCTGGATGATGAAGAACGGGGAGATCTTCCGGAAGCCGCCGGCCTTCCAGGTGTCGTGCATCGCCTCCATCTCGGGCAGGCCGCCGAGGCCGACCCCGAGATTCACGCCCATGCGATTGGCATCGAGGCTCGCCCGGTGGGCATCGAGGCCCGAGTCAGCATAGGCCTCGACGGCCGCGACGGCGCCGAGGTGAGTGAAACGCCCGAACTTCTTGAGGTCCTTGCCGTTGAACACGGCCGTGACCGGCTCGCCGCCCGGCCCGCGGGGGTGGAGACGTGTGGGCAAGGCCTTGGCCGGCTCGAAGTTCTTCACCTCGCCGGCGATCTGCGCCGTGCACCCGGAGGCGTCGAACCGGGTGATCCGGCCGATGCCGCTCCGGCCGGCTGACAAGGCCGCCCAGGTCTCGGCCGCGGTGTTGCCCACCGGGCTCACGGCACCGATTCCAGTAATCACCACGCGGCGGGGGGAGGAGGACGTCTGGCTCATGGAGGGTCATTGGTTAAGCGCCTGCGGGACGTTGTCCAGCAGGCCGTCTGTGTTAATTGTTGCCATGATATGGCAACAAAATCGTCCCAGCCACGGCTTTGACTTTGCCGGAACAGGCCCTTTTCGTCCCCTCCCCGCACTCCACGGACAAGGAAATGAAGCAGCTGCATCCCTACTGGCGCATGGATTACATCGAGGCGCCGCGCGATGGCGACCTCGCCCGAACCTTCAAGGAACTGCCCGCCCTTGGCGATGACCGGTCCGCTCTGATCATTTACCGATCCCGCCTGTCTTATCTCGTCCTGAACCGTTATCCCTACAACCCGGGCCACCTCCTTGCCGTGCCTTTCCGGGAAGTCACGGATCTTGAGAAGCTCCGCCCGGCTGAGCGGGCCGACCTGATGGAAATTATCGTCCACGGGAAGCGCCTCCTGCAGGCCGCGCTGAAGCCCGACGGCTTCAATGTGGGATTTAATCTCGGTTCGGCTTCCGGCGGCAGCATCCCGCATCTCCACGCCCACATCGTCCCGCGCTGGAACGGCGACAACAACTTCATGCCGGTACTCGGCCAGACGCGAATCCTGCCCCAGGCCCTGGCCGCCACCTGGGATCGACTCGATGCCACCGCCCGCAAGCTCGGCAAGGCATCCCGGCGCCGCCGCTAACCGCCATGTCGCTCCGGCAAAACCTGAAGCTCCTTCGCGGCGGCCTGACCGGCGACACGCCCGCCGGACCGACCCCGGCCTCATCTGCGGCCCGCGGACTGCTCGAACGGAG
The DNA here is from genome assembly GCA_900299415.1 of Opitutales bacterium. GTDB lineage: Bacteria > Verrucomicrobiota > Verrucomicrobiia > Opitutales > Opitutaceae > CAIYFD01. The sequence goes on from OMJT01000144.1 coordinate 5,764, forward strand.
CCGGATCGTCACCGCCCTCATCTTCCTCTGCACCGTCGCCGCCATCGTGGTCATCAGCTACGTCGGCGTTTCCACGGTCAACTTGCCCGTGCTACCCGGCCAGCTCGCCACCGTGCGCGTCGCTGCCAGTTCGACGTTCACCTACGTCAGCCCGGAGCGCACCCGCGCCTCCAGTGATGCGGTCCGCAATCGGGTGCCGCCCGTGTACCGGCTCGAGATCGCGGGCTCCCAGCGATTCGAGAGCGACCTCCGCGACCTCCTGGCACAGCTCGAGCGCTTCGAGAAGGCCTACCCGGCCAACACACCGAATGTCGGCCAGCGCACCGAGGCGCTCACCGCGCTCGTCGAGGAGTTCAACCTCCGCGGCGCCTACCGGGTCGCGGTCGACGACGTCATCGCTTTTCTCGGCGCGGGCGATGCCAAGCTGCGCCTCACTCTCGCGGAGATTGGGCTCACCCTGCTCCGTGAACTCAGCGCGGAGGGCATCCACGACGGCACGCTCGACCAGCCGGGCGCCGCCACGAACAGCGTCACGGTCTACCAGGTCCTGCGCCACACCGGCGAGGTCGCCACCCGCCCCGTCCAGTCCCTCGAGCAGGCCCTCACCTACCTACGCGCCAACCTCACCGCTGAGGGTCCGGCCAAGAGCTTCACGCCGGCGCTCTTTCGCCTTCTGCGCAGCGGCGTTGCCCCCAACATCGTGTTCGACGCCGCCGCGACCAAGGCCCGCGAAGCCGAGGCCCTCAAGGCCCTCAAGCCCGTCACCGTCACCGTCGAACGCGGTCAATCAATCATCGAGCCGGAGACGCGCGTGACCGCCGAGCAGTATGAGATGCTCATGGCGCAGCGGCAACACCTGCTCGCCACCGGCGACAGCGGCCGCGACGACGACCAGCGCCTCTTCGGCCGCGTGCTGCTCGTGCTCGCGATGGTCATTGCCTGCACCTTCTACATTCGCCTCGAGGACCGGGAGACCTTCCAAAGCAACGGCCGACTCGCGCTTCTCGCCCTCGTGGTGATCGTCAACCTCGCGCTTGTCCGCCTCACCTACAGCCTGCTCGACCTCGAGTTCTTCCTGAAGAACAACGCCTGGGCCTCCACGCTGCCCTATGTCGCGCCGACCGCCCTCGCCCCGCTGGTCGTGGCCATCCTGATCGACGCCGGCTCCGGCATCTTCATGGCCCTGCTGATCTCGATCTTTACCGGCGTGATCTATGGCAACCGGCTCGACCTGCTGGTCGTGACGTTTCTCGCGTCGATGGTGGCGATCTCCACCTGCCGCGACGCCAGCAAACGCGGCCGCGTCGTCCGCGCCGCCGGCGCCGGCGGGTTCACCGTCGCGACCTTCGCCGCAGTAATCGGCCTCGCCGAGGGCACCGACCAGCTCGCGCTCATCCTCCAGATGGGCGCCGGCCTCGCCAGCGGCCTCCTCACCGGCGTGCTCGTGGTCGGCAGTCTGCCGGTGCTCGAGAGCCTGTTCAAGCGCACGACCGACATCACCCTGCTCGAGCTCACCGACTTCAACCACCCGCTCCTGCGCCGCATGCAGATCGAGGCACCGGGCACCTACCACCACTCGCTCGTGGTCGCCCAGCTCGCGGAGAACGCCTGCAACGCCATCGGCGCCAACCCGCTCCTCGCCCGCATCTGCGCCCTCTTCCACGATGTCGGCAAGATCGCCCACCCCGAGTACTTCACCGAGAACCAGCGCACCGGCACCAACCCGCATGACGGCAAGGCCCCCGCCGAGTCGGCTCGACTGATCAAGGCCCACGTGACCGATGGTCTCGACCTTGCCCGCCGTCATCGGCTGCCGCGGGCCGTGAGCGACGTCATCCGGCAGCACCACGGCACCACCCTGATCCGCTTCTTCTACCTCAAGGCCTGCGGCACCAACCCGCCGCTGCCCGGCAGCAGCGTGCCCTTCACCGGCCCCGCCGCCACCGTGCCCGAGGAGGGCTTCCGCTACCACGGCCCCCGCCCGCAGTCGAAGGAGAGCGCCGTCATTTCTCTCGCCGACGCCGTCGAGGCGGCTTCCCGCAGCCTCCGTCACGTGACGCCCGAGAACCTGGGTGAACTCGTCGACAACCTGATCCGCGACCGCCTCGCCGACCGCCAGTTCGACGAGGCGCCCTTAACCTTTGCCGACCTCGCCCAGGTTAAGAACAGCTTCGTATTTACGCTGCTCAACATGCTGCATGCCCGCGTCGCCTACCCCGAAGCGCCGGGTGCGCCGGGAACCGCCGCCAAGGCGTGAGCCCCCGGGGCGAGGGCACCGTCCACCGCAGCAACCCGGCCCGCGGGCCGGGCGCCCCCACCCGGCAGATCCGTCCCATGACCCTCCGCACCGTCGCCATCACCAACCGCCACCCGCGCCTCCGCCTCGACCGGCGCGCCGTCGCGGCCGCGGTCGACGTGCTCGACGCCGCCGCGCCCCGGTTCCGCGGCGGCTGCCCGCCAGGCGAGCTCTCGCTGGTGTTCCTCACCGACGCCGCGCTGGCCCGGCTCCACGGGGATTTCCTCGCCGACCCGACGGTCACCGATGTGATCACCTTCGAAGGCGGCGCTACCTTCGGCGCCGCGGGCGAGGTCTGCGTCTCCGCCGACGCCGCGGCCCGCCAGGGCGGGCGGCGCGACTTCGCCGCGGAACTCACCCTCTATGTCGTGCACGGCTGGCTCCACCTCGCGGGCTACGACGACCTCGTGCCCGCGAAAAAGCGCGCCATGCGCCGCGCCGAGGCTCGGGCGATGCGGTTGCTGCGCGCCGCGGGCGTGGTGCCGGCGTTCCGGCTAAATAAAAGATAGGTCCACGAGTCCTGACGCACCTCAAACCGGCGCGGCCGGGACCCCGTCCCCCGCTCTCCGTCAAATGACTTGGCCCCAGCCCGCCGCCCGCTGACACTCCTTCGTCCATGAGTTCCCAGACCCGCATCGCCTCCCTACGTCACGCCTTTCTCTCGGGGCTGCTCCTCGTCGCGCCGCTGGTCGTGACCGTCTGGGCCTTCGGCAAGATCATCGACCTCGTCGGCGGCAACTTCCGGGCGATCTTCTTCTTCTACGTGCCCGACCAGTACCTGAACGCTCCGCGGCTGGTGCTTCTCTGGGATATCCTCGGCACCGCCATCGCGGTCGTGCTCATCACGGTGCTCGGCTACATCTCGCGTTACGTCTTCGGGAAATTCTTCCTCCAGGCCGCCGAACGGTTCGTCGAAGGCATTCCCGGCGTCCGCCCCGTCTACAAGACCGTCAAGGAGATCATCAGCACCTTTGGCGCGCAGAAACGCGACCTCTTCGACAAGGTTGTGCTGGTGGAATTTCCCCACGCCGGCGCCTGGTCAATGGGCTTCCTCACCAGCCGAGAGACTGGCGAGGTCGGCCAGCGCCTCCAAGCTGACGTGCGCGCGGTCTTCATCCCCACCACGCCCAACCCGACCAGCGGCTTCCTGATCTTCGTGCCCGCGGCCAAGGTGGTCGAACTCGACATGCACGTGAGCGACGGCATGAAGATGATCATCTCCGGCGGCACGGTGCTGCCGCCCGGCACCGGACCGAAGGCGTGAATCACTTCCAGTGCCCGGCGCCAGCCTCCAGACCGACGCGTTCGTGCTGCACAAGCGGCCGCCTTCCGACACGTTCGTTGGCCTGACCGTCTTCTCGGCCGAGAAGGGCCTGCTCCAGGTGCAGCAGCGCCTGCCGAAGCGCCCCGCCTCTGCCCCGCGACGCGCCTCGGGCGGTGCGGCGGTCAACCATCCACTCGACCTCTTCGACGAGGCCGCACTGCTGCTGGAGAGTGCGAACGACGGCCGTACCTGGTTCGTGAAGGAGGCGCGGCTCCTCGTGCGCTCCGACACCATCGGCCGCGACTACGAGACGCTCCGCGGCGCCTCTGAGTTCGCCGCCCTCATCCGCCGCCACCCAGGCCCCGAGGAAAGCCACGCCCGCATCGCCGCGCTGCTGCGCACGGCCTTCGCCGCCTTCGCCGCCGGCCGACGGCCCGATATCGTCTACCTCAAGAGCCTCTACTGCTTCAGTCGTGACGAGGGCTACCCGGTCCGGGAGGAATGGCTCGCCCGGCTGTCGTCTGCCGACCGCGCCGCCACCGAGAAGATCCTGCACCAGCCCGTCGCGGCCCAGGATGCCCCGCCCGCCGAGGTGCTGCGTCTGCGGCGACGGCTCGAGGATTACCTTCGTGGATTCACGGAGATCCTGCCGGAGTAGGAAACGGGCAACGTTAAGCGTTCCGGCCCCTGCCTCATGCTCTTCGACCTCGACCAACGCACCGCCGCGCTCGGCGTCGGGGAATTTTCCGAGTTCGCGATCGGGCCGCGCGATGCCGGCGGCGGGCCGCAGGGCATCTGGCGCGCGCAGCTTGGGACCCACTGGCACCGCCAGCTCCGCGAGCGCACCGCCGGGGAGAACACCGCAGCGACCTTCGAGGTCGTGATCGAGGGACGCGTGGTGCACCGCGGCTGGGTCCTCAGTCTCGCCGGCCGCATCGACCAGCTCATCCCCGAGGCCGGCATCCGCATCCTCCGCGAGATCAAGACGGTCACCCGCCCGCTCCCCGTCCCCGAGGCCGAGCTCCGCGCCGCCTACCCCGCCTACTTCGTCCAGCTTGCCACCTACCTCGCCCTCCTCCGCCTCGCGCCCGGGCCGGCCCTGCGCGCCGAGCTGCTCTTCGTCGAGGCCGGAAGCGGTTTGTCGCAAACGGTGGCGCTAACGCCGGCGGACGACCTCCTGTTCCAAGCGCGGCTCGAGGCGGTCGCGGAGTTCCTCCACGCCCGGCTGCGGGCCCGGGAGCGGCTGCGCGCGCTGGATTTTCGGCCGGCGTTCACCGCGCTCCGGCCCGGCCAGGAGACCACCCGGGCGGATCTCACCGCCGCTTTGCAGCGCGCGCAGGCTCCCGTGTTCTTCGAGGCACCCACCGGCTTCGGCAAGACCGGGGTCCTGCTCGAGTGCGCCCTCGACCTTCTCCGCACCGGCCATCTCGAGCGCTTGGTCTACCTCACGAGCAAATCCACCGGGCAATTGCAGGTGGTCCGCACCCTTGAGGCCATGACCGCCCCCGCAACCGCCCGCCCGTCGGCAAGCCTGGATCCAATTTCAAATTCCCAATCGCAAATCCCAAATCCCGCGGTGTTGCCGCAGGTCGTCGCGGTCTGGCAGGTCCGCAGCAAGGCCGAGCACTGCGTAAATGACGCCTTCCACTGCGTGCGCGAAAAGTGCCGCTATCTCGACGGCATCGGCGAGCGCTGGGCCACGAGCGGGCTCGCCCGCTTCCACCTCGACGGACAGGCGGCCAAGGACCTCGAGTCGCTCCGGGCCGCGGGCCGCCACGCGCTGGTCTGCCCGTACGAGATCACGCGGACCGCCCTGGCGTTCCAAGACGTCTGGATCGGCGATTACAACTATGTCTTCTCCCCGCGCCACCGCGGGCTCTTCGGCGGCCAGCCGGGCTACGACCCGGCGCGCACGCTGCTCGTGGTCGACGAGGCGCACAACCTGCCGTCCCGCGCGGCCGATGCGTTCTCCCACGGCTTCACCGGCCTCGCCGCCGCTGCCACCGCCGCCGAGCTGCGCCACGCCCGCGCGCCGCAGCGGCTGCAGCAGGCGTGGAACGCCTGGACGCATTTCCTCGAGACCCTCGGCCACTGCGAGGCCCTCGCGCTGAGCGACGAGGATGAGGCCCGGCACCTGGTCACCGAGATCACCGGCGAGCTCAATGGCGTCCCGCTCGACTACGCCGCGCTCGCCCCAGCCGCCGCCGGTGCGCTGTGGGAGATCGGCGCGCTGGCCGAGGACCTGGCGGGCGTGACCCTGCCTCGCCTCTGGTGGTCGCCGCGCGCCGGCGAGCTCGCCATCACCTGCCTCGACGCCGCGGAGGCGATCGGACCCGTGCTGCGTGGCTTCGGCGGCGTGGTGTTTGCCTCGGCCACCTTCGGCCCGGCCGACACCTTCACCGCGGCCTGCGGCATGGAACCGCCGCCGGAACTCCCGCCGCCGGCCGCACCCGAATTGCCCGAACGGGAGCGCCTCGGTGCGCTCAACAAGCGCGAGACGAAGAAGCTGTTCGCCCAGCTCA
>OMJT01000145.1 GCA_900299415.1 Opitutales bacterium
CGCTCCTGCTGGTTGACGTTGACGTGGCCGTCGCGGGAAACGCGCAGGAAGACCGGCTGGCGGTCTGGCGTGGCGGCCCGGGCGTTGGCAGCGTAGCCTTGGGCGGCGGGGAGCTCGCTCTGGTTGGCGACGAGCACGACCGGCACTCCGGGGTGGAGAGAGAGGCTGACCGGGCGATTGTTCTCCCGCATCGTGGCCTCGGGATCAATCGCGACCACCCCGTCAACCTGGCGCGCGCTCCGCGTCACGGTGTCGGGCTCGCGCTCGGCGAGGAGCAGCGCGATAAGCCCGCCCTTGGAGTCACCCTCGACGATCACGCGGGCAGGTTCGCCGTGCGCGGCGGCGAGCCGGGCCCGGAGGGCGTCGAGATCGCTGATGGCGTCCGCGACGATCACGCCGTTCCGGCGGTAACTGGACTTGGCGACGATCCATCCTTCCTCGACGAGCGTGCGGTACGCGAAGTGCTCGGGGTTGAGGTCGGCGGTGAGCGGCATCTCGGTGTCACGAAGCCCGTGGGCGATGAGCAGCAGGCGGCGGTTCCAGGTGCGCGGCACGAGCGCCGTGTAGAGCGCGCCGTCGATCGTGCCGGTCTCGACCGTGAACGCCGGCACCGGGGCGGCAATGCTGCGGCCCCGTGCCGCGTCGGCGGCCGGGAGGGCCGGGAGCGCGGCGATGAGAGCGAGAAGCAATGCAGGAAGCCGGGGCATGTGGGCCAGATTCTCCCGCCCATATTTCTGGCTTTCGCGGCTGTGTCGAATCGTGTTCTGGTGGCGGGATGAAAGTGGAGTCCCTCGCCCGTCCCGCCGTCCTCACGCAGCCCACCTACGAGCCGGGCAAGCCGATCGAGGACGTGGCACGCGAGCTCGGGCTCGATCCGGCCAAGATCATCAAGCTGGCCTCCAACGAGAACCCCAACGGTCCCTCGCCCCGGGCGGTGCATGCCGCGGAGCGCGCCCTGGAGCAGGGGCAGCTTTACCCCGACGGCGGCTGCTACGCGCTGCGGCAGCGGCTCGCCACCGAGTACGGCCTCGGGGCCGACCAATTCGTCATCGGCAACGGCTCGAATGAGATCCTCGAGTTGCTCGGTCATGTGTTCCTCGGGCCCGGCGATGAGGCGGTGATGGGCGACCCGGCCTTCGTGGTCTACAAGCTGGTGACCCTCCTCTTCGGCGCGCGGGCCGTCGAGGTGCCGCTGGTGAATTTCACGCACGATCTCCCGGCCATGGCCCGGGCGATTACGCCCCGGACCAAGCTGGTCTTTGTCGCGACCCCGAACAACCCCACCGGCACTGCGAACGATCCGGCCGAACTGCTCGCCTTCGTGCGTGGGCTGCCCGAGCACGTCGTCTGCGTGGTCGACGAGGCCTACGCGGAGTACGTCGCGCAGGCGCCCGACCTGCGTCCGCTCATCGCCGAGGGACGGAAGGTGATTTGCCTGCGGACGTTCTCCAAGATCCACGGCCTGGCCTCGTTCCGGGTCGGCTACGGCTACGCCAGCCCGGCGCTGGCGGGGCTGTTGAATCGCGTGCGCCAGCCCTTCAATGTCAACGCCATCGGCCAGGCGGCGGCGCTCGGGGCGCTGGCGGACCGCGACTTCGCCCGGCAGTGCGCGCAGGACAACCGCGCCGGGCTCGCGCAGCTTGAGGCGGGTTTCCGCGCGCTCGGGCTCGAGTACGTTCCGAGCGTTGCGAACTTCATCCTCGTGAAGGTTGGCGACGGCTTGAAGGTCTTCGACGCCCTCCAACGCCGCGGCGTGATCGTGCGCCCGGTGAAGTCCTATGGCCTCCCCGATTGGGTGCGCATCACTGTTGGCACCCAGGCGCAGAACGTGCGGGTGCTCGCGGAACTGAAGCACGTGCTCTGAGTTTTTTCCTCGGATTGCATCCAAGATGGCAGGGTTGCGTCGCCGGGGCGATCGAGCTATGGAATTGAGCGCTGGTTGTCCTCCGCCCGGAAACCCCGCCCCTTGGTCCCATGAAGAAGTTCGCGCTCTCGCTGGTCCTGCTGCTGTTGCTGGCTGTGTTGTTTTACGAGGACAGCCGTCGCCAGGCGATGGTTGCGGAGGTCGCCAAGTCGGCCAAGGCGCAGGAGCAGCTGACCCGGAAGATCGAGGATCTCAATCGCCGCGTCGTGCAGGCCGAGCGCCGTGCCGGGTCGGTCACGCCGGAACGGCCGGCGGGCGTGGGCGGTGCGCCTGCGGCCGCGGCGGTGCCGGAAGCCCCGGCGCCGGTCCCAGGGGTCACGACGACCGCGCCGGCCGGCTGGTTCAAGAACGGGATGAATCCCGGCGACTACGTCGTCGGCGTGGACCAGAACCAGTCCTACAACGGGCAGCCCAGCGCGTATGTGAAGTCCATCGTCGGCTCTCCGAGCGGCTTCGGCGGCATGATGCAGAGCACCTCGGCGGCGGAGTATGCCGGCAAGCGTATCCGCTACACGGCCTGGGTGCGGACAGAGGACGCCAACGAGGGCGGCGGGCACCTCTGGTTCCGCATCGACGGGCAGCAGTCGGGACAGACCCTCGGTTTCGACAATATGGACAAACGCCCCCTGAAGGGGACGACCTCGTGGCAGCAGCAGTCGATCGTGCTCGACGTGCCCCCCGAGGCCCGGGCCCTGGCCTTTGGCTTCTTCGTGGGCGGGGCTGGACAGATGTGGACGAACAGCGCGCGGATCGAGGAGGTCGGGGCGGACGTGCCCGTGACCAACATGCTCACCAGCAAGCCGGCCCAGACCGCGCCGAAGAACCTGAACTTCAGCGAGTGAGCGGGCGGATCCGTCTTGCCATTTAGTTTCCGGCGATAACTAACTGCCTCGTTGCCGGCCTCGACCTCCCGGGGGTTTCCCGCGCAGGCCCCACTGTTTTCCATGAATGATCCACGACTGAGTTTCCGTCTCCGCCGGTCGGCGGTGCTCGCCGTCCTGCTCGTCCTGTCCGCCCGCCTCGTGGCGGCCGAGGCCGCGCCGGCGCCCAAGGTCCCGGCCGCTCCCACGGCGCCGGTCAAGTCGGCCGCCCCGGCCGCTGGCTCCGCCTCCGTGCAGGGAAAATGGACCGCCGAGTTTGAGACACAGGTCGGCGTGCAGACCTACACCTACGAGTTCACGGTCGAGGGCGAGAAGCTGACCGGCACGGCCGAGGGCAGCATGTTCGGGGGCAAGGTGGAGATCACCGATGGCAAGGTCGCGGGCAGCAAGGTCACCTTCACCGAGAAACAGGATTTCGGCGGGATGGACATCGCCATCGCCTATACCGGCGAGCTCAAGGGCGACGAGATCGCCTTCAGCCGCGTGGTGGGCGAGTTCGCCACCGAGGAGCTGGTGGCCAAGCGCGCCAAGACCGAGGCCCCGGCGGCCGGCGCCGCCCCGAAGAAAAACTGACCCCAGGACTCACCGCGCGGCCGCGCGGCGCAGGCGGTCGTTGATCGCGGCGGCGAGGCCGTCGCCTGGCACCAGCTCGGCGTGGATGCGCTTGTAGCCGGCGGTGTCGAGGGTTCGAAGGACACCGAACAATCGGCGCGCGGCGCCGCGGAGGTCGCCGCGAGGGGCGAGCCCATGGACGGTCTTCGCGGCGAGGCCGCGGGGCTTCATCAGAAACAACCAGGCCTCGTCGGTTGCGCCCCGGCGGACCAGGGTCGGTGTGAGGCGGGCATGCAACACCACCGGGGTGCGCGGGCTGTAGTGGCGAGTAAGCATGCCGGGCGCGAGCTGGGCGGTGCGGGCGGAGGGGCGGCGGGGTGGGGCCCCGACCTTCACGCCGAGTACGCGCTCCAACTGGGCGCGGGTAACTGCGCCCGGGCGGAGCAGGCGCGGCTTCGCCGGATCGCGGAGATCGACGATCGTGGACTCGAGTCCAACGGCGCACGGGCCGCCGTCGAGGATGACGCGGACCTTTTGCCCGAGCCCGGCGCGGACATGTTCCGCGGCGGTGGGGCTGACATATCCAAAGGGATTGGCGCTCGGCGCGGCGAGGGGCACCTCCGCGAGACGGAGGAGACGACGGAAGAGCGGATGGGCGGGCACGCGCACGGCCACGCTCGGCAGGCCGGCGGAGACGATGTCCGGCACGACCGCGCGCTTCGGCAGCACGATCGTAAGCGGTCCGGGCCAGAACGCCGCGGCGAGGCGGTACGCCGCGGCATTGGGCACGGCGACGCCCGCGAGGTCGTGCGCGGAGGGAAGGTGGACAATGAGAGGATCGGTGGTCGGCCGGCCTTTGGCCCGGAATATTTTCCGACAGGCCACAGCATCGAGCGCGTTGGCCGCGAGGCCGTAGACGGTCTCGGTCGGCACGCCGACGATTTCACCCCGGCGAAGCGCCGCGGCGAGCGCTGCGAGCTGGCGCGCGGTGCCGCGGACGATTCTGGCGGTCTTTGGATGGGCCATGGGATCCGACTAGGTGACAGGGGGAAGGGCTGAGGGGGCGATAGGAATCCTTACCTTGCCTCCCGTTCCCCATGTTCCCCGCATGTCACCGCCACAGCGGCAGCAGTTCGCTCTTCTTGGTCCAACCGGTCTGGCCATTGGCGAAGGTGAGATGAACCCAGTCGAGGTAGGTGTTGTCGGCCACGGCGAGGGTGCCGGCGGCGAGGGGGCTGGTCTGCTGGGTGTTGTCGGCTTCGGTCGGGATCGAGCGCAGCGTGCCGCTCGCGCCCCACACAAGCATCGCGCGCGGGTCGCCGGCGAGACCGTAGGCGCGGCGTCCGTACTCAGCGGCCGGGGTGAGAACCAGTCCGGCAACGAGGAACACGAACGCTAGCACCGGGATCCAGCGGGCTCGCCAGCCGTAGGCCCGGAGCAGCACCAGGGCGATAGCGGCGCTGAGTAGGCCGACGCCGCCGGCGAGCGCGTATTGCCAGACGGCGGGTGAGGCGAGCATCACGATCCGGGACCATCGGTCGGGCGTGGCGAAGCGGGCGAGGCCCTCGACCGTGTAGCCCGCCTTGGGGTAGGCGGTCCCGAGCTCGCGGCTGTTCCGGTCGTCGTTGGGATGTTGCACGAAGGCGACCGTGGCCTGCGCGGCGGCCTCCGCCCACTTCTGCTCCTGGGCGAGGGCGAGGGAGAGGTTGTGACGGGCGACCCAGTTCACCGGGTTGTGCGTGACCTCGGCGCGCCAGGCGTTGTCCGCCGCGGCGAACTTGCCCGCGCGGTAGTCCGCCGCGGCGTCGGCGGCGCCGAGGCGGCCGGACGCCGCGAGCAGGATCGCGAGCCCGAAGAAAAACGGGAGCAGGTTGCGCGGCAGCAACAGGCTGAAGGCCGAGAACCCCGGCAGGCGCTGGCGCTGCAGCGCGTCCTGGGCGCGGGTGATCCAGTCGCCCGGCAGCTCGCCGTGTGCGGCGTAGAGCGCGCGGTCGGCTTCCTCCCAGAGTTGCCGCCAGCCCGGCTCGCTGAGCATTGCGGCGGCCGGCGCGGCGTGGTCCACGCCCCAGAAGGCGACGGACTGGTGCTGCCAATCGAGCAGCAGGCGGGAACGCGCGGCGACGTCGGCCTGGCCGAAGGAGCCGAGCGTGCCGCGGAGCTGCTTTTGTGCGAGGCGTCGGCTGCGGAGCGGATCGGTCCGCGTGGCACGGCGCAGCGCAAGGCCGCCCCAGAACAGGACCAGCACTATGGCCGGCGCGGCCGCCAGCAGGCGGGCCGGCAGCCGGGCGAACGGGACGAAGGCGGAGCCGCTGTCCGGGATCGGGTCGCCTGGGATCGCCGCCGGGCCGGCGGGCTCGTCGGGCAGCTTGAGCCGTGGCGCGGGCGTGGTGTCGGGGCCCTTCGGGCCGGCCGGCACCGGTGCGGTGCCAGGGAGGGTCAGGGAGAGGTTGGGCGCGGTGATGTTGCCCGTGATGGTGACCGTCACGGCGTCCGCGGTCAGGGTCTTGTAGTCGCCGGTCCGCGGGTCGAAGCAGGCGAAGTTCACGGGGCCGATCTTGTAGGTGCCGGGCTTGGTCGGGATAAGCACGACGTCCTCGGCGAGGGAGGCGTCGAAGAGCTTTCCTTCGGCGTTGGTCTTTTTTGCCTTTGGCTGGACCACCTGGAAGTCACGCGAGACCTCGCGGCCGGGCAGGCCGGTGATCTCCGGCCAATTGCCGGTGCCCTCGAGGGTAAGGGTCCAGGTGACCGGCTCGCCGACCCCGGCTGTCGCGGGCACGACCTTGGTCGTGAGCTTGAAGTCGCCGACGGCGCCGGAGAAGCCGGCGGGCGCATTGCCCGGCAGGGGCTTGATCGTGAGCTCGGGCTGGTTGGATACGACGGAGAGTTGCTCGACGCGCGGCGCGCCGAAGAAGCCGATGCTGCCCGTGAGGATGTTCACGACCTGCTGGGCGGCGTTGAGCTTCACCTTGCCGGGGGTGCGGATGTAGGCCCGCGAGCGGTAGGTGACGTTGATGCGCGGCTCGCCGTTGACGATCGCGTCGGCCTGCACTGGCGGCGACCAGGGCTCGGCGGCGAGCGGGGCTGCCGTCCATGCGATGTCGCTGCCGAGCTGGCTGGAGGAGCGGCGCGGACCGATGACGACATACGAAAGGGGAAAAACCTCGCCGGCCCAGTAGGTGTCCTTGTCGGTGGCGAGCGTGGAGCGTACGCCGACATCGGCCGCCGCTGGCAGGCTGGCCCCGTTGTAGGCGGGCACGCGGATGACGCCCGTGGAGGTCGGCACGTCGAAGGCGGGAATGCGGATCGCGGCCCCGCCTTGCGAGCGCAGGCGGTAGCTCAGCTCGACCGACTGCGAGACGGCGCCGTTGAAGATCGAGGTGCTCGAGGCACTGCCGACGTAGGCGAAGGTGAACCCGGTGACAGTGGGAAGCACGGGCTGCCCGGCGGGCGTGGTGCCGCGGTAGACGAGCACGAGGTCGGTGGGGTCGCCGGAGGCGCCGGCCGACCACGTGACGGTCTGCGCGAGGGCGCGGGGCGCGAGGAGGAAGAAGGAGCCGAGGATCGCGAACAGCGCGAACAGGAGGGGGAGGAGAGGGCGGCGCATGCGGGTTACCAGTCTTTGCCGGTGGGCTTCGGCTGAGGTTGGTCGTCCATCAATTGAAACAGGTCCGCGGGGTTGTCGCGGTTGCGGAGCTCGTCGAGGTGCTGCAGGGGGACGGTGAGCGAGGGGTTCTCGTTGCGCTCCTGCTTCTGGCCGCCGACCTGCTGGGTCTCGTTCTTGGGCGGCGGCTGGTTCTGGGGATTCTGCTCGTCGGGCGGCTGCTCGTCCATGTCACCGAACGCGGACTCGGCGTTCTCTTTCTTTTCCTGGTCGGGCTGGTTCTTGTCCTGGTTTTCCTGGTCTTGCTTGTCCTTCTGAGGGTCCTGGTTCTGGTCGGACTTATCCTGCGGCTGGCCGCCGTTCGACTGCTGGTCGCCGGACTGGTTCTGCTTCTGCTGTTGGTCCTGCTTGTCCTGGTCGGGCGGCGGCGGGGGCGGCTCCTCGGGCGGGGGCTCGTCCTTCTTGTCGAGGAGTTCCTCGAGCTGTTTCTTCAGCGTCGGCCAGTCGGCGGCCTTTGGGTCGAGCGCGGCGCCGAGCTCGACGCCCTGGAGGGCGTCGCGAACGGGGCCCTCGGGGACCTTCTCGTTCGCGGTAAGGAGCTGCTGGCCGTAATTGATCGTGAGGCGGGCGAGTTCGGCCCAGTCGGCGGCGGCGCGGCGGGCTTGGCGCGAGATGCGGTCGACGGCCTTGGCGAGCGGCGCGGCGGCGACCTGCACGGCGTTCGTCTCGGGCTGGCCCGGTGCGGGGGCAGCGGCGGGTGCGCCGGCGGGCGGGGCCGGGGGCTTGGGGCGGGGGTCGAGGCTGGCGGCCCGCAGGGGGCGGCCGGGGCCGACAAACACCAAAGCAGCCATGAGGAGGGCGGGCCCGCCGGCCGCGGCGCGGGCC
>OMJT01000146.1 GCA_900299415.1 Opitutales bacterium
GGCGCATCAGGTCGTCCTCGAGCGAGAGGAAGAACTTGGTCAGGCCCGGGTCACCCTGGCGCGAGCAGCGGCCGCGGAGCTGGCGGTCGATGCGGCGGGACTCGTGCCGCTCTGTGCCGATAACGAACAGTCCGCCGAGTTCGCGCACGCCCTCGCCGAGTTTGATGTCGGTGCCGCGGCCCGCCATGTTGGTGGCGATGGTGACGCCGCCGCGCTGGCCGGCGCGGGCCACGATCTCGGACTCCTGCTGGTGGAACTTGGCGTTGAGGACGGTGTGGACGATGCCCGTGCGACGCAGCATGCGGGAAAGCACCTCCGAGGCCTCGACCGAGACGGTACCGACAAGCACGGGCTGGCCCCGCTTGTGGGCGGTCTCGATCTCCTTCACGACGGCAGCGTACTTGTCGCGGCGGGTCTTGAAGATCGAGTCGTTGCGGTCGACGCGAATGCAGGGGCGGTTGGTCGGGATGACCTGCACCGAGAGCTTGTAGATGTCGTGGAACTCGGTCGCCTCGGTCTCCGCGGTGCCGGTCATGCCCGCGAGCTTCTCGTACATCCGGAAATAGTTCTGGATCGTGATCGTGGCGTAGGTGCGGGTCTCGCGCTCGATCGTCACGTTTTCCTTGGCCTCGACCGCTTGGTGCAAGCCGTCGGACCAGCGTCGGCCCGGCATGACGCGGCCGGTGTTCTCGTCGACGATCAGGACCTTGTCGTCCTGGATGACGTACTCGACGTCCTTCTCGTAGAGCGAATAGGCGCGGAGCAGCTGGGAAATGGCATGAATCTCCTCGGAGATCTCGGCATAGCGCTGCTGGGAGGCGAGCTTGCGGGCCTCACGAGCCTCGGGGGCGAGGGCGCCGTCCTTCTCGAGGTCGGAGAACTCGGTGGCGAGATCCGGCATGACGAACGCGTCGGGGTTGTCGGGCCGGAGGCGGGTGCGGCCGATCTCGGTGAGGTCGGCTTGGTGCTGGCGCTCGTCGATGACGTAGAAGAGCTCCTCCTTGATCTTGTAGAGTTCGCCCTTGTTGAGATCGGAATTGAGCTCGGTTTCGACCTTGTCGAGGTGCTTGCGCCACTCGGGGTTCTCGAGGACGCGCAGGAGCTGCTTGTTCTTGGGCTGGCCCATCTTGACCTGGAGCAGCTTCTGGTAGGCGACCTGACGGTCGTCGCCGGTGACGCCGGGCTTCTCGAGAAGTTCGCGGGCCTCGGCGACGATCTTGTTGCAGAGGCGACCCTGGTCGTTGACGAGGCGATCGACGCTCGGCTTGAGGCGGGTGAAGGGCTGCTCGCGCTCGATCGGGGCGGGGCCGGAGATGATGAGGGGGGTGCGCGCCTCGTCGACGAGGATGGAGTCGATCTCGTCCACGATGCAGTACCAGTGGTCGCGCTGCACCTGGTCCTCCTTGCGCGTGGCCATGCCGTTGTCGCGGAGATAGTCGAAGCCGAACTCGCTCGCGGTGCCGTAGGTGATGTCGCGGCCATACATATCGCGACGGTCCTGCGAGGACATCTGCTGTTGGATGCAGCCGACGGTGAGGCCGAGGAAGCGGTAGAGGTACCCCATCCACTCGGAGTCGCGCCGGGCGAGGTAATCGTTCACCGTCACGAGCTGGGAATTCTTCCCCGTGAGGGCATTGAGGTAGAGGGGCAACGTGGCGACGAGGGTCTTGCCCTCGCCGGTGGCCATCTCGGAGATGCGTCCCTGATGGAGGGCGATGCCGCCGATGAGCTGGACGTCGAAATGGACCATGTCCCAGGTTAGCTCGTGGTCGCACACGACGACCGGCCGGCCGACGAGGCGGCGGGCGGCGTTCTTCACCGCGGCAAAGGCCTCGGGAAGGATCTGGTCGAGGGTCTCGCCCTGCTGGAGCCGGGCCTTGAACTCGGCCGTCTTGGCCGCGAGCTGTTCGTCAGAAAGGGACTGGTAAGAGGTTTCGAGCTCGTTGATGCGTGCCACCACCGGCCGCACCGACTCGAGGAATTTCCGGTAGTGCCGGCCGGAGAAACGTTTGAACAGGAACGAGAGCATGAAGGGCCGAGACCATAGCCCGGTGGGGGGGCTTGGCAAACGGCAATTTGGGCCCGGAAGCGGGGAGTCAGACCCGCGTCTTGAAGTAGGCGATGGTGCGCTTCAGCCCGTCCTTGAGGGGCACGGTCGGCTCCCACTTCAGGACCTTCTTGGCGAGGGAGATGTCGGGTCGGCGTTGCTTGGGGTCGTCGGACGGCAGGGGCTTGTGGACGATCTTCGATTTGCCACCGACAAGCTTCAGGGTGAGTTCGGCCAGCTCGAGCATGGTGAACTCGGCGGGATTGCCGAGGTTCATGGGCCCCACGGTCTTGTCCTGGGCCATGAAGCGCACGAAGCCCTCAATCAGGTCGTCGACATAGCAGAAAGACCGCGTCTGCATGCCATCGCCGTAGATGGTGATGTCGTCGCCACGCAGGGCCTGCACGATGAAGTTGGAGACCACACGGCCGTCGGCCTCGTGCATGCGGGGGCCGTACGTGTTGAAGATGCGGACGACCCGGATATCGACTTTGTTCTCCCGGTGGTAGTCGAAGAACAGCGTCTCGGCGCAGCGCTTGCCCTCGTCGTAGCAGGAGCGCTTGCCGATCGGGTTGACGTTGCCCCAGTACGACTCGGGCTGCGGATGGACCTGCGGGTCGCCGTAGACCTCGCTGGTGCTGGCCTGGAAGACGCGGGCCTTCAAACGCTTGGCGAGTCCGAGGCAGTTGATCGAACCCAGAACCGAGGTCTTGATCGTCTTGATCGGGTTGTACTGGTAGTGAGGCGGCGAGGCCGGGCAGGCCAGGTTGTAGATCTGGTCGACCTCGAACTTGAAAGGGTCAATGATGTCATGCCGCACGAACTCGAAGTTCGGATTGCCCGCCAAGTGGGCGATATTCAACCGGCGGCCGGTGAAAAAGTTGTCGAGGCAGACCACCTCATGGCCGTCCTTGAGCAGGCGGTCACAAAGGTGGGAACCGAGGAAGCCGGCGCCGCCGGTGACAAGGACTCTCATGATATTCGATTTGGGATGCTCGATTTTCGATTGCGACCGCGGACCGCATCACACCGGGCCGCCACTCCAAAATCGAGAATCAAAAATGAGAATCAGGCCCGGCGTGCCGCCGCGCCGGCCTCGTAACGCCCGATCCACGCGCGGTGCCAGGAATCGAAATCACCCGCGTCGAGATGGGCCCGGGCCTGCGCCATCAGGTCGAGGTAAAAATGCAGATTGTGGATCGTGAGCAGCGTGCAGCTGAGGATCTCGCCCGCGAGCGTGAGGTGCCGAAGGTAGGCCCGCGAGAAGTTAGCGGTGTAGTTGGCCAGGCCCTCGACGATCGGGCGCGGGTCGGCGCGGTACTGCTCGTTGCGCAGGTTCAACGGGCCGTCCGGCGTGAAGACCAGGCCGTTGCGCGCCACGCGGGTCGGCAACACGCAGTCGAACATATCCACTCCGAGGGCGACCATCCGCAACAACTGCGGCGGCGTCCCGAGACCCATGGTGTAGCGGGGCTTGTTCGCGGGCAGGAAGGGTGTGGTCGCACCGACCTGCTTCAGCATTTCCGGCTCGGGCTCGCCCACGCTCACGCCGCCCACCGCATAGCCGGGAAAATCCAGCGCGGCGAGCGACTCCGCTGCCTCCCGGCGGAGGTCGTCGAAGGTCGAGCCCTGCACGATCGCGAAAACATGGTGCCCCGCGGCGAGGAAGCCCGAGTCGGTCGCGATCTGCCTGCACTGCTCCGCCCAGCGCCGGCTGCGCGCCACCGCCCGCGCACAGTCGTCCCGCTCGCAGGGCCAGGGCGGGCACTCGTCGAGCACCATCGCGATGTCCGAGCCGAGGTTCTGCTGGATGCCCATGACTTCCTTCGGGCCGAGGAAGAGCTTCGCGCCGTCGAGGTGCGACTGGAACGCCACGCCGTCGTCGCGGATGTCGCGGAGCTTCGCGAGGCTGAAGACCTGGAAGCCGCCGCTGTCGGTGAGGATCGGCCCGTCCCAGCCCATGAAGCGGTGCAGCCCGCCGAGGTCCCGAACGAGTTCCGAGCCCGGCCGCAGGTTGAGATGGTAGGTGTTGCCGAGGATGATCTGGGCCCCGATGTCCTGCAGATGCGTCGGCGTCACAGACTTCACTGTGCCCTGCGTACCCACGGGCATGAAGATCGGCGTCTCGACCATGCCATGCCTCGTGCGCAGCCGCCCGCGGCGCGCCGCCGTGGCGGAGTCGGTTTTCAGGAGGTCGAAATGGACGGACACGGAGGGAACGCTCAACGCTCAACTTTCAACTCTCAACGCTCAAGTGAAACGGATCCGCTTTGGTCCATGGGCGTTGAAAGTTGAGCGTTGAGCGTTCTCCTCTTCCGCCACACTTGACCCTGCCCTCTCCCCGCGGGATAGTGGCCCGAAGTGCTCCTCGTCATCGACAACTTCGACTCGTTCACCTTCAACCTCGTCCAATACTTTGGGCAGCTGGGCGTGGAGCAGCGCGTCTTCCGCAACAACGAGATCACCCCGGCCCAGGCACTGGCGCTGAACCCGGAGCGGGTCCTGATCTCTCCCGGCCCGTGCTCGCCCGCCGAGGCCGGTGTGTCGCTCGACATGATCGGGGCGTTCGCCGGCAAGAAGCCCATCTTCGGCGTCTGCCTCGGCCACCAGTCGATCGGCCATTACTTCGGCGGGAAGGTCGTCCGCGCCGACCGCCTGATGCACGGCAAGACCTCCCCCATCCAGCACAATGGGAAGGACCTTTTCCGCGGACTGCCCCAAGGCTTCGCCGCCACCCGCTATCACTCGCTGCTCGTCGAGCGCGCCTCCCTCCCCGCCTGCCTCGAGGTCACCGCCGAGACCAAGGAGGGCGAGATCATGGGTCTCCGCCACCGCACCCTACCCGTCTGGGGCGTGCAGTTCCACCCCGAGTCCATCGCCACCGAGGGCGGGATGAAGATCCTCGAGAATTTCCTGGCGCTGAACTAAGGATCCTTCCCATGCGTTGCCCCAAGTGCACCTCGATCGAAGATAAGGTGATCGATTCCCGAATCAGCCGCGAGGGAAACACGATCCGCCGCCGGCGCGAGTGCCTTGAGTGTGGCCACCGCTTCACCACCACCGAGGGACTCGTCCGCGACGGCTTGATCGTGACGAAGCGCGACGGCCGCCGCGAGGACTTCAGCCGCGAGAAGCTCAACCACGCCGTGCGCGCCGCCTGCCACAAGCGCCCGGTTGACGCCGAGCAGATGACGATGCTGGTCGAGGACGTGATCGACGCGCTCGAGGCCCAGTATGAGTCGGAGATCCCGTCGCAGGCCATCGGCGACGCCGTCATGCAGCGCCTCCGCAAGATCGACCAGGTCGCCTACGTCCGCTTCGCCAGCGTCTACAAGGAATTCCGCGACGTGAACGAGTTCGTCGACGAGATCAGTGCGCTCGTGAAGAACAAGCCGAAGAACCGGTGACCGGAAATGTTTTGCACAGGAGGCAACGGAGGAAACCCGAGGTCGATCCTCTCCTTTCCCTTCGTTTCCTCCTGTGAAAATCTGCCCGACGCTGCCCGGCTGGTCCGCGCAATCCGACAAATCCGCGGTTAAAAAATGTCTTCCTCTTCCCGCGACGAGCTCCGCCGGCTGCACCTGGTCAACGCGCTCTTCGCGCATGCCACCGGCGACGACCTCTATCTCGCGCAGCAGATCAAGGGGGCGATCACCTTCAGCCTCGCCGAGCTCGCGCGCCAGACCGCCGCGCACCCGGAGCTCGCGGCCCAGTACGACGCCGCCTTCAACGCCGCCGCGGCCGACCTGCTCGCGCGGCTCTTCCGGCATTTCCCCCGCCGCGGCTTCTTCCACTGGGACGCCTCGCTCACGCCGGCCTCCGCCACGCCCCTCTTCGCCCGCGCCGAACTTATGGCCGGCCTGCGCCAGCTCGTGCCCTTCCGCGAGTCCACCCTGCTCGTGACCAACCTCCGCCCCGCCCTCCTACCGCCCGGCCGCCGCCGCACCGCGCGCCGCGAGCGCGAATACGCCGAGGCCCTCGACTTCGTCCGCGCCCTCGCCGCCGCCCGCACCGTCCGCGGCGCGGAGCTGAACCTGCTCTTTCTGTAGGATTTTGTTTTTACAGGGGGAAACGGAGGAAACAGAGAGAGGGATGCATCCGCTCTTTTCCAAGGCAGATGGTCTGACCGGAACGATCATCGCGGCAGCCATCGAGGTGCATCGGGACAAGGGACCCGGCTTGGTCGAATCCATTTACGAGTGGTGCCTTTGCCGCGAGCTCGAGCTGCAACGCCTCACCTACACCAACCAGAGGATGGTCCCGATCAGCTACAAGGGCTTCATTAAGGAAGAAACCCTGCGGTTCGATCTGCTTGTTGAGGCCTGTGTTCTCATCGAAGCCAAAGCGGTCGAGAAGACCCTCCCGATCCACAAGGCCCAGCTTCTGAGCTACATGAAACTGCTCAACGTTCCCGTCGGTCTGTTGATCAATTTCAACGAATCCAAGCTGACCGACGGAGTCTCGCGTTTGATGCTGCCTGGCGCCAATCAGTGACTTGGCTCCCTCCGTTTCCTCCGTTACCTCCTGTAAAAACCATGCCGAAAACCATCTTCCAACGCATTATCGACCGCGAGATCCCCGGGCGCTTCGAGCATGAGGACGAGCATTGTATCGTGATCCACGACATCGTCCCGCAGGCTCCGGTGCACCTGCTCATCATCCCCAAGCGCGTGATCGTGCGCGTCGCGGAGGCCACGCCGGCCGACCAGGCCCTGCTCGGTCACCTCCTGCTCGTCGCCGGCCAGGTCGCGAAAAAGCTCAACCTCGGCGCCGGCTTCCGCCTCGTCGTCAACAACGGACCCCAGGCCGGCGAGACCGCTCCACACCTCCACGTCCACCTCCTCGCCGGCCGCCAACTCACCTGGCCGCCGGGTTGATCAGGCCGTCGCCTCGTACGTCCCGTCCGCCCGGCGGACAATGCGGCGCTTGAGCTCCAGCATTATCAGCCCTGCCGAAACCTCGGAGATCGCGAGACCCGTCTGGGCCACGATTTGATCCGCGCCGAGGATTCCCCCGCCGGCAAAGGCGCCGAGAATGCTCCGCTCGCCGACGTTCAGATCCCCCAGCCCGGTCGTCGCGCCGCCAGCACCCGGCTTTTCCGGGATCGGCGCGGGACGCAGGCCGTCGAGGTAATCGAGTTCGGAGAGCACATCCTCCACCGAGGTGAGCAGCGTCGCGCCGTCGCGGATGAGCTGGTGACATCCCGCGCTGGTCGCCTGGTCGATGCGGCCCGGGACGGCGAAGATCAGCCGGCCCTGCTCGCCCGCAAACCGGGCCGTAATCATCGCTCCGCCGCTCACGTCGCTCTCGACCACAATGATCGCCACGCAGCTGCCCGCCACGATGCGGTTGCGCATGGCGAAGGACTGCTTGTCGGCCCGGCGCCCGAGCGGGAACTCGGAGAGGATCGCGCCCTGCTCCTCGATGCGCCGGTAGAGCGCGAGGTTCTCCGGCGGATAAACCAGGTCGATCCCCGTGCCGAGCACGCCCGCCGTCCTGCCGCCGGCCTCCAGCGCGCCCTAGTGCGCCGCGGTGTCGATGCCACGGGCCAAACCGCTCACAATGCAGAACCCGCGCTGCGCCAGCTCGGCGCCCAGCCGCTTCGCCGTCGCCTGTCCGTAGAGTGTCGTCCGTCGCGAGCCCACGATCGCCACGCTGGGCTGCGTGAACGCATAGCCGCCCCGTCGGTAAAGGCCGATCGGCGGGTCGTTGATTTCCTTCAGCAGCGGCGGATAGCCCGGGTCGCGCGAGGCAATGAATGACACCCCGGCCCGGGCCATGCGCTCCTCCTCGCGGCCCAGGTCGAAATGCTCGCACCAGCGGGTGACGGTGGCGCTGATCACCGGCCCGACGCCCTTCACTGCCTCGAGCCGGGAGGCGGAGGCCGCCAGCACCCTGCGTGGATCGTTGCCCAGCTCCGCCAACAGTCGGTTCAGCGTGATCGGGCCGATGTTCGGGAGGGCGTTGAGGATGAGAAAGGCCTGCTGCTCGCTGGGTTCGTCGGGCATGGCCACGATTCTAACCTCCCGGGTGATACCGGGTCAAAGCAGATCCGCCTAGCGCAGCGCTGCCGAAAGATAATCAAGCAGCTGGGTGACGCTCACGGCCGTGGCACCGTTGGCACGGGCGAGCTCGTCGGCGGCCCGGCCGTGCCAGACGGCGGCACGGGCGGCGGCGCCATGCAGATCGGCGGGGGACTGCGCCAACAGGCCTCCGGCGACCCCAGTCAGCAGGTCGCCGCTGCCTCCGCGAGAGAGCACGGGGCCGCCGTGGGGACAGAAATATTCCGCCGCTCCCGCGGTGATCCGGGTAAGCGGGCCCTTGTGGATCACGACGGCATCCTTCGGCACGGCCCGGGCGATGCGGGCCCACTCGCCCTCATGCGGAGTGAGGATCCGCGGGGCCTTGCCGGCCTTGACGATCTCCGGCTGCAGCGCGTCGGCATCGATCACGAGCGGGAGGGTTGCGGTGGCAACGATATCCCTGGCCAGCGCGAGCGTCTCCGCCTCGCGCGCCAGTCCGGGGCCGATCGCCAGCGCCGTGGCCCGGCCGAGGCGTTCGCGGAGCAGGTGGCTGCCCTCGAGCGCGAGTCCCCCGGACGGCGTCTCCGGCCAGCCGACCCATATCGCCTCGGGGGCCCGCGCGGCAAAGGCCGGCACGAGGCTCTCGGGCACGTAGGCCGTCACGAGCCCCACCCCGCTGCGCAACGCCGCGAGCACGCTCATCAGCGCGGCCCCGGGATAGCTGCGGGAGCCGCCGACGATCAGGAGATGGCCGTGGGTGCGCTTATCGCCCCGTGGAGCCCGCCAGCCGCGCAGCGGCCCGAGGACATCCGGGGTGAGCACGCCTCTGTCGCCCCGGCGGTTCGCGGCATCCGCAAAGAATCCGAGATCGAGGTAACGCAGCCGAGCCACCGCGGCCGCATTCGCCGGATCCACCACCGGGGACTTCACGCTGCCCGTGGCGTAGGTGAAGTTGGCGCGGAGGACGGCTGGGCCGCCCAGTCCGCTCGGCAGGTCCACCGCGGCGCGCAAGCGGATCGGCGTGGCGTTGGCGCGCTTGAAGAGCGCTGCGATCGGCGCCGCCACCGGAGGACGGAACTGGAAGCCGAACACCCCGTCGAGCAGGAGATCGTAGCCCGCACCCTCCGGCAGTCCGCGGCGCAGCTGCACCCGCCCCGGGGCCGCATGGACCAGTTCCCGCAGCGCCTGCGCCGCGAGGGGCCGCAGGGAGCGCACGCCGAACACGAGCACCACGTCCGCCACGGCACCTGGAAACCGCTCCAGCAGGACTTGGGCAGCCAGTAGGGCGTCGCCGCCGTTGTGGCCCTTGCCCGCCAGCACGAGGATCCGGGCCGTCGCGGGAAAACCCCCGATCTCGCGGAAATCCTCCACCACGGCTCCCGCCACGGCGCGGCCGGCCCCGCCCATCGCTGACCACTCGCGCGTCTCGTCGCCGGCGAACAGCCGCTGCTCCAACTCGCCCGCGGCGGCGCAGGTGAGGATGGGATGACTGCCGCGCAAGGCGGAATCGGGATTCATCAGGCCGGGCCTTCTACTTTCCATCCGCGGGTGGCTGCAGGGTCGGCGTGGACTGCGCGGGCGGCGCGCCGGGATCGGCCGGGCTGCGGCCGCTCATGACCTCGATGAGACTTTTGGCTCCCTGGCGCGCGTTTTCCTTCGCCACGTCCTTGAGCCATTGCTGGTACTGCGCCTCCGTCTCGGTGAACTGGATCGGGAGGTTGTCGGGCACGCCATGATTCAGCACCCGGCGGGTCAGCTGCGGGATCGTGCGAAAGAAGTACTCGTCACCCACGCGCCGCACCTCGAAGCGGTCGATGATCTCCTGGGCGCCGCGGTTCCAGAGCACGACCTCGGTCGTGTCGTTTGACCAGCGCGCGTGCTCGGCGTACTGCGCAAACACCGCCTCGATCTCCATCGGCCGCGGCTGTGTCACCACGCGGGGCGGCGGAGCGACGGTCGCCGGGACCGCCGGGGTCTCGGCCGGCTCGACCGTCGCGCGCAGGAGCCACATGGTCAGCACCCCGGCCGCGAACCCGAGCATGACCCACGACGGAACGGTGGACGGGCGCTTGGACTCGACGGGCGTTTCCCCGCCCTCCCCGCCCCCGCCGATTTCGTCCGGATCGTCCATGGCGGAAGCGGCCGGGTCAGGCTTTGCCCGCGAGCACCACGGCCACCGCCATCGCGGTGGTCTCCGTGTGCGAGAGCGTCACCTGCACGGCGGTGCCGCCGACGCGGCACAGCAGCTCCGCGCCGCGCTCGTCGAGGCGGACCAGCGGCTCGGCCCGCTCGCCGTGGTAGATGGAGACCGACTTCCAGCCCAGTTCCGCGCCGATGCCGGTGGTGAAGCACTTCGAGACCGCCTCCTTCGCCGCCCAGCGCGCCGCCAGGTGCTTGTGCGGGTGAGCCTTGGTCGCGCAATACGCGCGCTCCTCCTCGGTGAAGACCCGGCCGAGGAAACGCTCGCCGCTCCGGTCGATCGCATCGCGGATGCGTTGCACCTCGATCAGGTCGCAGCCGATCCCGAGCACGATGCCGCCAGGGGGAAGCTGGAGGTTCATGGGTTCATCCGCGCCTTCATCTCGCGGACGGCCTCGGCGAGGCCGGTGAGCAGCGCGCGGCTCATGATGGCGTGGCCGATGTTGAGCTCGTGCAGGTCCGGGATCGTGCGCACCTCGGCGATGTTCACGTAGTTGATGCCATGGCCGGCGTTGACGACCAGCCCGGCCTGCGCCGCGAGCCGGGCGGCGGCGACGAGCCTGGCCAGCTCGGCCGCGCGGGTCGGGCCGGTGGCATTGGCATAGGCCCCGGTGTGCAGCTCGATGACGGGCGCGCGCAGCTGCGCCGCCAGCTCCACCTGTGCCGGGTCCGGGTCGATGAAGAGACTGGCCTGGATGCCCGCGGCGTTCATCGCCTCGACGCAGGTCCGCACGCGGTCGCGGTGGGCGACGACATCGAGCCCGCCCTCGGTAGTGATCTCGGTGCGGTTTTCCGGCACCACGCAGACGGCCTCGGGGCGGAGCTGCAGGGCGTAGGCGGTCATCTCCGGCGTGCAGGCCATCTCAAGGTTGAGGCGGGTGGCGATCACCTCGCGCAGGCGGCGGACGTCGTGCTCCTGGATGTGGCGCCGATCCTCGCGGAGGTGGACGGTGATGCCGTCGGCCCCGGCCTGCTCGGCGAGCAGGGCCGTGGTCACGGGATCAGGCTCAACGATCCCGCCCGGCCCGCGGGCGTCGCGGTAGCGCGCCTGCCGCAGGGTCGCCGCGTGGTCGATGTTGACGCCGAGAAGAATCATGGGGCGCCGACCATGGCACAAATCATCCGACCGGCAAACCCGGAAAGCGTCATGGGTTTGTTTTCACAGAAGGAAACGGAGGGAAGGGAGACAGGGCGGCTAGACTCCGGACTCCGTTCCCTCGGTTTTCTCCGGTGCCCCACACCGATTCTCCTTCCCAGCGGCGGTTTGGCCGAATTCAAAGGACGGCGTGCCCGAGAACACCGCCCCGCGCGAGAACCTCCTCGTCAACCTGATCTGCAACATCGCCGTGCCGACGTACGTGCTGACGTCGCTGAGCAAGGAGGAGCACCTCGGACCACTCTGGGGCCTCGTCCTGGCGATCCTCTTCCCCGTTAGCTACGGCGTGTACGATTTCATGCGCCGACGGCGGACCAACTTCATCTCGATCATCGGCTTCTTCAGCGTGCTGTTGACGGGCGTGCTCGGACTGCTGCACGTCGGCGGGCTCGGTTTCGCGATCAAGGAGGCGGTGATGCCCACCCTCATCGGGATCGCGATCCTCGTCTCGCTGCGCACGAAAAAGCCGCTCGTGAAAGAGTTGCTGTACAACGAGCAGGTCATCGACGTGGCCCGGGTGAACGCCGTGCTGGTCGAGCAGGGTCGGCAGCGGGACCTCGACCGGCTGATGCTGCAGATCAGCCTCTGGCTGGGGAGCAGCTTCGTGCTCAGCGCCGGGCTCAATTTCAGCCTCGCGAAATACTTGCTGAAGGGTGCCCCGGGCACTCCTGAGTTTAACGCTCAACTCGGCCGCATGCACCTGCTCGTATGGCCCGTAATTGTGGTGCCGTGCATGATTGTGATGATGGGCGTCTTCTGGCGCCTGATCACGGGCCTGAAGCAGATCACAGGGCTGTCCACCGACGCCATCCTGCGCACCGAGGAGAAGTCCTAAGCTTTATCTCGCAAAGCCGCGCCAACAGGGGTTCACGCCCGCTGCTTGATCGGCACGTAGTCGCGCTTGGCGTGGCCCACATAGATCTGGCGCGGACGGTAGATGCGGCCCTTCGGGTTGGCAGCGACCTCGCGCCAGTTGGCGATCTGGCCCGGCGCGCGGCCGATAGCGAAGATCACCGTGAACATGTTCATCGGGATGCCGATCGCGCGCATGATGATGCCGGAGTAGAAGTCCACGTTCGGGTAGAGCTTGCGCGAGAGGAAGTAGTCGTCCTTGAGCGCGGCCTGCTCAAGGTTCTTCGCGATGGCCAGGAGCGGGTCGTCGATGCCGAGCTGCTTCAGCACCTCGTCGCAGGCCTTGCCGATGATCTTCGCGCGCGGGTCGAAGTTCTTGTACACGGCGTGGCCAAAGCCCATCAGGCGGTTGCTCTTGCTGCCGGATTTGGCGGCGGCAATGAAGCGCGTGCCGTCATCGCCCTCGTCGTGAATCGCCTGGAGCATGCCCATCACCGCGGTGTTGGCGCCGCCGTGCAGCGGGCCCGAGAGCGCGCTGATGCCGGCCGAAATGGAGGTGAACATGTTGGCCGCGCTCGAGCCGACCATGCGGACGGTGGAAGTGGAGCAGTTCTGCTCGTGGTCAGCGTGCAGGAGCAGGAGGAGATTGAGCGCCTTCGCTACCTCGGGGGTCGCGACATAATCCTTGTCCGACTCCGAGAACATCATGTGCAGGAAGTTCTCACAGAACGGCAGCTCCTGCCGGGGCCCGATGTAGGACAGGCCGCGCTGGTAGCGATAGATCATCGCGCCGATCGTGCGGATCTTCGAGATGGCGATGGCCGCGGCCAGGTCGAAGTTCTTCAGGTCGGCCTCGAAGTTGTTCGTGGCGAGCTGCGGGTAGTGCGCCGCGAGCGAGCCAACGATCGAGGAAAGCATGGCCATCGGGGGCGCGTCCTTCGGGAAGCCCTCGAAGATCTTCTGCATCTGTGTCTCGATGGCGGCATTGATGCGGATGAGCAGGCCGAAATCCTTGCGCTGCGTCGGGGTTGGGAGCTCGCCGTAGATGATGAGATACGCGGTCTCAACGAAGTCGCTGTGCGCCGCAAGCTGCTCGATCGGGTAGCCGCGGTGACGGAGCACACCGGCGTCGCCATCAAGGAACGTGATCGCGCTCTCGCACGAGGCGGTGTTGCCGTAGCCCTGGTCGTAGGTAACGAAGCCGGTGTCAGCGCGGAGCTTGCGGGTGTCGATCGCCCGTTCGCCCTCCGTGCCAACCATCACCGGCAGGGGAATCTCCTTGTTGTCGAGTTTGAGGGTGGCGGAACTCATGACGGGTTAGAAAGAAGGTGCTTTTGCGCCTTGGCAAAGCAAAGCCGATGCCTCCCAACCACCCCGGCGGGAAATAAGCCCTGAACCGGTCGGGGGTAAGAGTTCGTTTAGCCGGCCGCGGCCAGCCGGACGAAGTTCCCGTAGATCCTCAGCCCCTTGGCTTGGCTCTTCTCGGGGTGAAACTGGGTCGCGAAGCACCGTCCCCGGCCGATCGCCGCGGTGAAGGCCCCACCATAATCGCACTCCGCCAGCACCAGTTTTGGATCGGCGGGCACGCAATGGTAACTATGGACAAAGTAAAACGCCTCTCCCTCCGGGGCGAGGCCCTCGGCCAATGGGGACCCCGGCTGGGTAAAACGCACCCCATTCCACCCCATATGGGGGATCTTGAACTCGGCCGGACGGCGGAACCGTACCACGCGACCGGGAAAAATCCCAAGGCCGGTCACATTACCCTCCTCCGAATGCTCGAAGAGTGCCTGCATGCCCAGGCACACGCCCAGGAAGGGCCGGCCAGCGCCGATCCAGTCCCGGACCGTCGCGTCCAGCCGCGCCGCCCGCAGGGCCGCCACGCAGTCCCGCAGGGCGCCGACGCCGGGCAGCACCAGGCCGGTCGCGCCGCTCGCCGCGACCTCCGCCGGCGTGTGCACGACCACGGGCCGCCCACCCACGGCCTCAATGGCCTTGGTGACGCTCCGCAGGTTGCAGATTCCGTTGTCGATGATGGCGAGCATGGGATTCTTGACGAGCAACATCTGTAGGCCGGGTGACCCCACCCGGCAAGCGAACCCCGGGGTGAGGTCACCCCGGCTACAGCGAACGGGACCTAGATCTTCCCCTTCGTGCTCGGCAGCAGGTCCGCCGCGCGGGGCTCGATCTGCGTCGCCGCATCGAGGGCCCGAGCCAGCGCCTTGACGATCGCCTCGGCCACGTGGTGCGGCTCCTCGCCGTACACGAGCTGGACATGGAGATTCGCCCCGAGCGCGTTGCTGAACGCCCGGCAGAATTCCTTCACGAGCACGATGTTGAAGTCGCGCACGAACATCGTCGGCGCCTCGGCGTTGTAGACGAGGTGCGGACGGCCGCCGACGTCCAAGACCACGCGGGCGAGGGACTCGTCCATCGGGAGGATGAAGAAACCGTAGCGGCGGATGCCGACCTTGTCGCCCAGCGCCTCCTTGAAGGCCTGGCCGAGCACGAGGCCGACGTCCTCGACCGTGTGGTGGTAGTCGACGTCCGTGTCGCCCTTCGCCTTGATCTCGAGGTCGAAGAGGCCGTGCTTCGCGAACAGCGTGAGCATGTGGTCGAAGAACGGCACACCGGTGCTGATCGTCGACTCGCCGCGCCCGTCGATGGACAGGGTGAGCGCGATGTCCGTCTCCGCCGTCTTGCGGCGGACGGTCGCTACGCGTTGGGAGGAGCCTTTAGCCATGCGTCGAGGGTTTGGTTGAGGACGAGCATCTCGTCGTCGGTGCCGACGGTGATGCGGAGGAAGGGGGCGGTCAAGGCGTGGCTCGGAAAGTGCCGGACCAGCACCTTGCGGTCGTAGAGGAAGCGATAGGCGGATTCCGCGACCGCCCGGCCGGTGGTGCCGCGGGCATCGCGCGGCTCGGTGAAGATGAAGTTCGCCTGCGAGGGATAGGTGAACCAGCCGCGGGCGGCGAAGGCCCGGAGCTGCGCGTCGCGCGTGGCCCGCACGCGGGCGACGAGGCCCTCGAAGTACGGCTGGTCCTCCAGGGCTGCGAGCGCAGCGGCCTGCGAGAGGCGGTTGACGTTGTAGCTGTCGCGCACCCGGTCGAGCAGGTCGATGACCCCCGCACGGGCGAGGGCGTAGCCCACCCGGATGCCGGCGAGGGCATAGGCCTTCGAGAAGGTGCGCACGACCACGAGGTTCTCGTGCCGGTCGAGCAGCGACACGGCATTCTCCGCCGCGAAGGGCGCATAGGCCTCGTCCACCACGACGAGTCCAGGAAAGGCACGCAGCACGCACTCAATCTCGGCATTCGGGAACGCCACGCCGGTCGGGGCGTTGGGCGAGGTCAGGAAGAAGATCCCGGCCTTCGTCGCGGCGATGCGGTCGACAGGCAGGCGCATGCTGCGGTCGAACTCGATCGTCTCGCACGCCCCGTCCTGGATTGCGACCAGCACCGGATAAAGCGAGTAGCTCGGCAGGGTGAAGCCGGTCGCGGCCTTCTCACCCGCAAAGACCCGCACCAGCAGGTTCAGGATGTCGTCGGACCCGTTACCGACGCAGACCTCATTCTCCGCCCGCCCATGGTACCGGGCGAGGGCCACGCGCAGCGGGCTGCTCTTGGGGTTCGGGTATAGCCGCAGGCTCGCCCCGTCCGCACCCACCTCCCGGCGGACCGCCTCGGCGACGCGGGGACTGGGTGGATAAGGGCACTCGTTGGTGTTCAGCTTCACCCAGCCGGCACCGGTCGGCTGAAGGCCCGGCGTGTAGGCGTGCAGACGCGTGACGTGCGGCAGCGCGAGGGAGGAGGGATCGGTGGACATGCGAAGGGAAAAGGCCGACGCCCGGGACGGGCGGGCCGGGACACTCACTCGGCGCGCACCGCCACCGAGCGGCCGTGGGCGTCGAGCTGCTCCATCGCGGCGAAGGCAGCGACGACGGGGGCGGCCTTGCGGACACCGGCGCGGTCGTAGCGGACGAGGCTGGTGCGGCGCATGAAGTCGGTCACGCGCAGCCCGCTGAAGAACCGGCCGGCGCGGCCGGTCGGGAGCACATGACTCGGGCCCGCGGTGAAGTCGCCCAGCGCGGTCGCGGTATGGTTCCCGATCATGATGGCGCCGGCGGTGGTGACCGCCTGCGTCAACTTGGCCACCCACGGCTCGCGCACCAACAACTCGAGGTGCTCAGGGGCGACGTAGTTGGCGATTTCCGCGGCCTGCTCGACCTTCTTCACCACCACCGTCAGAAAACCCTCGGCCAGCACTCGGGCGGTCTTTTCCGAGCGGCTGATGAGCTTCGACTGCGCTTCCATCTCGGTCGCGATGGCGGCAACGATCGCGGGCGACGTTGCGATCAGGTAGATCTTTTCGCGCCCGGAGCCGTGCTCAGCTTGGGCCAGCAGGTCGGCGGCGGCCCAGTCGGCCCGCACCGAGTCGTCGGCGATGACCATGAGCTCACTCGGGCCCGGCAGGGAATCGACGCCCACCGTGCCGAAAACCTGGCGCTTGGCCTCGCAGACCCAGGCGCTGCCGGGGCCGAAGACCTTGTCCACTGCGGGAATCGTGGCGGTGCCGTAGGCCATCGCCCCGATCGCCTGCACGCCGCCGATGCGGTAGACCTCGGTCACACCGGCCAGGTGCAGGGCGGCGAGGAGGCCGTCGGCCACGCGACCACGCGGCCCGGAGGGCGTGAACGCAGCAATCTCGGGGCAGCCGGCGAGCTGCGCCAGCGTGGCGGTCATGAGCACGGTCGAGACCAGCGGCACTTGGCCGCCCGGGACGTAGAGGCCGACGCGGCGGATCGGGTCGAACTTCTCCCCCACCCGCGCGCCATGCGGGTTGCGGGCCTCCCAGGCCTTGGGCAGCGAGCGGCGGTTGAAATCAACGATGCTGGCATGCGCGGCCTGGAGGGCCTTGCGCTCGCCGGCGGACAGGCGCTTCATCGCCCCGGCGAGGTCGGCCTTCTTCACGCGGAAGCGGTCGGGCGTGAGATGGGCGCCGTCGAACCGGGCCGCATACTCGGCGACCGCGAGGTCGCCACGGTCCCGCACGTCCGCCAGCAGGGCGGTCACGGCCCGGGCGGTTTCCTCCGGCACGGCCGCGCCGCGGCAGAACGCGGCGAGTTCATCCGCGAAGTTCTTGTCGGTGTAGCTGAGCAGGCGCACGGGACCCAAGGTGGCGGCGATTGCCACCCGAATCCAGCCGGAAGAAACCCGGGCCTACTGGCGCAGCGACGCCATGGTCGGCACCGTGAACAGATTCGCCGCGAACGGCTCGTTCACCGTGACCTTGTTGAAGGTGATCGTGACGGTGACATCCTTGCCCGCGGCGTTCTTCACCGTGGAGATAAGCTTCTTCGGGGAGCGGACGCCGTCGGCGATGATTTCGCCCTCCTCGCGGGTCTTGCCCTGGGCGGTCTCGGTCAGCACGAGCCGGCCGGTTGCCTTGTCGAAATAACGGGTCCAGGTCAGGGTGGCGTCGTGCCGGAAGATCACCTTCGAGCACAGGACGCCGTCAACGGTCTCCTCCCCGACCAGCTCAACGGTGCCCCCGATGCGGTCGACCCCGCGGTAGAACTCCAAGGCCTGCCAGGTGTTGGCGCGGAGGGTCTTGGTCTGCTCCTTCGGATAGAGGGTCAGGCGCTGGTCCTTGCCCTCCTTCACCCGCATCCAGCTCTCGAGGCCATCGAGGCCTGTGACTTCCTCACGGCCGGTGGACGACACGATGATCGACCGGTGCTGGAAGGGCTTCTGGAAAATCATCTCGATCGTGCCCTTCTGGCTGTCGGCAGCCTCTCCGGAGGTCTCGTAAGTGCCCTCGAAATGCACGGACTTCACCGCCGTCAGCGCCTCCTCCGCGCCGAGTCGGGCGCGCGCCCGGGTAATTACAGCGTCCAGCTCGGCATTCGGTGCGGCCGCGGCGTGCAGGCCCGCGGCGAAAAGGACAAGGACGGAGCAAAGACAAAAGGAGGCGCGCATGAGGGTAGGGGATGAAGCGGACCGGGAGGATGACTGCATGGCAGACCCCGGGTTCCCGCGCAAGCTCCCGGCCGAGGTCCGAATCATTCCCACTCGATTGTGGCGGGGGGCTTCGAGCTGATGTCGAGCACCACGCGGCTGACGCCGCGGACCTCGTTGGTGATGCGGCTCGAGATCTTCTGGAGCAACGGGTACGGCAGCTTGGCCCAATCGGCCGTCATGGCGTCCGTGCTTTCGACCACGCGGATCGCGATGACATAGTCGTAGGTACGCTCGTCGCCGAAGACACCCACAGTCTTCACCGGCAGGAAAACGCAGAAGGACTGCCAGACCTTCCAGTACAGGCCCGAGTCCATCATCTCCTCATGGAGCACCGCGTCGGCGTTGCGCAGGATCTCGAGCTTTTCGGCCGTGATGTCACCCATGACCCGAACTCCGAGGCCCGGACCGGGGAAGGGTTGGCGCCAAACGACATCGCGGGGCAGCCCCAGGGCGGCACCAACCCGGCGGACCTCGTCCTTGAAGAGTTCGCGCAGCGGCTCGATGAGCTTGAGCTTCATCCGCTCCGGCAGGCCGCCAACATTGTGGTGCGTCTTGATCAACGAGGCCGGGTTGCCGCCGATGGAGACGGACTCGATCACGTCGGGATAGAGCGTCCCCTGCCCGAGGAACTCGGCCTTCTGGCCGAACTCCTTGAGCGACTTCTCGAAGACCTCGACGAAGGTGCGGCCGATGATCTTGCGCTTCTGCTCGGGCTCGGTGACGCCCTTGAGGCGCTTGAGGAAGAGGGCCGAGGCATCCACCACGCGGAGGTCGATGCGGAAATGTTTCCGGTAGAGCTGCTCGACATAGGTAAGCTCGCCCTTGCGGAGGAGGCCGTTGTCGACAAACACGCAGGTCAGCTGCCGTCCGATGGCCTTGTGCAGCAAGGCCGCGGCCACCGACGAGTCGACGCCGCCCGAAAGCCCAAGGAGCACGCGGCCCTTGCCGACCTTCTCCCGGATGCCGGCGACGGAGTGGCCGATGAAGTCGCGGGTCGTCCAGTCCTGCCTCGCCCCGCACACGCCGACGAGGAAGTTGCTGATCATGTCCACGCCGCGCTCGGTGTGGAAGACCTCCGGGTGGAACTGGATGCCGTAGAACCGGCGCTCGGCATCCTCGATGCCGGAAAAGGGCGAGTTCTCGGAGACGGCAGTGGCGCGGAACCCCGGGGGCAGCTTGGTGAGCTTGTCGCCATGCGAGTTCCAGATGCGGAGCTTGCGCGGCAGGCGGGCGAACAGCTTGCCCGGCCGGCGGATGGTGAGGTGGCCGTGGCCGTACTCGCGCGCCTTGCTGTGCGCGACCTTGCCGCCGAGGAAGTGCCCCATGAGCTGCACGCCGTAGCAGATGCCAAGGATCGGCACGCCGAGTTCAAAGACCCCGCGGTCGGGATGGGGCGCCTGGCGGGCGTACACGCTCTGCGGGCCGCCGGAGAAAATGATGCCGATCACGCCGTCCTCCCGCAGCTTCGCGGCGGGCGTGGCGTAATGGTAGATCTTCGAGTAAACCTGACACTCGCGGATGCGGCGCGCGATGACCTGGGTGAGCTGGGATCCGAAGTCGAGGACGGCAATCGTCTGGGGCATGGCGCGGCGGGAAAAAGGAAAACGAAGCCGCAAGCCCCGGGTGACCGCAAGAGCGTTCTCGGGGGCGACGGGGGTTGACCCAGGCCCGGCCGTCGTCCGTGCTCGCACCATGCCGCGCCCCGCCCCCAAGCCCGAGGATTCCCCGCGGTGGTGGGACGCGTTTAATCCGCTCGGCAGCATCCGCGCCCAGTGCGCGTTGGTCCTCGGGGCGCTGGCGGCCGGCCTGACGCTGTTCTACAGCGACCGCGCGGCCGATGCGCTAGCCGCGCGGATCGAGGCCGACGCCGGTCCGCTCTTCGAAACCCTGGCCGGATCGATCCGCGAGCGGATCGACCGCAGCATGTACGAGCGCTTTCACGAGCTGCAGGTGGCCGCGGCCATGCCGACCTTCCGCGACCCGGCCGTGGGTGAACAGGCCCGCCGCGCTGCGCTGAACTATCTCAACGACACCGAAGAGGAATACGCCTGGATCGGCTTCGCCAACCCCGCGGGCAAGGTGGTCGTCGGCACCGGCGGCCTCCGCGAGGGCCTGGATGTGGCCGGCGAGGGCTGGTTCGACATCGCGCTGCAGGGCGGCACCTACGTCGGCAACCTGCACGAGGCCTCGGATTTGGCGGACAAGATTGCCCGGACCGACGGCGGCATCCCCCGGGTCTTCGACGTGGCGGTCCCGGTGACCGATACCAACGGCAAGATGCTCGGTGTGCTCTGCGCCAGCCTGCGCTGGTCGTGGGTCGAGCAACTCCAGGAGCAAGTGGTGCCGGAAAGCGCCCGCCGGCGCCTGTTCGGCGTGACCATTTATTCGGCCAAGGGGGATGTCCTGCTCGACACGGGCACTGATATCTGGGGCAAGGTGCCGCCCCCCTACCCGCCCGTGCCCGTCAGCCCCCGGGGCCTGCAGGCGTACCGCGGCTACCTGCACGAGGACGACGAAGGCTCCTCGTACCTGACGGGCTTCGCGCTCACCCGCGGCTTCCGGAATTTCCGCGGGCTCGGCCTGATGGTCGCCGTGCGGCAGCCGGACCGCCGGGCCTTCGCCGAGGTCGGCGAGCTCCGGCACGACATCCGCGTGATCGGTTTCAGCGCCACGCTGTTCATCATCGCCGGGGCCTGGGGATTCGCGGGGCTCGTGGCGCAGCGCTTCCGCGCCATCGAGTCGGCGGCCGAGTACATCCTCGACGGCGACCAGCTGGCGTTGATCCCGCAGCCGAAAGGCCGCGGTGACCTGGCGCGGATGTGCCGGTCGCTCGGCCGGATGGTCCAGGGCCTGCGCGGGCGCCCGCCGCAGTAGTCCGTACCGCCCGCGGTCAGAATTTCAACCGGGCGTTGCGGTGCCCGCAGTCCGGGCAGGCGGCGACCTCAGTACCAGTCGGCGCGTCGTACAGCCGGTTGCAACGGATGCAATGGAGGGCCGTGCGCCCCCGCCCCGCCTGAAAGGCCGCATGGTCGCGCCGGTCATAATAAACCCAGGCAGCGATGAACGCCACGGCCACGAGCACGCAGTAGATCACGGCGGCGGTGGGCAGGTCGAACATGGCGGCAAGCTGCGAGATCCGGGGGACAAAATCGACCAAAACGTGGGGTCGCGCGTTGTCAAAAAAAGCGCCCCCGGAGAAACCGGGGGCGCTTGGGAAACGAACGTCAGGCCTGGATCAGGCCTTGGCCTCGGGAGTCGCCGGGGCGGCCTCCGCGGCGGGGGCGGCGGCCTTGGCGGCCTTGCCCTTGCCGGCCTTGCGGCCCTTGGACTTCTTGTAGCCCGGGTCGTCGGCCTTCACGAACTCGATCAGGGCGAGCTCGGCGGCATCGCTGCCGCGCTGGGGCCCGAGCTTGTAGATGCGGGTGTAGCCGCCGGCCCGGTTGGCGAACTCCTTGTACTTCTCGTTGAAGAGCAGCGTGAGGGCCGTCTCGTCGCGCACGTCCGTGAGGGCGAGGCGGCGGAGGTGCAGGGCATCCTTCTTGTCCGTCTTGGCCGCGGCGTGCTTGGCCTTCGTGATGACCTTCTCGATGAAGGGACGGAGCGCCTTGGCCTTGGTCAAGGTGGTCTGGATGCGGCCGTGCGTGATGAGCGCGGCGGCCAGGTTCGACATCATCGCCCGGCGGTGTTCGCGGGTGACGCCGAGGGAAGCGTGGTGTTTGTTGTGACGCATGGGATTTGTTGGTTGGGCCGGCCCCCGATCGGCAACCCGTCCGCAGCGTTGGGCGGAGGCGGGCGGCGCGAAGGCCGGAAAGATTTACGAGGTACGCTTTTGGATATACGATTTAGGCGACCCGACGATCTCCGACCAGGGTGAACCAATCGGAAATCGCAGATCGGAAATCGTAAATTCCGCTCAGGCTTCCTTCTTGTTCTCGAGGAGGCGCTCGTCGAACTTCATGCCGAGCGAAAGGCCGAGGGCCTCGAGCTTCTCCTTGATTTCGTTGAGCGACTTCTTGCCGAAGTTGCGGTACTTGAGCATCTCCTGCTCGGTCTTCATCGCCAGCTCGCCGACGGTGGTGATGTTGGCGTTGTTGAGGCAGTTGGCGGCGCGAACCGAGAGCTCGATCTCGTTGACCGACATGTTGAGCAGCTTGCGGAGCTTGTTCTGCTCCTCGCTGACCTCGCTCTGCTGGTTGTCGAACTCGAAGACCTCCTCGGAGACGCGGTCGAACACGTCGAGGTGGTGCTTGAGGATCGAGGCGGACTGCTTGAGGGCGTCATCGGGCGTGATGCGGCCGTCGGTCCAGACCTCGACGATGAGCTTGTCGTAGTCGGTGATCTGGCCGACGCGGGTATTCTCGACCGTGTACTTCACGAGGCGAACAGGCGAGAAGAGCGAGTCGATCGGGATGACGCCGATGGCCTGCTCCTCCTTCTTGTTCTGCTCGCCGGGGCAGTAGCCGCGGCCGGTCTTGATCTCGATCTCGGCCTCGAACGAGCGCTTGCTGTCGAGGGTGCAGATGAGCTGCTCCGGATTGATGATGGTGATGTTGGCGTCGGCCTGGATGTCGGCCGCGGTGACCTTGCCGGCCTTGTTGACCTTGATGAGGAGGCTGAGCGGCTCGCGCTTCTGGGAGACGATCAGGATCTTCTTCAGGTTGAGGACGATGTCGGTGACATCCTCGACGACGTTGTCGATGCTCTGGAACTCATGGTTCACCCCGTCGATCTTGATCGACGAGATCGCGGCGCCCTCGATGGAGCTGAGGAGGACGCGGCGGAGGGAATTGCCGATGGTGTGGCCATAGCCGGCCTCGAAGGGCTCGGCGATGAACTTGGCGTAGGTGGGCGTGGCGCCTTCCTCGACCTTGGTGAGTTTGTTGGGCAGTTCGAATTTTCCGAGGCGTTTGGGCATGGCGGTCTCTGGTTGGAAGTTTGAAGTGCGTGGCGGCGAAAGCCCGGCGGGCTCAGAACCGGGAGTAGAACTCGACGATGAGCTGCTCGTTGACACCCTGCTCCATCTCATCGCGCGTCGGGAGGCGCACGACGGTGGCCTTGAAGGCCTCGGGGGCGAGCGTGAGCCAGCCCGGGACAGTGCGAATGCGGTTCTCCTCGAGCTGGCGGGTGGCCATCTGGCGGGAGGCCGGGGTGTTCTTCACCTCGATCTCATCACCCGGCTGCACGTTGTAGCTCGCGATGTCGACCTTGTGGCCGTTGACGCGGATGTGCCCGTGGTTGACGAACTGGCGGGCGGCCGCGCGGCTCTTGGCGAGACCGAGCAGGTAAACGACGCTGTCGAGGCGGGTCTCGAGGAGCTGCAGAAAGCGCTCGCCCGTGACGCCGCGCTCGCGCTTGGCGATCTCGAACACGCGGCGGAACTGGCGCTCGAGGAGGCCGTAGATGTAGCGGAGCTTTTGCTTCTCGTTCAGGCCGACGGCGTATTCCGAGACTTTGCGGCGGGACCTCGGGCCCGGCTGGCCGGGGGGGTAGGCGCGGCGGTCGAGGGGCCTGCCGGCGCCGGGGTTTGGCTGGCCGAGTCGGCGGGTGGGGCGGGGGGGGGGGGCGGGGGTGGGAGCAACCATGGGGGGCTA
>OMJT01000147.1 GCA_900299415.1 Opitutales bacterium
CGCCTGGTCATTGTGACCGACGACGAGGGACGGGAGAACGAGGGCGACCTGATTGGCGCGGCGTCGAAGGTGACGCCCGAGACCGTCAACATGATGATCCGCTACGGCAGCGGCATCGTCTGCGTGCCGACCGTCGAGCATCATCTCCGCCGCCTCGGCCTCGGCCCGATGGTGGCACGCAACCGCGAGTCCTACCGCACGGATTTCACCGTCAGCGTCGACGCGGCCGACGGGGTCACCACCGGCATCAGCGCCCACGACCGCACCCGCACGATCCGCCTCCTGGCGGATCCCGAGACCCATCCGGAGCAGCTGGTGCAGCCCGGCCATGTCTTCCCCCTGCGTTCCCGACCCGGCGGCGTGCTCGAGCGCGCCGGGCACACCGAGGCCGCGGTGGACCTCGCGAGCCTCGCGGGCCTGCACCCGAGCGGCGTGCTCTGCGAGCTGGTGAACGACGACGGCACGGTGCAGCGGCTCCCCCAGCTCTTCGAGTTCGCGCGCAAGTTCAACCTGAGGATCATCTCCATCGCGGCTCTGATCGAGTACCGCCTGAAGCGCGACCACCTCGTCGAGTGCGTGGCCAGCGGACCGTTCGCCACCGAGGCCGGGGAGTTCACCGCCCACGTGTTCCGTGGTCGCCTCGACGGCCGGCACCACCTCGCGCTCACCCTCGGCCAGCCGGGACCGGAGCCGACGCTCGTGCGGGTGCAGAGCGGCAACCCGCTCGCCGATGTCTTCCGCGCCAAGGGAGCGGCCGGGCAGCAGGCCCTCGCCCGGGCCCTCGATGCCGTGCAGCGCGCCGGCCGCGGCGTGGTGCTCTACATGGAGCCGTCGGGCGGGGCGGAGGCGCTCGTCAAGCGCGTCAAGGGCGGCGAGGCTGTGCCCGCGCCCATGGATATCCGCGACTATGGCATCGGCGCACAGATCCTTGTTGCCCTCGGGCTGAAGCGGATCCGGCTGCTCTCCAACAGCGCCCGCAAGGTGGTCGGCCTCGATGGCTACGGCCTGGAGATCGTCGAACAGCTGCCACTCGGGGCCTGAACCCGGGGAATGTTGCCCAACCCAAATCATGAGCCTTCACGCCCCTCGCGCCCGTGCCGTTGACGGCGCCGCCTTCGCGGTCGGCATCGTGGCGGCGCGTTTCAATGAGGACCTCGTCGACGCGCTGCTGGCGCGGGTGCAATCCGGCCTCGGCGCGTCCGCCGTCAAGGCCGGCCGCGTCACCGTGGTCCGCGTCCCGGGTTCGCATGAGGTGCCGTGGGCGGTGCAGGCCCTGGCCCGCCGTGGCCGGCGCGACGTCGTCATCGCCCTCGGGGTCCTGATCGGCGGCGACACAAACCACCACGAGATGGTCGGCCAGAGCGTGTCGCACGCCCTGCAGGGCATCGCCGTGCAGACCGGCGTGCCGGTGATCAACGGCGTGATCGTGACCGACACCCGCGCCCAGGCTGCCGCCCGCTGCCTCGGGCGGATCAACCGCGGGGCGGAGTTCGCCGCCGCCGCCCTCGCCATGGCCGCGTTGAAGCGCGGGCTGCGCGCCTGACCCAGTTTTCCTTTCGATGAGCAAAACCATGTTCGCCCAACGCCGCGACGGCCGGGTCGCCGCGATGCAGTACCTCTATGCGTGGAGCATCAACCCGCCCGAGCACCTCGCGCAGGACCTCGACTACTTCTTCGCGAACCTCGAGCAGCCGCGCGGGCACTACGCATACGCCGAGGAGGTGATCCAGGGCGTGATCCTCCATCTCGAGGACATCGACACGCGCATCAAGGCGCTGGCCCAGAACTGGGAGTTCAGCCGCATCGCCCGCATCGACCTGGCGATCCTGCGCGTGGCGATCTTCGAGATGATCCACCGCACGGACATCCCGCCCGTGGTCTCGATCAACGAGGCGATCGACCTCTCGAAGCAGTTTTCCAACGCCGACGCCAAGCGCTTCATCAACGGCATCCTCGACCGCCTCAAGGACCAGACCGGCCGCGACGCCCGCAAGGCGGAGTGAGAACGCCCGGCGGTTCTTTAACCACGGATTTCACGGATTGCACGGATGCGGACGATGGATTCGAACCCGACCGAAGCCGGATCGATTCATATCCGTGGCATCCGTGAAATCCGTGGTTAAACCTTCCGAATGCTCGGGCTTCTGAAAAAATTCCAGGCCGGCTTCGCCAAGACCGTCGCGGCGATTGGCGAGAAGACCGGCGCGCTTTTTGGGCGGAAGCCCATCGACGCGTCGTTGCTCGAGACCCTGGAGGAAGCGCTTTACACGGCCGACTTCGGGGTCGAGACCACCGGCGAGATCCTCGAGGAGATCAAGGCCGCCTACAAGAAGGACCATGACCTGCGCGGCCAGGCCGCCGCCGCAATCGGCGCCGCGGTGCTCCAGCGCGTGCTGGCCGGCGCGGAGGGCCGGCTCGAGCCCGGCCCCGCGTCCGCGGGAAATCCCGTCGTCATCGCCATGATCGGCGTCAACGGCTCGGGCAAGACCACCACCTCGGCCAAGCTCGCCTGGCGACTGAAGCAGGAGGGCCGGGGCGTGACGCTCGCGGCGTGCGACACCTTCCGCGCCGCCGCGGTCGAGCAGCTCAGGACCTGGGGCCAGCGGCTCAACCTTGAGATCGTTGCCAGCCACACCGGGGCGGACGCCGCCGCGGTGGCCTTCGATGCGTGGCAGGCCGCGCAGTCGCGGGGCCGCGAATACCTCATCGTCGACACCGCCGGCCGCCTCCACACCAAGAGCAACCTGATGGAGGAGTTGGCGAAGATCCGCCGCGTGCTGCAGAAGCACGATCCCGCCGCCCCGCAGCACCGCTGGCTCGTGGTCGACGGCTCGCTCGGCAGCAACTCGATCGAGCAGGCGAAGGTGTTCCACCAAAGCTTCGGGCTGACCGGGCTCGTCGTGACCAAGCTCGACGGCACCAGCCGCGGCGGCGCGATCGTCGGCATCTACCGGCAGCTGAAGATCCCGATCTACTTCATCGGTCTCGGCGAAAAGGCCGAGGACCTGCAGCCTTTCAGCGTCGAGGACTACGCCAAGGCCGTGTTCGGCGTGGAGGGCTGACCGGCGGCACCGCTCACCGATAGACGTCCTCGGCGTCCATCGTGAACAGCGGGATCCACTCGTCCTCGGCCGGGGTCTTGCGCACGTGGAGCACGCCCTCGAAGACCGCCGGGATGTCCAGGTCCTTGAGGTCGGTGCCCTCGGGCAGCTTGGCATCGATGAAGTCGAACAGCCGGGGCGCCGTGCCGAAGCAGCAGCTGCCCTGGCTCACCATCACGAAGAATTCGCGGATGCGACCGCCGGTGCTGAGGACCGGCACGAGGAAGCCGGTGATGCGCACCCGCTTGCCGTCCAAGGCCAGAATCTCAGGCGGCAAGGTCACCTTCATGTTCGAAGTGACGTGCTTTCCCGCATAATCGGCGCCCGGGTCGAACTCCAGTTTCTTGAAGGTCAGGTCAATGGTGCCGTCGGACGGCTGGGCCGATGCCGCAGTGGCCGGCGCCTTGGCGGCGGCGGGCTGCGCTCGCCGGGCAACGGCCACGCCGCCGAGCACGGCGAGACAGAAGAGGACGCCGGTTGCCACGAGCACGGTGGGTCGGTGCGAACGGGGCGCAGCAGGCGAGGGACCGGTTGGGGCGGACATGGCGGGGGGACCAACGAATTCTCAATCCCTCGGACCGCACGGCGCAACGCCCGTTTGGGTCCGGTTTAGTTTAGTTGCCAGTCGCGCCGGGCGCGGTTTCCAGCACTCGGTAGTCGAGCAGGGTCCACGTGCCGTTGACCTCGTCGAGGTGCGCCAGGACGTCGAGACCCGCCCGGATATCCGCCACGACCTGGCGGCCCGCGGCAAACTCGGTTTCGCCGGCGCGGAGGAGTCCGGGCACGGCGTTATGGCGGAGGCGCACCGTGGATTTGTCCCTGGCGGTGGAAATCACCCGGGCGCGGATGGTCACACCCGCGGTCTCAGCCGCGGTTGGTGCGCAGCCGCAGCCACGGTCGGCGTCGGCGAGCACGGCGGGATCGGGCAGGGTGACGAGTACGGATTGCGACGCGACAGCCTGTCCGGCCGGGGCGTAGTTGACCCGCAGCTGCACGGGGGCGGCGGGCTCGTCCGTGACCACCGCCATCCGCGGATGGCTGGCGGGCCGGAATTGCTTCTCGGGCAGGAGCAACGCGGGCGGAAGCGTCGAGCCGTAGGCGGTGGTCCGCCGGAGATAGAGGCCGCCCGGCTGGCTCGAGTCTTCGCCCGCCCGCTCGATCCAGCTCACGAACTGGGTGCCATCGTGAAGGAGAACCAGGTCCACGCCGCCGGCGGGCCGGCCAAGGTCGATCCGCTCGGCTTGCACGAACATGCTGCCCGCGTTGGGCGACGTGGTGGCGAGCACCTGCGGTTCGCCGTCCGCCTCGGAATACCACGCGATCACGGCGCGGGCGCCGCTGCGGGCGATGACCGGCTGCGCCTCGGTGGGGCGGCCGGTTCCTTTGACGGTTTCCTCGAAGAGGGTTTTGGGCCGCTGCCATTTGCCGTCGATGCGCTGGACCACGACGAGGGCCGACCCGGCGGCCGTGGGTCGACGAAAGGCGACAAGCAGCGTGCCATCGGGAAAGGCGGTGGCCGCCGGCACCGCGGTCGGCGAGCCGCCGAGCTCGCGACTCCAGGTGGCCACAGTCTCTTCGGGCCCGGAGGCGGGCTGGATCTTCAGCGCGATCTCGCCACTGGGCGTGAAATCGAAGCGGGCGGCGACGCCCCGTGGTGCGGCGGCGGCTGGCTCGGGGGAAAGCTCGCGCACGGTCGGACGAAAAACGGACGGCGTCTCGCTGTCGGCGGCCCGCAAGGAAGCGGCGGCCGTGCCGGTCAGGATCAGGGCAACGGCACAGTGAATCAGGCGGCGCGCTTGGCTGGCTTTCACGCCGTTATCCATGTCCATGCCTGCGCCGCAGCGCAAGCGGAGCGCGGTGCGTAGTGGTACGAGGGGGCGACGGTTCAGCGCGCCGGGCGGCGGAAGTCGTGGTGCCGGAACGGCATCGGGTCGAAGATCACGCGCCAGTTGTTGAGGCTGGGCGGACGGAACACCGGGCGGTCCCAGGTCACGTCGCGCATCATCCGCACCGCTGCGGTTTGCGGCGGACGCTTGGTCGGGAGACCGGGGTGCGTGTGGGGCAGGACCATGACGGGAGGGAGGACGCCTTGTTATCGGCACGCGCGGGCGGGCATTGAGTGCGATTTGACGGCGCCGCGCCGGGTCCCATGCTGGGCCCATGGTTACCAAGCTTCTCCACACCCGCATGCGGGTGAACGACCTCGAGCGCACCGTGAAGTTCTACGAGCACGCGCTCGGCCTGAAGGTCTCGCGCCGGCACACCTCGCCGCGCGGCGCGCAGCTCGCCTTCCTCGCCACCCCGAACAGCGACGAGGAGATCGAGATCTGCCAGCTGCCCAACAGCCCGGCGGTGCAGGTGCAGCCCGACCTCATGCACCTCGCGTTCGAGGTAAAGGACCTGAAGGCGTTTGCGGCCGAGCTGGCGAAGAAGGGCTACCAGCTCAGCGACGGCCCGACGTCCACCGGCAGCGGCTCGGTCATCGCCTTCATCGACGCCCCGGAGGGCTACGAAGTGGAGCTGATCCAGCGCAGTTAATGCCTCCGGGCGCCTCCGCCCGTCCGCTCAAAGGCAAAGAGATACTGCTGGGCCAGACCGGCGAGCG
Source organism: Opitutales bacterium (assembly GCA_900299415.1). Classification (GTDB taxonomy): domain Bacteria; phylum Verrucomicrobiota; class Verrucomicrobiia; order Opitutales; family Opitutaceae; genus CAIYFD01. The sequence continues at coordinate 5,707 of OMJT01000147.1, forward strand.
GGCCGAAGTGCGTGCGGCCGAAGTGCGCCACCTGGGCGGGCTTCCAGCCGTGCAGGCCGTAGCGCTCGGTCATGGTGCGGAGAATCCAGACGTCCACCGGGAACGCCTCGAGCCGACCTGCACCGAAAAGCAGCACACAGTCGGCGATCTTCTCGCCCACGCCTGGCAGCGAGCAGAGACGCTCCTTCGCCGCGGCATAGGGCATGAGCTCGGTCTCCTCGAGCCAGCTGGGATGGGCAGCGAGGAAGACCGCGGTCTGGTGGATGAACCGCGCGCGAAAGCCGAGCAGGCAGTCCCGCAGCGTGCGCTCCGGGATGGTCGCGAGCGTTTCCCACGTGGGAAGCGAATGACACGGTGGCTGGTGCCCCGCGCCATGCCGCTCCGCGAGCAGCGCGAGCATCTGCTTGATCTGCACGATCTGCTTTGTGGCGCTGCAGAGGAAGCCGAGCAGGGTCTCGCCAAAGGGCTGGCGCAGCAGGCGCAGGCCGGGGAAACGTTGCAAGCAGGCGGCGAGGTGGGCGTCGCTCCGCCACGGCAGCGCGTCGGCGAGGGCGCCAAAGTCGCGGTCTGCGGCAAAGTAGGGCCCGATGGCGGCGGCGACGCGCGGCGCGGACGCGGGCCGGGCGCGCCAGGCGAGGTGGGCCGACTCAAGACGCACCTCGGCGGCGCAATCGGCCCATTGGCCGAACCAGATCGGACCCAACCCGCGGGATGAGGTTGCCCCGCCAACTGCTGGATCCCGATTTGCCGGCGGGGTGATCTCACCCAGCGGATGAGGATGGGCCGCCCGGTTCCAGCGGAACGCCTGGCCGCCATCGAGGATCTCGGCCAGCACCGACTCCGACGGCACCGGGCCTGCCAGCGGCAGGGGCTGCCAGTCGGACCACGCGCTCATTTTGCGGCGGGTTTGCTCCAGAGGAAACTCTGCGCGGACACCAGCTCGCCGGCGGTGGAGCGGACCACGAGTTTCCAGGCGACCGGCTCGTCTCCGGCCGTCGGCCAGTCGGAACCGGTCACGCCGACATTGAACACCTGCTTCCCGTGCGGCACGGGCGTACGGAAGGTGAAAGTCCGGGGGTCGGGGCTGGCGGACGTGATCACCTGCAGCTCGAAGGTCGCCTCGGCGAACGCCGTGCCCTTGTTCTCGACGCGGAGGAACCAGTAGTAGCCCGCCCGGTCGGCCGCCTGGCTGCGGAGCATTGTTTCCTTCCCGGGGTTCTCGCGGCCGGTGAAGAACTCACTCAGGCGCTGGAACGAGGCCGTGGTGCGGTAGCTGGGCAGGAGGCGGACGATGCTGACGTCCGCCGCGAGGACGGGGGCGGCGAGGACGGCAAGCAGGAGGAAAAGGCGGGCGAGGCGCATGGTGGGTTTCACTTCTTCAATTCGACAAACTGGTAGCGATGGAGCCCGAGGAGGTTTGGGGTCCAGCCCTTCACGACCGGATCGATCAGGAAGACGCGGGTGCCGTGGTAAATGGGAATAATCGGCATTTCCGCCAGCAGGATTGCCTCGGCCCGGCGCTGCAGTTCGTGCCGCTTGGCCTCGTCGGACGTGCGGCCGGCCTCGGCCACCAAGGCATCGTAGGCCGGGTTGCTCCAGCTGGTCCAGTTGTTGCCGCCGCCGGTGACCCAGATGTCGAGGTAGGTATTGGCATCGACGTAGTCGCCGACCCAGCGCGCGGTGCTGATCTGGAAATCCTTTGCGGTCAGACGCTGCAGCCAACTCTTCTGCTCCATCGGGGCGAGTGTGACCGTGGCCCCCAGTTCACGCTGCCACATCTGCTGGATGGCTTCGGCGCTGATCCGGTGGAGGTCGTCGGCTTTCACCTGCAGCTCGATGGCCGGGAGACCGCGGCCACCCGGATAACCGGCCTCGGCGAGGAGCTGGCGGGCGGCGGCGAAGTCGGTCCTCAGGGCAGGCGTGGCCGTGTAGCCGGCCGTGTCGGGCGGAGTGAGCTCCGTGGCGGCGGTCACACTGCCGCGCAGGGCGTCGCGCGTCAGGGCGGTGCGGTCGAGGGCGAGCGCGAGGGCCTGGCGAACTTTCGGGTTGTCGAACGGCGCGCGCTTGACGTTGAACGCGAGGAAAAACGTCTCGAGAAAGGGATCCACCCGCAGGAGTTCGGGCGACTGGGTCCGGTAGGTGGGAATCTTGTCGGGGGGCACGCCGTAGGTGATGTGCAGCTGGCCCGCCCGGAAGCTCTTCTCCTCGGTGGTGCCGTTCTCGATCGGATAAAACACCACCGCGGCGAGCCGGTTGCGGGCGGCATCCCAATAGCGCGGGTTGGCCTCGGTCACGATCCGCGAGTTGGGGATCCACTCCTTGAGCACGAACGGGCCGTTGCCGACGAGGTTCTCCGGCCGGGTCCAGCGGGTGCCCTTCTTGTCGGCGGCCCCGAATTTCTCGAGGGTGGCGCGGTGGACCGGGAACCATGCCGGGTTGGCGGCGAGGCCCAGTAGCCACGGGCACGGGGCCTCGAGGGTGAGGACGAGGGTGTGTTCATCGGCGGCCCGCACGCCCACTTGGGCGAAGTCGGCGATCTTCCCCTCGTTGAAGGCCCGGGCATTCCTGATCGGGTAGAGCATGTACGAGTACTCGGACGCCAGGGCGGGCGTGAGAACCCGGCGGAAGGACCACGCGAAGTCGGTGGCGGTGAGCGGGTCGCCATTGGACCAGCGGGCCGCGGGGCGGATGTGAAACGTGTAGGTGAGCCCGTCCGGCGCGATCTCCCAACGCTCGGCGGCGGCCGGTTCCGGCTGCCCGGTGGAATCGTTGAAGGCGGTGAGGCCCTCAAAAAGCGCCAGCGCGATGTTCATCTCGGTGTAGGCCGTGATGATCTGCGGGTCGAGGTCGCTCGGCTCCTGGCTGTTGCCGAGGTGGAGGGTGCGGGTCTGCACGCCCTCGGCGGCGGGCGTCTCGCGCTGGGCGCAGCCGCCGACGGCGAGCAGGACGGTCAGGATCACGGCCAGGCGGGGCAGGGGGCGCATGGGTGGAACCTACGGACGGACCCGTTCCGGGCAACAAATCCGTGTAATCCATCAAATCAGCGGTTAAAAAATCCTCCGGACCCCCCTAAGAAATCCCGGGTCCGCCCGTCATCATGGCAGAAAGCCCCGAAAACCCTCACCTGAAAATGGAGGCCACCCATGATGACCATGATTCCTGGCTGCACGCCACCGTGCAGCAGCACCAGGCCGCCCTCACGCGCTATGCGGCGCACCTGCTCCGCGATCCCGACCGCGCCCGCGACGTGGTCCAGGACACGTTTGTCCGCCTCATGGCGCAATCCCGCGCCGAGCTCGACGGCCATGTCGTCGAGTGGCTCTTCACCGTCTGCCGGCACCGCGCGCTCGACGTGGCGCGGAAGGAGGGCCGCATGAAATCCCTCGCTGACCACGAGGCGGAGCACGTGCCCGCCACCGAGCCGCGCCCCGGGCGCACCCTGGAGCAGGCCGAGACCCAGTCCGCGCTGCTCGCCCTCATCGACCACCTCCCGCCGAATCAGCAGGAGGTCATCCGCCTGAAGTTCCAGCAGGGCTTCAGCTACAAGGAGATCAGCCGCATCACCCAGCTTTCCGTGACCAACGTGGGCTTCCTGATCCACACCGCCGTCACCCGCCTGCGCCGCGAGTTCGCCGCGCAGCAACCCTGAACCGGAGACCCCGACCATGAACGAACCGAAAATTTCCCTGACCCCCGACGATCCCCGCCTGACCGCGTTCGCCCTCGGCGAGCTGGATGGTGACGAGCGCGCCGCCGTGTCCGCCGCCATTGCTGCCAGCCCTGACCTCCAGGCCGTGGTGGACGAAATCCGCGCCACGGCCGCGCAGCTCGAGTCCGCGCTCGCGGCCGAGCCAGCCCCTGCCGTGCCGGCCGATCCCGCGCTTTCCGCCCGCAAGGCGGCGATCATCCCGGGCGACGACCTCCGCAAGCTCGACGGCGGTTCCCGCCGCAAGCTGGGTGAGGTCATCCCCTTCAGCCGCTATCTCACCATCGCCGGCGGACTCGCTGCCGCGGGCTTCGCTGTCCTCGTGGCGATCAATCCGGGCCGAGAGACGCCGCCGCGGCCTGCCCTTCAGGATGCGAATAAGGTGCTGGAGAAGAAGAGCAGCATCACGCCCCAGGATCGAACGGTCGATGACGGCCTGCGGCAGCGCAGCGACTCCGAGGCCCAGGCGCAGGAGCTCGCCACGAAGGCGGCGGCGGCTGCCGCCCTTGCTGCCACGAGCCCGACGGTGCCGGCGAATCGTGCCGATCCCGCGCCCATCCCGGCCGTGGCTCCGGGGACCAATCTCGCTTACGTCAATACCGCCGTGGCGCCCGTGGCCCCGACGACGAACGAAGTTCGCCCGAATCTATTCCAGGCGGGCGCGGCGACGGATGCCTCCAAGGTCGAGTCGTTCGATTTCGGCCGCGGATCGTCCGGCAACGTGTTCAGCGGGGCGACCGCCCCCGCCGCCACCGCGCCGGCGCCGACCGCGTCCAGTGCCGCGGCCGATGGCACCGTGGTCCGCCTGAATCCCTTCACGGTCGGCGCCGAAAGCGACAACAGTTTCCAGACGAGCACGGTCGGCACCGGCACCCGCCAGCCGCTCGACCTGCAGGGCCAACAGGGGGGCGCCGCCAAGGCGTCGGCCATCCAGCAGCGCGGTTTCGCGGGACCGGGAACGACCACGCCGTCTCCCGCGGCGCCTTCCGCCGCCCGGACCGCGGCGGAAGACACGGTCAGGCTGAGTCCCTTCGAAGTGACGGATAGTCAGCCGGCGCGTCCCGCGGGCCGTGGTTCTGCGGCCGCCGGTGCAGCGGCTGGTCGCGCCGGTGCCGGCGGCGGTGGC
>OMJT01000148.1 GCA_900299415.1 Opitutales bacterium
CGCCGGTCTTGGCGATGCGCTGGAGGACGGCGAGGCGCTCGTCGGGCACGGTCACGACGCCGACGTTCGGATCGATGGTGCAGAACGGGTAGTTGGCGGCCTCGGCCTTGCGGGAGCGGGTGAGCGCGTTGAAAAGGGTGGACTTGCCCACGTTGGGCAGACCGACGATGCCGGCTTTGAGCATGGAAGGGACAGGGAGGCGGCGGGGCGGGGGAAGGTCGAGTCGTTTTTGACGCCAAATCGGCCCTTGACCGGCCCCGGCAAGGGCCTATCCCTGACCCCTTCCGCCGCAGCCAATCTTCAAGCCATGAGAGACGACTACATCAAGGAAGCCCAGAAGGTCATTCCCGATCCCAACGTGCTGATCAACGTGGTGTCGCGCCGCGTCAAGCAGCTGCGCCGGGGGAACCGGGCGCTGGTGGAGTCGCTCGAGAAGCTGAGCGCCGAGGACCTCGCCCTGCGCGAGATCATCGAGGGGAAGATCAGCTTCGACCTGAGCGAGGCCTGAGTCCGGGCGTCCCGCGCCCGGGGCCTTCCCCGTCGCCATGAGCGCGGACAAAAAAGACGTCTCCCGGTTCACGGAGATCCGGAATGCCAAGGCTTTCCGTGACTACGCGATCGCCGAACGCTTCGAGGCCGGCATCCAGCTGCGCGGCACCGAGGTGAAGTCTATCCGCGCCGGCCGGGCGCAGATCTCGGACGCGTTTGGCCGGGTGGAAAGGGGCGAGGTGTGGCTCTACAACGCGCACATCGAGCAATACGCCTTCGGCAGCATCAACAACCACGACGCCCGCCGGATCCGGAAGCTGCTCCTGCACGCCCACCAGATCCGGAAGATCGCCCAGGCGCTCGATGCCGGCGGCAAGGCCCTCGTGCCGCTGCGGATGTACTTCAAGGATGCGCTCGTGAAGGTCGAGGTCGGCCTCGGCACGGGCAAGAAGCTCTTCGACAAGCGCGAGGACCTGAAGAAGAAGGTCGAGCTGCGCGACGTGCAGAAGGCGCTGAAGTCGCGCCGGGGCTAAAGCCGCGGGCTGGCCGGCGCCACGCGCAGGATCTCGGTGGCGAGTTTCCGCCAGCCGAAAGGCTTGTGCAGGATGCCGCGCAACTCCGGGACTTTCAGCAGTTCCTCCTCGGGCAGCTCACTGAAGTGGCCGGTGATGAGGAGAAAGGGCAGGCCCGGCCGCTCGCGGCGGGTGCGGGCGATGAGTTCATGACCGTTGATCCGCGGCATGTGGAAATCGGTCACCACCAGGCAGAGATCGAGCATGGGCAAGGCATCGAGGAAGGCCTGGGGCTGCGTGAAAGCATGGATCGGATTCAGGAAGCACTCGCCGAGGGTCACGGCCAACAGGTCGGCATACGACTTCTCGTCGTCGATAATCGCGATGCCTGGATGGGTTTTCGGGTTCACAGCGGGGGACGCCGGATGTTTTACCCGTTGGCAGAATTTCTGGTAAAGCAAGGCGTTGGCAAAGACTACTTAGGCGGCACTGGGTGGGATTCCCAACGCGACGAGCCCACATTACGTGTATGTCTCCAGGTCGGTTCTGGAACGTGGTGTGCTTGTCGACTCGGGTTTTCCCGTTCCACCATCGACCATGCTGCATGTCGTCCTTCACGAGCCGCAGATTCCCCAGAACACCGGCAATGTCGGCCGGATGTGCGCCTTTACCGGCTGCCGGCTGCACCTGATCCACCCGTTGGGCTTCGTGATCAATGACCGCAACCTGCGGCGCGCCGGGATGGACTACTGGAAATCGTTGGATGTGTACGAGCACGCCGACTGGGCGCAGTTTCGCCTCAGTCCCCACGCGCCGCGGCGACTCTGGCTTTTCACGACGCACGGCGAGCGTTCGTTCTGGGACGCACCCTTCGCGGATGACGACGGCCTGCTTTTCGGCAACGAGGGCGAGGGATCCCCGGCCTGGCTCCACGAGGAGATCGGCCGCGCGCACCGGCTTGTGATCCCCCAGGTCCAAGGCGCGGCCCATCGCTCGCTCAACCTCTCCACCGCCGCGGGCATCGCGACCTACGAGGCGCTGCGACAGACCGGCCTGCTCGGACGCGGGAAATAAAAAGGCCGGGCCCGTGGGCCCGGCCGGATATGTCATCAGCTCAGGGAGCGCTCAGGGCAGCTCCTTGACGTAGATGTTCTTGAACCAGAGCTGGCCGCCACCCTCGATCTGGAGGGCGATGAAACCCTCGCGGGCGGCGTAGGCCGGGTCGTTGTCGACGCTCACGGTGCTAAGCTGGTCGTTGGTGATGTGCACCAGCGTGCTGCCATTCGCGATCAGGTGGACATGGTTCCACTCGCCGGGGTTGTCCTGCGGCGGCGTGCCGGGGAGCTTGCCCACGATGTAGTGGCGGGTACCGGTCAGGCCGGGCTCGAGGATGCCGACCTCGCCCGGGTAGACCACGATGCCGCGGCCATCCTGCTCATACAGCTGGCCTTGGTTGCGGCCGCCGATGTCGACCTGGTAGCCACCGATATCGTACGGGTTCGCTCCGCCACGCCCGCCGAAGCCGCCGCCGGGACCACCCGCCGGGGTGGGGGCCGCGGCCGGCTGGGCGGCCGTCATCGCCTGCGTGGCGGCCGGACCGCCGCGGGCCTGGGCCATGACCGCGTTGTAGGCGGCCTGGTTGTCGGGATCGTGTCCGCCGCGACCGCCGCGCCCGCCGCCGGTGAGGCGGCTGCGGTACTGGATGCCGGTGTTGGCGCCGTTCACGATCTTGAACTCGAGCTTCATCTCGAAGTTTTTGAACTTTTGCCCGGTGAAGATGATGTAGGTCGTGCCGCGGCCGCCCTTGGTCGAGATTGACTCTTCGTCCACGAACCATTGGTCGTCGCCGACCCAGCCGTTGAGGGTCTTGCCGTCGAAGATCCTCACGAAGCCGGTCATGTCGGCATAGTTCAGCGGCTCGGACTGGGTGAAGCCGCCGCCGCGTCCACCGCCGGCCGTCGCCGCGGAGTTCTTCAGGGCGGTGAGCTGGCCGTCGTTGAGCTTGTCGGCGCCGGCCTGCATGCCAGCGATCCAGCCGGCACGGGCAGTGGCGAGAGCAAGCTCGGCGGTGGCGAGCGCGCTCACCTTGGCCTGGACGTCCGCCGGGTTGGCGGGCTGGGCCAGGCTGGCGGGGGTGATGGCGGCACGGGCGTTGTTGACGGCCGTGACGAGCGCCGCGTTCTCGGTGTTGAAGCGGGCGAGCGCCGTGATCTGTGCCGTGCTTGCGGGGGCGTTGGTGGGGGCCACAGGGGCGGCTGGGGCGCCGCCGCCGCGGGCGGCACCGCCACCGGGACCGCCGGGAGCAGGGGGGCCGCCGGCGGGAGGTTGGGCGAGGAGGGCCATGCCGAGGCCGCCGACCACGGCCAGGAACGACATGACCAGTGAACGGGATCCTGGACGATTCATTTGGGTACGATGTTGCGGTTGACTGTTCAGGGTTGGGCACGCTGACGCGCTCCGTGGGTAATCCGATTGGGGGTCGGGAGCGGACGGAGACGGATCAGGCGACCGGCAGCCATCGTGGCCGGGTGTCCGCGCCAAGCCAGCTAATAGCCGCGACGGCGGAAAAATAACCGCAACTGCTGCTTGGAAAAACCATTTGCCGAGGCCGAAAGCCGGGCCCAAGGTGGCGCTTCCATATCGCGCGGGCCCGAGCCCCGTGATGCACCCTCCACCACACCCATCGTTCCTCCCATGCCTATCAAAGTCGGCTCCAAAGCCCCGGATTTTACCCTGAAGTCGAAGAACTCGAGCGGCCTCGTTGACGTCAAGCTCAGCGACAACCTCGGCAAGAAACAGACCGTCCTCCTCTTCTTCCCCCTGGCCTATACCAGCGTCTGCACCCAGGAGATGTGCGACACCACCTCGGGCCTCGGCGAGTACGAGAAGCTCGGCGCCGCCGTCATCGGCATCAGCGTGGACAGCCCCTTCTCGCAGGAGGCCTGGGCCAACACGAACAAGATCGGCATCACGCTCGCGAGCGATCTCAACAAGACGGTCATCAAGGCCTACGACGTTGTGTTCCCGAACCTCGTCGGCATCGGCGACACCGCCGCCCGCGCCGCGTTCGTCATCGGCAAGGACGGCGTCGTGAAGTACGCCGAGCAGACCGCGACGCCGAAAGACCTCCCGAACTTCGCGGCGATCAAGGCTGCCCTCGCCAAGTAAGTCTGGCTCTGGTGCAGGCCGGGTGAATGCCCCGGCTTGCACTCCCTCCCGGGTGAGGTCACCCGGCCTACATTTTTCCGATCCCCATGTCCCTCCCGAACCCGTTCAATACGCTGCAGGCGTTCACCGCCAACGGCACCTC
>OMJT01000149.1 GCA_900299415.1 Opitutales bacterium
CACCTGCTGGCCGTGGCCAGCCCGGGGCCGGACTTCGCCATGGTCCTGCGCCAAAGCCTGGCGCACGGGCAGCGCACGGCGGTCTGGACGAGCCTGGGCATCGGCTCCGCCATCCTCCTGCATGCGACCTACTGCGTGCTGGGCCTGGGCCTGCTGCTGCAGAGCTCACCCGCGGCCTTCACCACGCTGCGCTATGCCGGGGCGGCCTACCTGGTCTACCTCGGGGTGGAGGGGCTGCGTTCCCGGGCGCGGGCCGGGAGCGTGGCCGACGGACCGGGCGTGACCGTGCCGGCGCCGGGCGCGGCCTTTGTCGCCGGCTTCCTCACCAACGCGCTCAATCCGAAGGCGGCCCTGTTCTTCATCGCGCTCTTTCCCGTGGCCGTGCGTGCGCAGACCCCGAAGCTCATCCAGGCCGGCTACGGGCTCTGGATGTCGCTCGCGACGATGGCGTGGTTCTCGCTCGTGGCGGTCGTCTTCACCCGCGAGCCGGTGCGCCGCGGCTACCTCCGCCACGGCCATTGGATCGACCGCCTGCTCGGCGTGGTCTTCCTCGGCTTCGCCGCGGGACTGGTGCTCGGCTGAGGCGGCAGTTGGAAAACAGCGGCGCGGATTGGACGGCCGCGGTCGTTGACAGTCGTGACGCGGGCTCGCAGCGTCGCCGGGGCGCGGGCCATAATCCCTACCGGCAGGAATTTGTCGGTGCTTCAGCCGCTTTGGCAGCGCCGTCCTTGCCTTACTTCAAGGCCTCGACGATCGCGTTCACGTTCGCCTTGAACATCCCGAGGTAGGAGCCGGTGGGGCCGAGACCTTCGGCCACCAAGGTGGTGCAGGTCTTTGCTCCGGTCTCAGTGGTGATCATTTGAAGGGAGCGGGCGTTGGCCGCCGAATCGAGAAAGACCGCCGGCGCCCGTAGTTGCGTGATGAGGGCCAGAAGACGCTCCATGGCGGCGGGGCGAGGGTTTCCGCTACCGAGGCCGGGGATGGGATTTACCTGAAAACCGTAAGCCACGGCAAAATAGCGGAAGGTGTCAAAGGAGGTCACAAGCCGTCGCTTGGCGGCGGGGATGGCGGCGAGCCGGGCGTGGGCGTCCTTGTGTGCCTCGAGGAGGCTCTTACTGAAGTTGGCGAGGTTGGCGTCGATGTCCTTCTGCTGCTCGGTCGGGACGAGGCCCCCGATAGCTCGGGCGATGCTCTCGGCATAGGTCACGACATTGCGCGGGTCATGCCAGGCAAACGGATCGAAATCCGTCACCTCGAAAAGGTTTTTGCCGGTCTCCTCGGCATCGGGCTGGTGAAGAGTTCCGGCCTGGTCGTAGAGCGCCACGCCTTCGGATGCGCCGAGCAGCGCGCCCTTGTAACGGGAGACCTTGAGGAACTGCTCCAGCCACGGCTCGTAGTCGGCGCCGTTGACCACGAAGAGTGCGGCGTCGCCGAGCTTTTGTGCGGTCTCATCGGTGGGCTCAAATTCCCGCGACAAGGTGTCGGGGGGAAGGAGGGTCTCCACTCGCACGGTAGTGCCGGCGACCTGGCGGACGATGTCGGCCAGCACGGGATTGGCAGCCACGACCAGCGGCTGGGCTGACAGACGGACACCGATCGCGAGGGCAAGGAAAGCAAAGAGAGGTCGGTGGGCTTTCATGGCAAAAGTTTATCTGGGTGGATAGACGTTGCCGCCGGGCCGAGGTGACTGAGATCCGGTCCTGCCAGGAATCATCGACAGTCGGCGGGCGGGCTTCCGCAAATGTCCGAGATCCAAGCGCGGCGGCAAATCACCGCTTCAGAGGTATGTTCAGCTTCACTTCCAGGCCTGCATCCGGCGATGCCGAGGGCGGGGCAGCGGCCGCGGGGGTGCCGATCTGGATAGGATCGGCTTTGCCCGGCGGGTTGGGAACGCCGCCGGATCCGATCGGGATGGCTTCGAGGGGAGGGAGGGAGGCAAAACCGCGTTCGAGCAGCTCGGTGACCTTGAGGTCGCGCTTCTGGGCCGATTCTCCGCCCATGGCCACGACGATGACGCGGCGGCCGTTGCGCAGGGCGGTGGCGGAGAGGCAGAACGAGGCACCGTTGGTGAACCCGGTCTTGAGGCCGTCGACGCCGGCCACCTTCTCAAGGAGGTTGTTGTGGTTGACCATGTCCACGGCCTTCTCACGCACCGGCCGGCCGAAGTCGCGGCGGCGCACGGAGGTGTACTTGAGGACGTCAGTGTGGAGGATCAGGTGGCGGCAAAGCAGGGCGTAGTCGCGCGGCGTGGTGAGGTCGCCCTCGTCGACCCGGCGGTTGGCGGGCGGCAGGCCGTGTGGGGTGCGGAAGATCGAGCTGGCCATGCCGAGTTCGTGGGCCTTGGCGTTCATCTCGGCCACAAACGCGTCGACCGACCCGGTGGCGGTGCGGGCGAGGGCATAGGCGGCGTCGTTGGCTGACTGGATCATCATCGCATAGATCAGTTCCTCGACGGGGAACTCCTCCTTTTCCTTCAGCCAGACTTGGGTGCCGCCCATCTTGGTGTCGGGGGCGGTGACCTTCACGACGGTGTTGAGCGCCAGCGTGCCCTTGGCCAGGTGGTCGGCCAGCACGGCGAAGGTCATGAGTTTCACCATGCTTGCGGGCGGGCCGGAGTAGCCGGGGTTGTCCTCGAAGAGCACCTTGCCGGTGGCGGCGTCGACTACGATGACGCCTTTGTAGCCGCCGGTGATGGTGTTCGCCGCGGCGGGTCTGGTGGGAGCGGCTTTCGCGGCGGCGGCGCGGACGGCCGGGGCCATTAGGGTGAGGCCGGCGAACAGGACGGAAGCAAGTCGGCGGAACGCGGCAACGTGCGGCATGAACCAGAGGTGAAGCTTTTTGCCCGGCGCGCGAGCGGAAAAACGTCGAGCCGGTTTAACCGCGGATTCCACGGATTGAAGGAAAACCACGGAATACTCGGAACATGCGGAAATGATTTAGGAATATCTCTGTGTTTTCCCGGATCGAGACTTCCTCATCCGTGTAATCCGCGGTTAAAAGCAGATCTGCCACGATTTGGTCTTACTCCGCGGCGAGGCGCTGGCGGATCAGTCCGAGCAACTCGGGGTACTCATTCACCGCGGGGAATTGCGGGAACTGTTTCACGATGTTGGCGGGGGCGTGAAAGAGGATGCCGTGGTCGGCCGCGCCGAGCATGGTGGTGTCGTTGAACGAGTCGCCCGCGGCGACCACCCGGTAGTTCAGGTTTTTCAGCGCGAGCACCGAGTGCCGCTTCTGGTCGGGCATGCGCAGCTGGTAGCCGGTGATGCGGTCGTCGGTCACGATGAGCCGGTGGCAGAACAGAACCGGCCATTGCATCTGCTTAAGGAAGGGCTGGGCAAACTGCTCGAAGGTGTCGGAGAGGATGATGACCGGCACCTGGGCGCGCAGGGTGGCGAGGAAATCCGATGCGCCGGGAAGCAGCTGCAGGCCCCCGATGATCTCCTGGATGCGGGAGAGGGTAATGCCGTGCTGTTTCATCACGGCGATGCGGAACTGCATCAGCTTGTCGTAGTCCGGCTCGTCGCGGGTGGTGCGGCGCAGCTCCGCGATGCCGGTGCGCTCGGCCACGGCGATCCAGATCTCGGGCGTGAGGACGCCCTCCATGTCGAGGGTGACGATGCTTTGTTTCACGGGGACGAATGGGTTCCTGCCTTGGCGACCGCCTTGATGGTGGTGTCCTTCAGGGTGATGGTGCGGTTGAAGACCGGCCGGCCGGGCGCGCTGTCCTTCGCGTCGGGCGTGAAATAGCCGAGGCGCTCGAACTGGAAGCATTCGCCGGGGCGGGCGTCGCGGAGGGAGGGCTCGACGATGGCGGTCACGGTCTCGAGGGACCGCGGGTTAACGAAGGTGCGGAGGTCCTCGGCGGTCCAGGGCTCGGGCACCGTGAACAGCCGGTCGTACAGCCGGGTCTCGACGGAGACGCCTTGGCTGACGCTGACCCAGTGGATGGTGCCCTTGACCTTCTTGTCGGCGTTCGCCTGGCCGGCGCGGGTGTCGAGCTGCGCGGTGCAGCGGATTTCGGTGACGGCGCCCGCGGCGTCCTTCACGACCTCTTGGCAGCTGATGATGCAGGCGTACTTCAGGCGCACCTCGCCGCCGGGCTTGAGGCGGAAATACTTCGGGGGCGGCACCTCGGCGAAGTCGTCGGACTCGATGAATACCTCGCGGGTGAGCGCGATCTTCCGGGTGGTGGGTGTGTCGGACTGGGGATTGTTCGTGGCCTCGCATTCGACGGTCTCGCCCGGTGCGAGGTTGGTGAGGACGATCTTGACCGGGCGCAGCACGGCGAGGCGCCGGGCACTGGAGAGGTTGAGCTCCTCGCGGATGTGATGCTCGAAGACGGCGATTTCGGTGACCGAGTCGTACTTGGTGACGCCGGCCCCGATGGCGAAGTTCCGCACGGCCGAGGCGGGAATGCCGCGGCGGCGGATTCCCGACAGGGTGGGAAGACGGGGATCGTCCCAGCCCGACACGACTCCCTCGTTGACCAGCCGGAGCAGGTTGCGCTTCGACGTGATCATGTAGGTGGTGATCAGCTTCGCGAACTCGTACTGGTGCGGCCGCGGGCGCGGGAGGTCGAGCTGCTCGAGGATCCAGTCGTAGAGCGGGCGATGCACCGTGAACTCGAGCGAACAAAGGCTGTGCGTGACGCCCTCGATGTAGTCGCTCAGGCAGTGGGCGTAGTCGTAGAGCGGGTAGATGCACCAGCGGTCGCCGGTCTGGTGATGCGAGGCGTGCCGGATGCGGTAGAGCAGGGGATCGCGCAGCCACACGTTGGGCGAGGCCATGTCGATCTTGCTGCGCAGGGTGCGCGCGCCGTCCGGGAACTCACCCGTCTTCATACGCTGGAACAGGTCGAGGTTCTCGGCGACGGAGCGGTGGCGGTACGGGCTCTCGCGGCCGGGCTTGTCCGGCGCGCCGCGGTACTCGTCGGTCTCCTTCGGGCTCAGGTCACAGACATAGGCCTTGCCCTGACGGATCAGGGTGAGAGCGAATTCATACAGGGCGTCGAAGTAATTGCTGGCGTGGAAGGGCTCGAGGAGGGCGGCAGCCTTCGCCTGGCCGGCGGCCCCGACGAGGTGGAAGTCGGCTTTGCCGTTGACCGTATGGGCGACGGGCCTGGCGCCTTTTTCTTGCAGGCACAGGCAGTGATCGGCCCAGCCGGCGATCAACCACTGCACGTCGGCGATGATGGCGTCGACGTATTCGGCCTCCTCCTTGGCCGGGTTCGTGTCGTCCATTCGCAGGTTGAACCGTCCCTGGTTCTCGCGCGCGATCCCGGCATTGATGCAGATCGCCTTGCCGTGCCCGATGTGGAGGTAGCCGTTGGGCTCGGGGGGGAAGCGCGTGACGACAGCCGCATGGCGCTTGGCCGCAAGGTCACTCGCGACGGCATCGCGGATGAAGTCTGAGGGCGTAGGCGCCCCGGCAGGTGCAGGCTCGGCGGTCATGAATCCTCCACCATGCTAAGGCCCGAGCGCGGATGGCAACGCCGCAATTGAGCTGGCTCAGGAGGCGCGGCGGGACTTGGCGGAGGGACGCGGGATGGCACCCTCGGCGGCCATTTCCTTGAAGAGCGAGGTGAGGTAGGGGATGAGCTGCTTCTTGCGGCTGACGATACCGGGTAGGTCGAAGATCTCGTCCTTCTCGACATGGGCGTAGGAGATGCGCTGGATCAGGCCGACCTCGCCCTTGACCATGAGGAGGGAGTTCTGGGTGTTGATGTCGGTCACCAGCAGACAGGCCAGACTCAGGTCGTCAGACTGCCGCAGTTCCTGAAGCGCGGTCGCGAGGTCGCGGGCGTGGCGCCAGAAGTTGGCCAGGCCGAGTTCCTCGACTTGGGAGACGGCGAATCGGACTCCCTCCTCCTCGTAAACCTTGAAGTCGGAGCGGACGACCTTGGCCGGAGGATTGGCGAGGATGACGGAGCCCGAGCTAAAGATGGCGTCGGCCAGGTCTTTGGCCGGCAGGCCGGCGAGGCCGGAGAGCCACTCGAGCAGCGTGGCGTCCTTCGGCGTCGTGGTCGGACCCTTGAGATTGAGGGTATCGGAAATGATGCCCGACATCATGATGCCGGCGAGTTTGGCGTCGGGCGTGAGTTGCTCCCGCCGGAACAGGTCGGCGATAATCGTGCAGGTCGACCCGACCGGCTCGTTAATGAAGAGAATGGGCTGGGCGGTGTTGAGCGCGCCGAGGCGGTGGTGGTCGATGATTTCGGTGATCGTGACTTGGTCGGCTCCGGGCACGGCCTGAGTGATCTCGTTGTGGTCGACGAGGACGAGGCGAGTCTTGACCGGTTTGAGTACGTCGCTGCGGGAAAGTACGCCGACCAAGGCGCCCTGGTCGTTGAGAACCATGAGCGCGGCCGGGCCGCTGCCGGGGGCGAGCTTGGGACGCACGTCCTCGATGCGGGCATCCGGATGCACGCTGACAACGTCGGTCTCGACGACCCGTTCGATCAGCGAGGCGGTGCGCACCACCCATGCGGTGGTGGCCGAATCGTGCGGGCTGAGAATGACGCTGACGCCCTTCGCCTGGGCCCGGGCGACAATGTCGGGATCCGGGGCAAGGTTGCTGGTGACTATCAGGGCGCGGACCCCGATCTCGATGGCGCGCTCCTGGATGTCGCGGCGGTCGCCGACGATGATGACGGAGCGGCCGGCCGGGATATTTTCACGCTCGGAGACTTTCCAGAACGACTTGATATCCATCGTGCCGAGGCGGACGAAGAGTTGGCCGACGGTGTTCTCGTCGCGGAGGTGGAGCGCGGCGCCTCGCAGCGAGCGCACGATGTTGCCGAGGGAGGTGTACACTTGCCGCATCAGGCGGGGTTCGCTGAGCCGCGGGATGAAAATGCCGCCGAGATGGGGGAGGGAAACGGTGCCGATGACGCGGTCGTCGGGGCCGGTGACCGGGAGCAGGCGGATGTCGTGCCGGTCGATGAG
>OMJT01000150.1 GCA_900299415.1 Opitutales bacterium
AGGTTGCGCGCCTTGAAGGCCTCGAGGTACGGGCCGGACTCGATGGCGGCGCGGTTCGGTCCGACGAGGTAATAGATCTCCTTTTGGTCGGCGCCCATCCGCGAGACGTAGTCGGCGAGCGAGGTCGTCTTGCCGGGCTCAGTGAGGGAGGACGCGAAGCGCAGCAGCTTCGTCGCCTGCTCCTTGTGCGTGGGGTCGAGCGCGGCGCCCTCCTTTAGGAAATGGCCGAACTCCGCGAAGAACTGCGCGTAGGCGTCGGGCCGGTTCTTTGCCTCCTCCTCGAGGAACTTGAGGAAGCGCTTCGTGATGACCTTGTTCAGCTTCTCGAGCAGGGAGCGGTCCTGCATCGTCTCGCGTGAAATGTTGAGCGGCAGGTCCTCGCTATCGACCACGCCCTTGAGAAAGCGCAGCCACTCGGGGAGGATGTCCTTCGGCTTCGCGTCAATCAGGACCTTGCGGCAATAGAGCGAGACGGACGGCTCGAGCCGGGCAAAGCCGAGCTTCTCCGTGTTCTCCTGTGGCACGAAGAGCAGGGCGTTGATCGCCAGCGGGGCGTCGGCGCTGAAGTGCAGGCGCAGGCGCGGCTCGTCGAAGGCGTGGGCCTGGAACTTGTAGAACTCGGTGTACTCCTCGTCCTTCACCTCGGCCTTGTTGCGCAGCCAGAGGGCCTGGACGGTGTTGATGCGTTTGCCGTTGAGGTTGATCGGGTACGAGACGAACGCGCTGTAGCGCTCGAGGATTTCCTTCATCCGCCAGTCCTGCGCGAAGTCGGCGCAGTCGTCCTTCAGGGTGATCACGATCTTCGCCCCGCGGCGCTCGCCCTCGGAAGGCTCGATCTCGTAGCTGCCGGCGCCCTCGCTACTCCAGGCGTGGCCGGGTTCGGCCGCGCGCCACGAGTGCGAATAGACCTTCACGGACTTGGCGACCATGAACGCCGAGTAGAACCCGACGCCAAACTGGCCGATGAGGCTGCTGTTCTTGGCGCCGGTTTCCCCGAGGGCCTGCAGGAAGGCCTTCGAGCCGGAGTGGGCGATCGTGCCGAGGTTCTTTACCAGCTCGTCGCGCGACATGCCGATGCCGAAGTCTTGGATCGTGACGGTCTTCGCCTTGTCGTCGGTGGTGACGTTGATCTCGAGTTCCAGCTTGTCGTCGAAGATCTCCTTCTCGGTCAGCTGTGTGTGGCGCAGCTTCTCGAGGGCATCGGATGCGTTGGACACGAGTTCCCGGACGAAGATCTCCTTCTCCGTGTAGAGAGAGTGAATGACGATATCGAGCAGCTGCTTGATCTCGGCCTGGAATTCGAACTTCTGCGGCGTGGCGTTGGACATGGAGGCCGCTATCTTAGCGGACTTCGGAAAAAATCAAGCGGCCGGACACGACCAATTGGATTTATACCCCGAGGCGCTTCGACTTCGCCCCGAGTGGTCGAGGCCGCGGGGGCATCGCTACAGATTCGGCGCGCGCAGCGGCATCAGCGTGACCGGGCCAATCAGGCCGCTGGTTGTCAGGGCCCAGTTGGCGGCGTCGAAGGGCTTGTAGTTGATGTCCACGAAATTGATCTCCCGCATGATCCGCCAAGTGACCCTGCGCTGGTCGAGGTCGCGGATGCGGTTGGCGGCGAGGTTGGTCACCTCCAGTTCGAGGACATTGCGGCCGGGGCGGAGGAATTCGCCGACTCGCATCTGAAACGGCAGGCTCCAGGCCGTAGCAACGTCACGGCCATTGAGGCGGACACGGGCTGATTCGTGGACGTCGCCGAGGTCGAGCCGCCAGTCGTCTGCTCGCAGCGTGGGGGCGTCGAATTCAAGGCGGTAGCGCGCCGTGCCGCCGAAACGCTGCGCGGCCGGCCCGCCGAGTTCGGTCCAGGACTTCAGCTCGGTCGTGGTGAAAGCCGGGGGCAACTCCGGGCCGCCCTTGATGAACTCAACATTCCACGGTCCGGCGAGTAAGACTGGTGAGCCAGCCGGCTCCCGGTACGGCCAGACGGGGAGATTCGACGAAACCACGCCCGTGCCGGTGCGGAGAATCATCGACTCTCCCGGCTTGAGCTGGAGATAGACTTCAGCTTGGCCCGTGGCACCGGCCCGCATTGCGGCGAGGCCGCGGCTGCCGGTCAACGGATCGAAAAGCACGATCGAGCGCGCGGTTCGGCCGAGCGTGATCCAGCCCTGGACTGCATTCGCAGTCAGGTTGGTAAAGAAATAATCGGTGCCGTCGGTGCGGGCCCGTCGAACGAAGCCCAGTCCGGTGGCCACGACTGGTTCGCGGCTCACGCCGAGCGACGCGGGGAGTTCACCGCGCGCCACCGCGGTGGTCGCCTCGGGCGTGGCAAACTGCAGGGTCCCGCCGCGGTTGGCGGCCAGCTCGCGGGCTTGGCCAAGGAGTTTCTGAAACTCGGCGCGGCGTTCCTCGAGGCGACCGAGACCCGGCACATCCTCCGGCTGGCCGTAGAACTGCACCTGGGCGCCGCCGCGCGCCAAGGTCACGAGTTGGCGGAGCGTCTCGACTGGCATCCGCCGTGTGGCGGGCACGAGGAGCAGCTTGTAATGTCCACCGGCAGTCACGAGCTCGCCGCGCTGGGCCGTGGTGGCCGCCAGCTGGGCGTCGGAGATGTAGTCGAAGGCGTAACCGCCGTCGATCAAGGCGCGGGCAAGCCGCCCAACGGGTTCGCCGGTTAGCCACTTCACGTCGTGCACGGCAAACTGCTTCATCTGACCCGCGGGATCGTCGAGTCCGTCGGCGAACGGCCAGTACAGCAGGATGTCGTTGTCGGGCCGGCCCGCCTGGAGGATCGATTGCACCCGGGCAACATAGGTATTGAGTGCGCGGAAGTCGTCCCACCAGGTGTTGGCCGGGTAGAACTCCGTTGAGGCGTAGAACAGCCAGCCCGGCCACGGTGCGTCGGGCGGCGAGTAGGCAGTGCCGTGATAGAAGATGTGATTAATGCCGTCGACGAACAGCCGGTCGATCTCGGGCTTCGTGTACGCGAGCGACACTTTCCAGTGCTCGCGCAGCCAAGTGCTGGTTTCGCTGGAGGCGAGCGGATGTCCGGCGACATGCGCGGCGGACGAGGCCATGCGGATGACGAGCGACTCGGGCAGGTCCTGGTCGTGGCGCACCTCGTCGTCGAGGCGGCGCAGGCCCGGGATCGGGAACGGCGTCGAGCCGAAGATCTCCGTCTCGGGGATGTCGGCGTTGGCGTAGAGGTCGAGCAGGTTGCCCGGCGCGCCGTGCGACTGGTTGCGCACGACCCAGCCGTGGGCATGGGACCACTCGACCCAGGTGCGGAGATAGTCGAGGTGCAGCCGCGCCAGCACCTCGCGGTAGTCGCTCTTCAGTCGCGCGAGCTTGCCGGGCTCCATCGGCTTCTGGTCCATGAGCTCCGCCGCGAAGTCCTGCACATCGTAGCCGTGCATCTGGCGGAAGACCTGCGGCAGGGTGGGGGTCCAGCCGGCGTTGTAGTACTCGAATGAATCATGGAACTGCCCGCGCACGAGCCCGGCGGGAAAATTGCGGAACGCGCGGTCGAAAGGCTGGAGGTAGCGTTTTAGCGCTGCGGTCGAGTACGGATCGATCACAAGGCCCTCACCGCCCGGGCCGGCGCGTTTCACGACCATCTTGGTCGGCTCGCCGGCGAGCCGACCGTTCTGCAGGATCATTTTTGTGTTCGAGTCGGCCTCGGTCACCCACGGCCCGCCGAACGGCCACCCGGTGCCCGTGGCCATGTCGACGCCGAGCCCGAGACGCTTCGCCTCGCGGCCGGTGTGCCCGAGCAGCTGCATCCAGGCCGGGGAGAGGAAATCGACATAGCGGGCCTCGGCTCCCAGCGCGCCATAGATCGGAGTGATCTCCACCCCACCCAGCCCGGCGGCGGCGAACTGGGTGAGCTGGGCGGTCAGGCCGGCATTGTCGGCGGCGTTGCCCGGCCACCACCAGCGGGTCCAGGGCTTGTTTGCCTGCGTGACGGTGGGCCAAGCGGTAAAAGGCGCCGCGGCCGCTGTCAGATTGGACAAGCCGGTCGTCGCAAGGAACAACACGGACAGGAAAAGGCCGCGCCGATTCATGGGGTGGCCCACGGTCGACCAACCGCGCGTCGGCCGCAATCCTGCAGTCAAGGCTGGTCTACTTTTCACTGAGGACGTGATCGTTTGGCGCGGTTTGGCCGAGGTCGGGTGGGCAGGTTCGTAACAGCCGCGGTTTCTTACTGGAGGGCTGCCAACGGTACTCCTAGGTTGCGGCGAAGCCCCAAGCCCCCCCTGTGGTTCGTCCCGTGAACACCCCGAGTCAACGCCCTGTCTTTGTCGTGCTGTTCGTGCTGCTGGCACTGACCATCCTCGCGCCCGTGGGAATCTGGATGAAGTCGCGTGAACTCGAGGCGACCCAGGCCCGGCTGACGGCGTCGGTCCGCACCGCGCCCGGTGCCTTGGCCGACCGCAGCGCGGACCGCCGACTCGGTGTGGCGGCGGGCCTGCCGGCGCCGCGGGCGGGTGCGCCCGGTGCCACGGTCGTTGGGTCGGGGCGGGCGTTGTCACCTCTGGGCCAACGGATCCGGGATCTCCTTCGCGGCAATGATCCGGCGGTGGCCCGTCCTGGCGAAATGGTTCTCGTGTTCACCACCCCGGGGGCATACCAGGAATTTCTCGCTGCGGCGGCCGGTCTGCCGGTCGCAGGCCGGATCCCGGAGTTGTCCGCCGTGTGGCTCGTGCCCGGTCCGACCGCCGCCGATGTCGCTGTCGAGACCCTGGCGCGTGCGCTCGAGCCTTACGCCGACGAGATCGCCGAGCTCGGGCCCAACCGGAAAATGTTCCTGGCGGTGGACTCCGCGTACGAGAAGACGCCCGCCGCGCTGACCAGCTCGTCGCCGGCGCTGCTCGGCTTGCCCGGGGCGGCGTTCGGCAATGATCCCGCCGCGCGCCGTGGGGCCGCGTGGGGGCGGGATTTCATGATCGCCCTGCTCGATACCGGCGTCGCGCCCGGCGTGGTGGGCGAGCGAACCGTCGGCGGTCGCGACGCGGCCCTGGTGGGCACGCTCGATGCCGGCTGGGGAACCGAGCCGGCCGATCTCCACGGCTCCGGCACGGCGGCCATTCTCAGCTGGGTCGCCCCCGGCGCGCGCCTGGTCGGGGTGAGGGTGACCGACGACGACGGCGTGAGCGATCTCTTCTCCGTGGCACAGGGCATTGTCAGCGCCGTGAATGTCGGCGCAAACGTGCTTGCCGTCAGCCCAGTGAGCCCCGAGCCGGCTCAGGTCCTCAGCCGCGCGGTGGGACTCGCAGCCGCCCGCGGCGTTGCCGTGGTCGCCTCGACCGGGGGAGCGGAGGCCACGTGGCCGGCGACCGATCCGCGCGTGCTGGCGATCGGTTCGATCCTAACGCGCCGCACGGACAACCTGGACGCAGCGGTGTCCGCGCCGCAGCTCACCCTCGACCAAGCCCCACTCGATAGCGCGGCCAGCGCTGCGATCGTGGCGGGAGCCCTGGCCGATGTGATGTCGGTTTATCCCGGCACCCAGCCGGCTGATGCCTGGGCCTCGTTGCAGTACATGACCGCCGAGCCGACGGCCGAACGGACCATTCTCGCGGCCAATTTTCTCGGTTCGGGCCTACAGGTGCTCAACCTCGGTTGGATCGGCATGTCGCTCGGCGAGCCGGCGGGCTTCCGCGGTCCGGGCAATCCTGCTAACCTTGCTTTCGCCCGTGGCGGGGCGCGGTCCGGACGGGTCGGTGCCGCCAATCCCCCGTCCCGCGTGCTCGTTGGACCGCAGCCAACGGCCCGCCGTGGTGGCGGTCCGGCATCGTATGTCCGTGGGGTCGATGCGGCCGGGCGGGGGGTGCCGCTGACCCAGTCCGATCGCACGGTGCGCGGCAACACGGTGCCCATTGGCGACGCCGGACGCGTCGGCCAACGCTGACCTTTTCTCATCCATGAAATCACGCCTGCTTGCCTGCCTTGCCCTGATCTCCTCCCTCGCCGTAATCCGGCTGTTCGGTCAATCCGCGGCCCCCGCGCCGGCGGCGCCAAAGCTGGAATTTGCCTTTGAGGCCCACGTCACGGTCGGGGCGCCGCAGGAGGTCGGTGTCGTTGCGGGCGGTACCCGCCGGCTCATTCCGATCACCGGTGGCACGTTCTCTGGCCCGGGGTTGAAGGGGAAGATCCTGCCGGGAGGGGCTGACCACCAACTGCTGCAGCCCGACGGCTTCACCCAGCTCGAGGCCCGCTACGTGCTCGAGACCGACGAGGGCGAAAAGATCTACGTCGTGAATCGCGGTGTGCGTTATGGTGCGCCCGAGGTGCTGGCACGTCTAAATGCGGGCGAGCGAGTCGATCCCAACCTGATTTATTTCCGCACGGCGGCGACCTTCGAGGCAGCTGCGCCACGGCTGCAGGCCATGACCCGCGCGATCTACGTCGCGGTGGGCGAACGTTATCCCACGGATGTCGTTGTGCGCTTCTACCGCGTGCTCTGAGCCCGGGGCCGTTCGGGGCGCGGCATTCGCCGTTGCCATTTGGTTCTGATTCATAACTGATTTTGCCGTGCCCTCACCCCGGGGCGCTCGTCCGGTTTAAGTCTGCCGTCCCCATGCACACCCTAAGCCTATCCTCCTGTGTTTCCCGGCGGGTCGTCCGCCTCGCCGCCGCGGCCCTTGCCTTTTCCGGCCTGGCCCGCGGCGCCGACCTCATCCCCGCCGCGGGTTCGAAGATGGCCGCGGTGCCTAACAAGGTGATCACGGCCGCAGATGTGGCCGTCGAGAAGGTCGGTACGACCATTCCCGCCTCCGCCATCGGTGAGCCGGTGAGCGGTGTGACCCTCCAGCCCGCGCAATGGGTGGAGGCGACGGACACCCGTGAGGCCTTTGCCTCAATCGACGGTGCCATCGCCCCGGTTGACCCGAATGGGAAGATGATCAATTTCCGGGTCATCCTGCCCGCCTCGTGGAACCATCGCTCCATCCAGCGTGGCGGCAGCGGCAACAACGGCACTATCACGGTGACCCCGGGACGCGGGGGTGAACCCGGTTACGCGGAGTACGGCAGCGATTCTGGACATCAGGCGGGCGGCGCGGGACGCGGCCGCGCCGGCGCGGCCGGGGGACCCGGAGCCCCGGGTGGTGCACCCGTGGCGCAGGCAGCCCCGACGGTTCCAGGTGGTCCAGCCCCAGCGACCGGTGCCGCGGCCAATGTGGCCGCTGGCGCCCCGCGCGGCGGCGGACGTGGCGCGAATCCCGCCAATGATGACTGGGCCCTGAATGACGAGGCGATTCGAAACCTCGGGTACATGCAGATGAAGAAGACGCATGACGCCGTGATGGTCATCCTGGAGCGGGTTTATGGCGAACGGCCCCGTTTCAACTACTACATCGGCACCTCGCAGGGCGGGCGCGAGGCGCTGACCGTGGCCCAGCGCTACCCGGCGGATTACGACGGCATCATCGCTAACGTGCCGATTGTGAACTTTTCTTCGCTCATGCTGGCGCCGGAGCTGATCCGGATCCAGGAGAAGCCCCTCGCGAACTGGGTCACGCCCGCGAAGGTCAATGCCATCCGCGGTGAGTTCATCCGCCAAGCTGACAAGCTCGACGGCCTGGCCGACGGCGTGATCAACAACTATATTGCCGCACGCCGTTTGTTCGACCTCACGCAGGGCGACCCCAACCGCAATCCGTGGTCTGCGCTCCGCGCCCCGAACGGGGTCGATCCCGACCCAGCTGACACCTCGGCGAACGCCAAGCTCTCCGATGGCCAGATCGCCACCCTCAAGCTGGTCTACAGTCGCTACAAGTTCGCCACGCCGCTCGCCAATGGCGTCTCCAGCTTCGGGATGTGGGTGCCCAACACCGACCCGTCCGGCAGCGGCCTGATCCTTCCCGGCCGGTACCGGGGCCAGGAAGGGGCGGCGGAGGACGCTGCGATGCACACTCACCTCGGTGTCCTCGGGGTGACGGGATTCCTGATGCGGAACCTCGCGGCCAATCCGCTCGACTACGTGGAGGGCGGACCGCTTAACGCCCGTCGTCAGCAGCTTTCCGAGTGGCTCGACTCGACCAATCCCGACCTCTCCGCCTTCTACCGTCGCGGCGGCAAGATGATCGTCACCATCGGCACTGACGACACCTTAGCCTCGCCGGGTGCGCAGCTCGACTACTACCAGGCGGTGCTCGACAAGATGGGCCGCGACACGGTGGATGCCTTTGCCCGCCTGTTTGTCATTCCGCAGGCCAACCACGGCCTCACCGGCCGCAGCTACAGTACGAACGGCGACGGCCAGGCCATGACGGCCTTCGCGATCCCGAACACCTACGACCGACTCGCCTATCTCACCGCCTGGGTGGAACGCAACGAGCCGCCGGCCAAGACCCTGGTCGTTACCGCGGGTGACCGTAGCATGCCGCTCGTGTCGTACCCCAATTACGCCAAGTACATTGGCGGCCCCGTGGACAAGGCGTCGTCCTACGAGAGCACGGCGCCCTGATCCGGCATGAAGGTCATCGTCATCGGGGCGGGCCCCGGCGGCCTGACCGCCGCCCTGCATCTCCACCGCCTCGGATTCGAGGTCAGCGTCCACGAGTCCGTCCGGGCGATCCAGCCGCTCGGCGTCGGGATCAACCTGCTGCCGCACGCCGTCCGCGAGCTGACGATTCTCGGGCTCGATCCCGCGCTGGCCGCCGCTTCGATTGCGACCGGCGAACTGGCTTATTACAACAAGTTCGGCTCGCTGATCTGGAGCGAGCCGCGCGGCCGCGGTGCGGGCTACCACTGGCCACAATACTCGATCCACCGCGGCCGGCTGCAGATGCTGCTGCTCGACGCCGCGGTCGCCACCCTCGGCCGCGACCAGGTGCAAACCGGGCACCACCTCGCCGGCTTCGAGCAGGATGCCGAAGGCGTGACGGCCCGCTTCACCGATCGCGTCACGGGCGAGCCCGTCGGCGAGGTGCGGGGTGATATCCTGATCGGGGCGGACGGCATCCACTCCGTGGTGCGGCGTGCGTTCTATCCCAGCGAGACCACGCCGCCCTTCGGCGGTCGCATTCTATGGCGCGGCGTCACCGAGGCCTCGCCCTTCCTCACGGGGAGGACGATGATCATGGCCGGCAACCCGGACGTGAAGTTCGTGGCCTACCCAATCTGCCCCGACGCCGCGGCCCGTGGCCGGGCGTTGATTAACTGGATCGCCGAGCTGCAGGTGGGGGGCGACAAGGCGCCGATCCCGCGCGACTGGAACCGCCTTGCCGACAAATGGCAGTTTGCCCCGGCGTTCGCCGGCATGAAGTTCGACTGGCTCGACGTGCCCGCGCTGATCGCCGGCGCGGCCGAGGTCTACGAGTTCCCGCTGGTCGACCGCGATCCCGTGCCGCGCTGGTCCTTCGGGCGCGTCACCCTACTGGGCGACGCCGCGCACCCGATGTACCCGGTCGGCTCCAACGGCGCCTCGCAGGCCATCCTCGACGCCGCGGCGCTCGCGACCGCACTCGGGGCCAACTCCGACCCGGTGGCCGCGCTGCAGGACTACGAGTCGCGTCGCCTTCAGCCGACCTCGCAGATCGTGCTCAACAACCGCCGCCATGGCCCCGAGATCGTGATGCAGCTCGCCGAGCAGCGGGCGCCCAGCGGCTTCAAGGACATCGCTGACGTCATCCCCCGCCGCGAACTCGAGGAGATCGCGCAGCGCTACAAGGTCGCCGCGGGCTTCGATCGCGATCGCCTCAACGCGCTCGGTCACGGCTCGGCGCCGGCCGCGCGCTGAAACATGGCCTTCTGGTCCCGTCCCCCGTTCACCCCCGGCACTCGCCCGATTGAGTCGCCAGAGTGGGGCTTTGCTCCCGGTTGGAAGACGGAGCTCGCCGCGCGGGACGACGAGCGCCTCGCGGCCATGCGGGCGGGCGACGGCGCCCGGCTCGAGGAGGTATGTTCGGCGGACCTGCGCTTCGGCCACTCGATCGGGCGGGTCGACACCCGCGCCGAGCTGGTCCGCGTGCATGCCGAGCGCAGCCTCACCTGGACCTCGCTCGAGTACGCGGAGCGCTCCTTCCGGGCGATCGGGCCGGGCCTGGCCCTGATGGAGGGACGCCTGCTGGCCAAGGGCAATGACCTCGGGGTTGTGCTCAACCTCGACCTGGTCTTTCTTGCCGTCTGGTGGCGCGAGGCCGCCGGCTGGAAGATGCTCGCGTGGCAGTCGACCAACCGGAGCCGCCCGCCCGCCTGACATTCCCCTCGTCCCATGATTCTGCCCAAGTCGAACCGCCTGACCGACGCCCAACTCGCCGAGATCACCGCCATAGTGGCGGAGTTCAACTGCCGCGTGCAGCCGATCATTGGGGCGGTGCGGACCATCTACGCGATCGTGGGCGACGAGCGCGACGAGCTGATGATCAACCGGCTCGAGGGCCTCGACTACATCGAGCGCATCGACCGGATCCAGTCGCCCTTCAAGCTGATGGACCGGCGTTCCGACCTCGCGACGCACCGCATCGCCATTGGGGGTGTCACGCTCGGCGAGCAGCTCCTCGTCATCGCGGGCCAGTGCACGATCGACCCGAAGAACCCGAACTATTTCTACGAGACGGCGGCCGCGGTGAAGGAAGCCGGGGCACATGTCATCCGCGGCGGCGTATGGAAGCCGCGCACAAATCCCTATTCATTCCAAGGTGACGCCAAGTCGCTCGACATCCTGATGGAGGCCCACCGCCGCACCGGCCTGCCGGTCGATGCCGAGGTGATGGACGAGCGTCAGTTGGCGAGCGCGCTCGATGCGGGTGTGCCGATGCTGCAGGTTGGCGCCCGCAATGCGCTGAACTACTCGCTGCTTAGCGCAATTGGCCGGGCGGTGGCGAACCGCCCGACCGTGGTGCTGCTCAAGCGCAGCCTGCACATGGGCCCGCTGGCAGAGTTTATCTCTGCGGCGGAGTACATCGCCTCCTTTGGCAATCCCAATGTGATCCTCTGTCCGCGGGGCACCTCGCCGGCGCCGGACGGCTACCGCAACCATCCCGACGAGTGCATCACGCCGCTGCTCAAGGAGCGGACCTGGGCCCCGGTGGTCGTAGATCCCTCGCACTCGGTCGGCAAGGCCTCATACGTCCCGGCCTGCGCGCTGGCCGCCGTCGCTTACGGCGCGGACGGGCTCTGCATCGAGGCGCACGTCAGCCCGAACCACGGCATCGGCGACGACCCGAAGCAGGCCCTGACACCGCCGGTGCTGGCGGAGACGATCAAGAAGGCCCGGCAACTCTGGCAACTGCAGCGGGAAAATTAGGCTCCGGCCGCGGTCGCTGCTCGGGCCTCAGCCACCCAGATACGTCGCCCGTAACCGCGGGTCGCCGCGGAGCTCCTCGCTGGGGCCGTGCATGACGACGCGGCCGCTCTCGAGCACGTAGGCGGTGCGGGAGATCTCGAGGGCGAGGCGGGCGTTCTGCTCGACGAGCAGGATGGGCAGGCGGCGGTCGCGGCTGATCCCGACGATGCGCTCAAAGATCGTGGTCACGAGTCGCGGCGCGATGCCGAGCGAGGGCTCATCGAGCATCAGGAATTTCGGCTCCCCCATCAGGGCGCGGCTGATCGCGAGCATCTGTTGTTCGCCGCCGGAGAGGGTGCCGGCGGTCTGTTTCCGGCGTTCCTTGAGCCGGGAAAAGAGCCCGAAAACGTACTCGCGGTTGGCTTCGGCCTTGGCCGGGTCGCGGAGCAGGTAGGCACCCATGGTGAGGTTCTCCTCGACCGTGAGGTTGGCGAAGACCATTCGGCCCTCGGGCACGTGGCAGAGGCCCCGGGCCACGATCCCGTGGGCGGGTTCCCGGGAGATGTCCTGCCCCAAGAACTCGATCCGTCCGCCGGCGGGCCGGAGCAGGCCGGAGATGGTGCGCAGGGCAGTGGTCTTGCCCGCGCCGTTGCCGCCGATGAGCGTGACGATCTCGCCGGCCCCGACGGTGAACGACACCCCGTCGAGGGCCTTGATCACGCCGTAGGAGACGTGCAGGTCGGTGACGGTGAGCATCAATGCTTCTCCTCCCCGAGGTACGCCTCGATCACCTTCGGGTCCGCCTGGATCTCGGCCGGTCTTCCCTCCGCGAGCTTGAAGCCGTAGTCGAGCACGGCCACGCGTTCGCAGACGCCCATGACGACCTTCATCGAGTGCTCGACGAGGAGGATGGAAAGGGAGAACTGGTCGCGGATCTGGAGGATCAGGCGGCTGAGCTCGGCCTTCTCCGTGGGGTTCATGCCGGCGGCGGGCTCGTCGAGCAGGAGCAGCCGGGGCTTCGTGGCAAGGGCGCGCACGATCTCGAGCCGGCGCTGCTCGCCGTAGGGTAGCGCGGCCGCCGGCGCGTCGCGGAACCGGCCGAGTTTGAAGATCCCGAGCAGCTCGTCGACCTGCCGGTCGATGCGGGCCTCGTCGGCGCGGAACGCCGGCGTGCGGGCGAGGGCCTGGAACGGTCCGGTGGTGCGGTGGGCGTCGCAGGCGGCGCGGACATTGTCGGCCACGCTCAGCCCGCCGAAGAGCCGGATGTTCTGGAAGGTGCGGGCGATCCCGGCGCGCACCCGGCGGTTGACCGGCAGGCCGGCGAGGTCGCGTCCCTGGAAAATTACGCGGCCGGAGCTCGGTGCGTAGATCCCGGTGATGAGGTTGAAGACAGTGGTCTTGCCGGCGCCGTTCGGCCCGATCAGACCGACGAGCTCGTTGGTGCCAAGGGACAAGTCGACGGCGTTCACCGCAGTGAGTCCGCCGAAGCGGAGGGTGGCCTTTTCAAGCTGGAGGACGGGGGCGGTCATCGGCTGGCCCGGGCACGGTGGCCGGCGAAGTTGAGCAGGCCCTGCGGACGGGCAATCATGAGGATGATCAGCAGGACCGAGTAGAGGATCATGCGGTTCGAGACGAAGTCCCGCACCGGCGCCGGCAGGCCCTCGAGGTTGGCGAGGGCGCGG